>JAAUPI010000054.1 GCA_012035135.1 Microcoleus sp. CSU_2_2
CGAAAAGTCGAGAGCGTGGGAATTTTAATTGTATTGCCCGCTGCCAATAAAACTTTGCCATTGGAAGAATCAACTGTAAAAGATTGACCGTCCCGACGGCTGGCAAACTTCGGATGACTTGCTTTTCCCTCTCGATACCTCGCGAACGCTTTCTTTAAATCGATTAAAGCGTTCTGATAGACACGAGAAGACAAATGGTTCATCCAATCGCACTCGGGTTGTTTTTTGACATAGTTGGTCAGAACTTTCTTGACTTCGTTGATGACTTTTGAGTCGGAAAACTCACCTTCACAGTACATTTGAGTTCGCAAGCTCAGCCCCATATTGAAGACAACCCGCCGAAATCCTGCGTGTTTTGCCATCCAGGTCGCTTCTTGGTTATTTAATTTGAGCGCTCGCTTGATGGCAAACATGGTTAAACTTGGTTGGATGTGGTTACTTGCCCAAAGTCATGCGGGGGAATTAATTTGCCCTCCCTTTCCCAGCGCCTCAATGTTGAGTCCGATACTCCCGATAATTTTGCAAACTCTGCCACTTTCGACATAAACTCTCTCGCGATAGCTAACTATGGATAATTTTAGCAAGCTATTTGCCACTTAAGTCAAGCTCTTACGAACAGTCTTAAACAACTTCGACTTTTGAACAATTCGAGTTCGATCGCGTCTCCCCTCATGGCTGACAAACTCTCAAAACCAACTAGAAACTCTTGAACTAGATTTAACTGTTTGAGGAACGCGGTAGTCTACCTTGTCATAGTTGTGCAACACGTCGCGAATGCCAGTGTGAATCAAGTTTTCTATATGCAGTAACTGCTCTGAAGAACAGCGAACCTGGACTTTTTGGTTAGAGACAGACTCATAGGGTTCGATCGTTGTATACGTATTGGGAATGCGGCTCAGCACGTAAGCAATTAAATCCTGTCGCAAGCCAGAGGGTGAAAAAGCTTGTTGGTAGGGATGCTTCGGATAAGACTCCAAGATGATTTCTATTTCCTCTGTGACCAAGGCTAAGGTAAGATTGACAAGAATTTTCTGCATTTTCCCCATCCATAAACACTAACTAACTAATTCTTTTGTTGCCATTTTAGTTGGCTTACTATCGGATAGACATCTCCGAAAAAGCATCTGAAACGCTTGTTCGGTCCAAGCAAAAACCTAATTTGTGTCGATGTCTAATAATTCTTAGCAGGCGCATACTGCATATCGTTTTTCGGGAATCACCAGCTCAGTATCGGTCGCTACTTCTTCTATAACCCGCAGCACATAGCAAGGAATCTTGTCGGATAAAATAGCACCTGCCACCGTGCCTGTGTGAATTTCTAATACTGCTTCTGGTCGCGCTTCAAACATCAGCCTGTGTCCTGGAAACATCACCCTTTCAAAGTACCAATTAGGAATGTTCTCAATCCGAACCACCTGAATTTGGTTCGTAATATTTGCGTAGTAGCACAGAATCTGGTTGTTACCCTCAGAAGATAGCAGATGTGACATTTGAATAATCTCCACAATCTTTACAACACTTAGTCTGACTTTGCTTTGCCTGTTAGCGACAATTGCACCTCTTATCGTTGAGAAAATTATCGGGTTAATTGTGGAGGCAGTTATGCGCGATCGCTTATCACATCCTCAATTATTAAAATTTTTTTTAGGTCTCCTGCCAGAACTTGTTCAGATTCATTGTGCTGTCGCACTAGTTAATCCAAAGTACGATCTATCGCTGACCCGAACTCGCCTGACGGCTAGTTTGTGCTTAGGCAAGGGGAAGCCGCTAAGTGCGAGCGGTCTTCTACTTAAGAGACTCCAATAAACTTAGCGACAAAGTATGAGGAAATTATGAAGAATATCATTTTTTTATAAGCAAAGCGTGGGAGGTTGAAAAGCCAGTCCTTGTAGGGATTCGGAGGAATCAAAAATACTCTAGCTGCTGGACTCGTCTTAACAAAACGTTATCTACCAAGACACATATTGGTCAACCGATTTGAGATTTGAGATTTGAGATTTGAGATTAAAAAATTGAAGAAAGAGACCCCACTGATAAAGCCGGGGGCTTTGTACCTTGGCTGATAAAGGTCAAAAATTCCATCCCAGAACTTCAGCAACTTGCTGTGCCAAACTCAAAGGATCGAAAGGCTTAGCAATCACCCCCGCTACCCCCAACTGGGAAAATTCGCTCAAATCAAGCGCCTGCACTTTAGCAGTCAGGAAAATAACAGGAATCTTCCGAGTAGCCGCATTGTTTTGCAGCAAACGAAACATCGCAATTCCGTCCATATCGGGCATCATCACATCTAGCAGAATAGCGTCAGGGACTTGAGTTGCTGCTAAAAGCAATCCTGCGCTGCCCTCGTGCGCGATCGATACCGTCCAGCCGCCTAAATGTTCCAAGCAAGCCTGAATCACGCTACAGAGGTTTTTTTCATCATCTATCACTAAAATACGCTTTGCTGACATAATTTAAAAGTTAAAATTCACAACTTAAAAAGGAAGAAGAACCCCCCCTTGGGGGGAAGAAGGAAGAAGGAAGAAGAAGGAAGAAGAACCCCCCCTTGGGGGGAAGAAGGAAGAAGGAAAAAAACTGATTGCGACGAGCTTTTCAGTCATCCGTATGTTACGTTTCATTAGGTGGATTTACCGATCTAGTAGGCGATCGCGAGAAGATTGCCCTACTCCAAACTCAAAACTTTTTTTCCCCTTCCACTTCAAAAGGTACAGGCAGCGTGAAATAAAAACTACTCCCTTCTCCGACAACACTTTCTGCCCAAATTCTGCCACCGTGCTGTTGCACGATGCTGCGACAGATAGCTAAACCCAAACCAGTTCCCCCTTTTTGGCGGGAGTCAGAAGCATCTACTTGTTGAAACCGTCCAAAGATTGTTTCTAGTTTATCAGCAGGAATGCCCCGCCCTCGATCTTTGACTTCAAATAAAACCCGATCGACCATTGCTTGAACTCTGAGAGTTACTGTACTCCCCGGTGGCGAGAATTTAATCGCATTGCTCAAGAAATTGACCAGCGTCTGAATTATCCTGTCGGGTTCTGCCCAAATTTGCGCCGTTTCGGGCAAAATCGACAAATTAATTTTATTGTCAGCAGCTAGAGAGTGCACAGTTTCCACAGACTGCCGCATCAAAGTCGCAGCATCGCACCACTGTTTGGCTAGGGTAACTTGGCTGGAATTGAGTCGCTCTAAGTCGAGAATATCGTTTACTAAGCGCACTAAGCGTTCGGTATCACTAGATGCAATTTCTAACATACGTTTGGCGGTTTCCGGCTGATTTTGAAGTACCCCAGCGACGAGTAAACCTAAAGAACCTCGAATTGAGGCAAGAGGCGTTCGCAATTCGTGGCTGACGATCGAAATAAACTCGTTTTTCATTTTTTCAATTGCCCGACTTTCTGTGACATCTGCTACCGTGCCGACGTGACCGATGAGTTGGCCGTTACCGGAAAAAATAGGAGCAGTTTTCACCCGACAAAACCGGATTGTTCCGTCGCGGTGGATGTGGCGGAATTCGGAGCTAAATTCTCGATCGAGCGATTTTTCTACTGACCACAAAGACAAAACCGCTTTGAGGTCTTCGGGATGAACAAACTGCATCCAGCCGTCTCCTAAAGCTTCTGCCGATGTGAAGCCACCAATTGCTTGGCAGCGGGGATTGGTATAGATACATTTCCCCTCAGCATCGATTTTGAAAATGCCGACCGGGGAACACTCACTTAGAGAGCGAAATAAAGCTTCGCTTTGGCCGAGTTCTGCTTGAGAGAGTTCTAGTTCTTGGGTGCGCTGCAAAACTCGGATTTCTAACTGTTCGTTGAGTTTGTGGAGGGCTTTTTCAGCAATTTTGCGATCGCTAATCTCGATCACCGTTCCCACCATTCGCACTGCCTCGCCTTCTTCACTGTAGAAAAACTTTCCTTTTCCTTCAATCCAGTGAATGCTACCATCCGGCCAAACCACGCGATATTCATGAAGATAATCTACTTGCTCATTGAGTGCCTTATTAATAGCATTATTCACAGAGCTTAAATCTTCGGGGTAAAGATGAGCTTCCCAACTTTCGTAACTTCCATCAAAAGTTCCCGGCACCCATCCAAACAACTGTTCGTGTTCCCGCGACCAAATAATCCGATTAGTCAGCAAATCCCAGTCCCAAAATCCCATCTTGGTAGCCGACAAAGCTAAGGTAAGTTGCTGATTAATTTTCCGCAACTCAATGCCAACAAGAGTGACTCTAAGTTCTAGAACTATTTCAATTTCGCACTGCTTCCACGGTAAAGATTTTAACCTCACAATTTCTTGCCACAATTCAAAAGAATTGCGAGGAGACAACCGCCTGCTGCCATCCGGCTCAAATTCAACGCTTGAATCAAGTTTGCCCGCCCAGTTGACAGTTTGAATTACTTCGGGACGGAACCACAAAATATAATGCTTTTGCATCTGCGAGACAGCCAGTACCAACAAGCCACTGGCAACTTCCATAAACTTCTCTGCTGCTGGGTAATGTTTTGCCAGACAATCAGTATAAAAAATATCGTTATTTAGTTGAGTCTCTACCCACCCAATTAAATTTTTAATTTCTGCCAAATCAGGAGTTTTTCCGATCGTGGTTAAAGTTTCTTTAGCACACACAACAGCACCGCTAGCGCCCACCAATTCTAGCAAGTTATCTTTTTGTTTAAGTAAACCCTCTGCAAAACCGTGTTCTTGGGAAATATCCTCAATAAATTTAGCACAAATTGATTTTAAATAAATTTTGTGTACCCGGTCTTCACTATCTTTTTTACAGCTCATTTCTAAAGCTATAAATTTTGCTAGCAGTTTGCAAGCACTGCGCAATTCATAGCTGATATACTTTGGTGTTTCGTGGTGACAAGCTATTAATCCCCACAATTTTTGATCTTTCATTAATGTAATCGTCATGCTGGCAGCAACACCCATATTTTTGAGATATTGAATGTGGCATGGTGAAACACTTCTCAACCAACTTAAACTCAGATCTAGCGGTCGATCGGTAAGTGGATTGTAATTAGGAATTATTTCTACAGGCTGATAGTTGATATCTGGGATAAACCGGATTAAATTTTGCTAGCAAAGTATTGGGCTAGTTTAGGAATATCGCTATCCGGATAGTGCAATCCCCATAAAGTGTTCAAACTTTTTACTTTATCTTCGGCGACAACTTCTCCGCCATATTCAGTATCAAATTGATAGATCATTACCCTATCAAATCCGATGAGCTTTCGCACTTCTGTAACTACTATTTGATACATCTCTTGCAGACTGTGTGCTGCTTGTATTTTAGTTATTGGGAATTTTATTAGATTATAAAAACTCAACTCTTTTTGATATTGCTGGGAAACAAGTGGCTCTAATTCAATGATTATTGACTCGTCAGAACGGTAGATAGTACCGTTAAAAAAAAGTTTATCTTTTGGGGTTTGAATGTATAAACTAATGGGAGTAATACTCTCATTAGTTTCGGACAAAGCTGCTTCTATCGAGGCAATTTGCTCAATTCCGACCAGTTCCGTAAAAAATTTCCCTAAAATTTCCTGGGGCTGTATTCCGAGAACTTCAACAGTATTTTTGCTAACTTGTATAATTTTCAACAGCGGTTCTTGCAAGACGAACAGGATGCCGTGAAGTTGAATCGAACCAGGGGCGTGTATTGATTCGCCTTTGCTGTTATTAAACTTGTTTGTGTCTGAGTGCAATACCATTGCTTTTCTGCCGTTATGAATATTTTTTTAATTTAGCCTGTGCTTAGCACGCGGAGCCTGATTTATGCAATTGGTGTAGGATCGCCCCGCATCAGGGATAGTCACTCTTGGCACATTGGTGTCAAATTAAGACTCAAATCCACTCCTACCCTGGTTTATAGCCAAATCTCGATCCCCCTAAATCCCCCTTAAAAAGGGGGACTTCGATCTCTCTTGTCCGGGTTCTCTGGTTCATAGCGAAGTCTCGATCCCCCTAAATCCCCCTTAAAAAGGGGGACTTCGATCTCTCTTGTCCCCCCCTTTTTAAGGGGGGTTAGGGGGATCTCCGGGGAAAGAAAATACGCCCCAGGGGGATCGAGGGGCTAATCGTCATTGACAACGCCTGCCTCTAGCATTGTTGCTGTGCCAGCTTGTATCTAAGCTGCATTCGCTCCAAGCGATTTAGGATACGAGCAATCAATTCGGGTTCCACAATTGGCTTATTGATGTAATCGTCAGCACCTGCGACAAACATTTGGCGCACTATTTCCGATTCGGAATGAGCGGTCAAAAATAGTACGGGAAGCTTGCTCCAGCGCAAGTCGTTACGTACTGCCAAACACAGTTCAATACCGCTATAACCGGGCATCTCCACATCTAAAATTAACAAATCGGGGCTTGTGGTTTCGAGCACCTCCCAGAAATTTTGAGGCTCATCTAATGTTGTTATTTGAAATCCCCAAGGTTGTAGAATCATTTTCAGTGCCGCCAATAGATGCACGTCGTCATCTACTACCATAACTTTAGCTTCTGCTGGGCTGGTCTGGTCGAGGAGCAGAGCTACAGCTTTCAGTATATCTACTGGGGGGATTGATTTAGATAAAAAGCCAGAAGCTCCCAAACGAGCCACTTCAATTCGATCGCTCAATTGGTTCTGTTCGCTAACCACCATCACCGGAATTTCTGGTTTTTGGCGACGGAGTTCGGCTAGGAATGCAAGTCTATTTTCCTTGGTTTTAGGAGAATTTAAATCCAACAAAATAGCGTCGGGAGTCTCTTGAAAAATTACACTTCTTGCCACTGGCACAGAGTTCGCTACTTCTGTGCGCAATTGCCAATTAGATGCTTCTATTTCGAGGCGATCTCTCAGCAAATTGTCATCATCAATTATTAACAGTCGGCGCTGCTCGGCAACTAGAGAAATAGCTTCAAGATCTGATTCTGCTGGTGGTCGATCGAATATCCGTTTGAGCAAATTAACTAATACCTCAATCTGCTGAGTCGTCCCTGGATTCAATATGTTTTCCGCCTTGAATAAATGTTCGATTTTGCGGGCTACTTCCGAACCTTTCGGCAGCCCTAAAGTTCCCAAAGAACCGACTAATTTGTGAGCTTGAGCCTGCGCTTCCTGTCGCAGTCCGTTGTCCAAGGTGCCTATTTTTAGGCTAGCAATTGCCCGATCGAATACCAGCACCTTTTCGATAAAACTTGCCTTTAACTTGGCTCGAATTTCCGCAACCACACTCAGGACTTTGATGTGCGCCAGATTTTGCTCAACTTCTTCTGTCGGTTGGCTGGATTTAGCAGATAAAGTTTCTTGACTTTTAGCATTTTCTGTGGTTTTATGGGAACCTTTTTGATTGTCAATTTCCTCCGGCAGACTTTTCAGTCGGTAGCCCAATCCGTACACCGTTTCCACTAAATCTACATTCATCCCGGCCGCTTTTAGCTTCTGCCGCAGCCCCTTAATATGAGCGGTGACGGCTTCCTCCTGAGGAAATTCACCCGCCGACCAAATGCGATCGAGTATGGCGCCGCGACTGAATATGCGCCGCGGATTTCTCAGGAAAAGTTCGAGCAAATTGTATTCTTTTGGAGTCAGGTGCAGGACTTTTTCTGCATAAATTACTTCCGTAGTATCGGGGTTTACTTGCAGTTTTTCCCAGGTCAAATGTGTACTAGTCAAAGTTGCCTTGCCTCGGCGCAACAAAGCCCTAATTCGAGCGATTAATTCCGGCAGGTTGAAAGGCTTGGCTACATAATCGTCTGCACCCGCTTCTAAACCCTGAACTCGATCGTTGCTGCTATCTAGGGCTGTCAGCAATAAAATCGGCATTTGGTAGCCGGATGCTCGTAATTCCCGACACAAACTAATGCCGTCGAGTTTAGGAATCATTACATCCAAAAGAATCAGGTCGTAGTCGTAAGCCTGCGCCAACTGAAAACCTGTTTCACCGTCTGCTGCCGTATTGACATTGTAATTGTGAGCGTTCAGTGCTTGTGTCAGGAGATTGACTGTTATTTTATCATCTTCTACTAGCAAAATTTTCATTTTGTTTTACTAACTTTGGGTTTGATCTTTATCCTTGTTTGTACTTCAGCGCCTCTTGAATCTTTTGAATCAGATATTGCGATGAGTCTTGTTTTTTGACGATGGATTCTAGCTCCGACAAGCCCACTTCTGCCTGTTCTATTTCTTTAACCAAAGATTGACTTCTGACAGTTTTGTTAATGTCCAATTGTTCGGAAATGTCGGGAGTTAAATTGAGACTTTTTTCACTGATTAATTCCTCTAACTCTAACAGCGTCCTCTCCGCCCGCTCGATCTTTTGTGTCACGGATTTAGCCACATGAGCACCTCCTCTTGCTGCCTCCGTTAGTTCGTGAATGCGAAGTTTAAACCTGCTAGCAATTTGTTCTATTTGAGTCCCCAATTCAAAAGTTTTACTCGCCAGTCGAGCAATTTCCAGACTCACTTGGCTCAAACCGCTGGGTTGATTTTCCATTTGATTGGTGACTACGGCCACCTGTACTGCTAAGTGCCTAACTTGCTCGATCGCTTCTGCGATCGTTCTGGAAGTGCGATTAACTGTTTCCAAATCGTTAGCAATTGCTTTACCAACACCCAAAATTCTCTCCGTGTTGTTGCAAATAGAATTAGCGCCTTGAAAAGTAGCCTGAAATGCGAGGCGACCTTCTGAGGAAATCAGCCTCGCAATGCGCACAAATCGCTGATTGAGTTGAGCAATTTCTTGAGCTTGTTTTGCCAGTGCAGCTTGTTCCTGACTGGGAATATTATTAGACTTTTCGGCTTGCCTCTGCTTGGAGTCTAGAAGCTTAGTGTATTCTTGAACTTTTGCTTGTTCTTGTTGAATTTGAGCAAGATTTTTGTGTCTTTCTGTTCGATATTTGTCAATTATCTTGTTAGCTTGCGATAAAATTTGAGCCTGCGCCAGCAGCAGAGTTTGAACGTCCAAAATACCGAGGCTATGGTTTTCCCTTACTACAATAATTGGTTCGTATATCAGGTCTCTCTGCCTGTTAAGACACGCTTGCACTGCATCGTAAATTTTCCAGTTTTCCGACAGCGACAAAGGGGGAATTCTCATAAAATCTAAAAGCGATCGAATCGGGCGCTGCCAATAAAATTCTACGCGATCGGGAAGACTCATTTGCTCTCGGAATTTAACGCTAGAAATCATGCCCAACACCTGGGATTCGTGAGTAATAATGACTCCGGGAAGATCTGGTTCTTGCCCGAATTTTTCAGCTACCACTTGTCCGGGAGTTGTAGAACTCACTTGGAAGTGGTGACACGGCAGATGTCCGATTGTGGAATCGGGGGCGAGGTGAGTTAGACTGCTCATTTACCCTCGTAGTTTTAAGTAGAAGTTAACAAATTATATATTATTGATATTATAGTGGAATCAGACTGTTTAAAGTAGTTACAACTAGAGGGATATAGGGAGAAATAACCGATGTTGTTTGTCCGCTTTCCCTTGCCCCCCTGGTCTCCATTGCTTTTCTTGCCCCTGACTACTTTTATCTAAATAAAGTCTCTTGGAGCAGCCTGGTCTGCTGCACCCCGGGTTACATCCCCCAAAACAGGGGCTTTTATATTTTGTTCTTGACAACAACCGGGAAAATACCTAGCTTGAAACCAAAAACCTTAAATCGAACTTTGCCTCTAGCGACCTTTGAGGTTGTTTACCAGTTGTTGCAGCAAATGGCTGAACTCCCAGGGGCGATTTGGCTGGCAGATGAGGCTGTGCGAACTTTTGTTCAAAATAGCGATCGAAGCTCTTCAGAAAGATTTGCAGTAGTAATATCAGAGCAGTTTAGCGTGCTATTGCGGGGAAAGCAAGAGGAAGCAGGAACAAAGGGACACAAAGACAGCGAAGAAATTCCGAATTCCCAATTGAATGTGGAGTTGACTTTCGAGCCGGAGGCGATCGCAAATTTCCTCTCGACTCTCACAGAAAAAATTACAGAAATAACACCCGTATCCTCGCTACCATTGAACACGATCGCACTGAAACAAGCGATTAATAATATCAAGCCAAACTCGGCTGTTGTTCAAAGCGAATTCACCCTAAATTTGCTGGAAATTCTCACTGTTGAGAAAAGTGAAAATAGTCAAAAGCTTGTCGTCAGCGCCGAAACCGAAACAAGGGAAAAAATTGGATCTGAACTAATTGATTCAGAAATGCTAGAAGATAGCATCGCCGCTCGACATACAGACGCAGTTACTCAATTGCAAATAGCTCCTATAACCTGCGTTTCATTCTGTCAGTCGGTGGAAGATGCTTTGCAGCAGCAACTCACACAGGAGCGACTTTTAAATCAGGTGACAACTCAGATCCGCCAGAGTTTAGAATTGCCGACAATTTTGTCGAAAGCAGTCGATCGGGTGCGAGAGTTTTTGGATGTCGATCGCCTGGTAATTTATCAATTTGAAAAAGTGCCGATTCTTGACAATGGCGAATTAGGGAAAGAAATATCTATTGCGGTTTCAAATTCTGGCCAACTCAAAGAAAATGCTGGCTCTTACACTTATTTAGGTCGGATCACCTACGAAGCTTTAGCTAACGATACTATCTCGTCTGTACTAAATTTGGGTGACGGCGTACAATGCTTGCCACATGGAGTAATGCAGCGAGAAAAATATCGCAAAGGTTTGACCTTTGCTGTCGCGGACGTGGAAAAAACTTACTCTTCTGAACCCTGTTTTTTAGAGTTGATGCGGCGGGCGAAGGTGCGCGCTAAGTTAGTAGTGCCGATCGTAGTTCAAGCGGAATTGTGGGGGCTGCTAATTGCTCACCAATGTACTTGTTGGGAATGGGAAGAAAGCAAAAAAACATTTTTGCAGCAAATAGCAGAACATTTGGCGATCGCAATTTACCAAGCGGAACTCTATGCAGAAGTCCAACGGCAAAAGCGCACCTTAGAACAGCGGGTAATCGATCGCACGCAAGAACTTCGCGATGCCCTCGTCGCCGCCCAGTCGGCAAGCCTAGCCAAAAGCGATTTTTTAGCAGCTATGAGTCACGAATTGCGGACTCCTCTCACCTGCGTAATCGGCATTTCTGATACGCTGCTGCGCTGGTCTTACGGCAAAGTTGGTAGTAAAGAAGTGCCGATCGAAAAGCAGCGGAAATACCTGCAAACTATCCGCGACAGTGGCGACCACTTGTTAGAATTAATTAACGATATTTTAGATTTATCGCAAGTAGAAGCGGGAAAAACTGTATTAAAAATTAGCGAGTTTTCTCTATCTAAATTGGTTTCTCAAAGCCTGCACGCCCTCAAAGAAAAAGCTATTGCTAAAGGGATAGAACTGGTGCAAGAACAGCGAATTAAACAGGAGTGCGATCGCTTCATCGCTGACCCGCGCCGGTTGAGACAAATTCTTTTCAATCTGGTAGGAAATGCGATCAAATTTACTCCCGAAGGGGGGCGAGTTATCCTACGAGTTTGGGTAACAGAAAATAAAACTCAAACGTCTGCGGAGCGGCAGCCCGGTACTGCACTCCCAGGAAGTACCGCTATTTTTCAAATCAAAGATACGGGGATTGGAATTCCCGAAGATCAGCGATCGCTCTTGTTTCAAAAATTCCAGCAATTGGATTCTCCCTACCGTCGCGAATACGGCGGCACGGGTTTGGGTTTGGCTTTAACTAAACAGTTAGTTGAACTTCACGGTGGCGCGATCGAAGTCAATTCTACAGTTGATGTCGGTTCTACTTTTACAGTTTTTATACCCATCCAAAATCTGCTCAAAGATGAATCATCAAAATTCAAATATGAAAAATCAAATTCATCTTTACCCCTTCATTCTTCATCCTTGCGAGGCAGCCTCGTATTGATCGAAGAAGATGAAGAAACTGCCATGCTAATTTGCGATATCCTGACAGCAGCAGGACTGCAAGTTGTGTGGATGATTGAAGGTTCGGTGGCGGTCGAACAAATTGAACTTTTGCAGCCGAATGTTGCGATAGTCGATATGCGTTTGCCCGGTATAAATGGCTGTGAAATAATTCACCAACTGCGCCACAAATCTGCGACTCAAAATCTCAAGATTCTGGCTTTAAGCACTGAGGAAATTCCAGCCGATCGAATATTTATGGCAACGGCCGGAGCCAATGATTGTTTGGCAAAACCTATTCACCCGCAGCAATTGTTGGACAAGATTTTTGCTTTAATGGGGAATGGGTAATAGGTAATAGGTAATGGGAATCCATTACTCATTACCAGCAGGCATCTCATCTATCTGAGCAAGGCTATATTCCATGTATATGTGGTACACACAATCTGGTAGTAAGGTGCGTCGCTACCTGTCAAGAAGCAAGTTCCATTGAAAATCTCGCAGCGATGCACCCTACAGATTAACATCACACAATACAGCCTCGATTCTTTATGATTAATTGTCAAATTCCTACTGGATTAATTGTTTCTTGTCAAGCACCTGCTGACTCACCACTGCACGATCCGATCGTCATTGCAGCAATGGCTCGATCGGCGATCAATGGAGGAGCTGCCGGCGTGCGAATTGACACTCCGGCTCACGTTGCGGCAGTGCGAAAACAGATATCCGCCCCGATAATTGGGATTTGGAAACAGCAGTTGTCGGGATGCGAGATTTACATTACTCCTCGGTTTGAAGACGCGCGGGCGATCGCACTTGCTGGAGCCGATATTATAGCCGTTGATGCTACTCTCAGAAACCGTCCGGCGGGAGAAGATTTACATACCTTAATTGCCCGAATTCACAGCGAATTGGGTAAATTAGTCATGGCAGATATAGATACAATAGAAGCGGCGATCGCGGCGGCAGAAGCTGGTGCAGATACAGTAGCAACTACTCTTTTTGGCTACACAGCCGAAACAGAAAAGTTATCTCCGCCCGGATTTGAATTGCTTGCCCAAATGTTAGAAAAACTGAAGGTTCCAGTTATCTGCGAAGGTGGCATTGCCGGGCCGGAAATGGCAAAGAAAGCATTAGATTTAGGAGCGACGGCGGTTGTGGTCGGCACAGATATTACTGGCATTGACAGCAAGATTATAGCATATAAATTGGGAATTGGTTAGTTATTAGTTGTTAGTTGTTATTTGTGGGAATGATAGGCAAATCTGGACACGGCAATGGCGTTTCCCTACCGCGATTAATTGTAGGGAAACGGCACTGCCGTGTCCTGACTGTGGGTAATATTATATGCAGAGAGCTAGTTTATTCTGAATCTATGTTAATCAAAAAAAACTACGGATTACTCTATCGATCGGCAGAATATATACCTCTTACTAAAGAGTTAGAAGTACGGATGTCACTGCATCCTTGGCAAATTTTTCCGGATGGGAACCGCTTCAACCTGTTAGTTGAATAAAAAGAACAGATTTAATACTATGGCTGGCGATTTTTCTGTTAACTCTCAAGTCCGCTTCAACAAAAATGGTCTGGACAATGCTGCACAACGCCGCAGCCGATCGTTCCAAGTCATGGTTTTTATGCTAATAGTCACTACCTTAGTGACACTCCCAATATTTCGTCTAGCCGAACTGCAACTGATACAGGGAGCTTATAACCGACAACGCGCCGAAAACAACCGGATTCGCCCAGTTTCAGTAGTAGCGAACCGTGGTCAAATTTTAGACCGCAACGGCAAAATTTTTGCGGCTAACCGCGTATCTAGATCGGTATATTTGTGGCCAAAAGAGCGATCGCCTCAGCAGTGGCAAGAAACAGCAAATATACTCAGCCCCATCGTGAAAATACCGACCGCAGAACTGATCAAAAAAATCGACAAAGCAGGCTACAAATCTGCCATACCAGTGCGAATTAGCAAGGATATCGATGTTGGTACTTTCGTCGCTTTGGGAGAGAAATCTAGTAGTTTGCAGGGGGTAGAAATTCGCGTAGAATCGAGCCGCGACAATCCTAATCAGCAATTGGCTGCCCATCTTTTGGGATACGTTGGCGAAGCTACTTTAGACGAATTAAAAGCTAATCCTCAATATCCGATGGGAATGATCGTCGGTCAAATGGGAGTTGAAAAATTAGCTAATTCCACTTTAGAAGGTGTTTGGGGAAACCGTTTGATTGAGGTGAATGCTAAGGGCGAGGAAATTCAAGATTTAGGTGTAAAACCTCCTATTCCCGGCAAGCCGGTACAGCTAACTTTAGATTTAGATATGCAAAAAACTGCGGAAAAAGCTTTGGGCGATCGCCTGGGTGCAGTTGTGGCGATCGATGTCAAAACCGGTGCTGTTTTAACAATGGCTAGTTGGCCGACATTTGACCCAAATATTTTTACCCGCAAGGTAACTCAAAAAGAATGGGATCGGCTACAAGGGCCAGAAAAACCTTTTTTAAATCGAGCAGTTCAAGGTTATCCAGTCGGTAGCACTTTTAAAATTGTAACTTCTGTCGCGGGGATGGAATCGGGCAAATTTTCTCCTAGTTCGACTTTGGTAAGTTCTGCTTCAATTAACATCGGCGGAATTTCCTTTAACGAACACGGCGCCGGTTACGGCGTTATCGGTTTCCGCGATGCTTTAGCCTACAGCAGCAATACGTTTTTCTATCAAGTAGGTATGGCAGCCGGCCCCGAACAAATAGCGAAATGGGCTAAGAAAATGGGCATTGGCGGTACGATTAACTTAGAACTTTTGGGGTTAGATGCAGCCAATCACGGTCAAGTTCCGGTCCCAGCCGAAAAAAGGAAAATGTATGGTGAAGATTGGTATGTGGGCGATACAGTAACAATGGCGATCGGTCAGGGTTTGGTACTTTGTACTCCCCTAGAATTGGCTGTCATGGTGTCAACTGTTGCCAATGGTGGTTCGCGAGTTCAGCCGCATTTGTTGGCTTCTCAAACCAATACTCCAATCACTCAAAAAATCAAAACTGGTATTAAGCCGGAGACTTTGAAGGTAGTTCGCCAGGGATTGATCGACGTGGTGCTAAAAGGTACTGGGAAACGGATGAATGATGGTACTATTCCATTGAGTGGTGGCAAAACGGGAACAGTGGAAATGCCCGGTCATCCTGACAATTCTATGTATGTGGGTTTTGCTCCTGCTGACAAACCGGAAGTTGCGATCGCAGTCATAGTTGAAGGTGGCGGATATGGTTCTGTTTCGGCCGCACCAATTGCTCACGAAGTATTCCGAACTTATTTTCAAAAGCAAGGTTTTAAACCTACTAATAAGCCTTTCTAGTCCTAAGTTAATTGTTAACTGTTGACCGTTCATATTGTATCATGTAGGGTCGCAGTGCCAGCCCTGTCAAGGTGTGCACTTTTGCCCAGAGGGCGAAGCATTCCGGCATATAACTTATTGGAGATCATCCAATATTTACTGCCGGAATGCTTCGCCCCTACGGTAATTACTGATGAAAAAACAGAGATTTAACGATCGCCCGCTACGAAATTTCAACGGTTTAAGGGTCTTCTTCACCAGCTTGACAGGGCTGGGTGCGCACTGTTTCTCGTTACTAGGCTCTGCCTAGTAACGCATAGCTTGAGGCTCTGCCTCTTTTCTTAGTCCGCGCAGGCGGACTTTATTTGTATAGCAGCAGATCTCTTGAAACCGCCGAGTATCAAAGGGATTTTGAACTCTCTAAAATTATCATTTCCGAACCAACAACCGGACTTCTAGCTATTAACTTCCCTTCCAAATTAGCAATTTCTAACTTGCTAAAATCGAGTGAATTAGCCTCCTTCCACATTTTAGTTGCTAGCTGATTTTGCTCCTCTTCGCTGAGTCTATACCAATCTTCAGCTACTTTCACTGTCAAAATACTGCTGGCAAAATTAGCTTGAACTGATTTAACTAAACCGCCACCAAGTCGATTTGTAATTTCAGCAACTTGATTTTGAATCGCAGCAATCAAAGATTGTTCCGGTGTCAGTGGTGGTGGCGAGGCAATTTCTACAGGTTTTGGTGCTGTTGGTGCGACTAAATCGGGCAACTTGCTTTTGAATTTAGATTTGGGTTTTTCCGGTACGATCGCATCTGGCAATTTGGCGATCGGCTTTGGCTGCTGTGGCGTTTCCGGTGCCACAAAATCGGAAAAAGTTTGCGGCGACTCGATCGATTTTGGGACAGGTGCAGTTGCTATTTTAGCCTCTGGTTTTCCCGAAAAAATATTCAAAACTAAAGCGATGATCACGATCGGAATTATGGCTATTGCTGCGTTCAAAATTGGATCTGGCAGTTGCTCGCTTAGAGATTTCGGCAGGATCGATCGAACTAGCTTCACAATACTTTGCCAAAGTAAACCGACTTTCTCTAAAAAACTCCCCTGAGTCTTTGTTGATACAGACTTACTATCGGATTTTACAGCAACTTTTGGTGTAGGAACGGCGTTAATTTTTGCTGCAACACTTTCAGGAGTTGCAGATTTTGGGGCCGAGTCAATCTCCGGTGTTAGAGATTGAGAAGGTTCTGGAGTTGGTTGGTTTGTTTGTTCTTCTGACATTTTCTTTGCCTTAGGGCCTTGCAAATATACTTAAATGCGATAAATTTAGTTGAGCTGTCTCAGCCTTAATTTATCATTTTATTAGTTCTCACCCAATCAATATGAGCATCAAACGTCGTCACTTTCTGATTTAGGCAGTCTCAGCACCTTCGGTTTAGCCGGAGTGTGGAAAATGCTTCGGCTTCGGACTTCCTGGGGTACAGATGCCAATGTTGCTGTGGCTTCTGACATTGAAGGAGCAAGGGCGATCGTCCCTTTACCCACCACACCACCTATTTTACGCTTTATTTCGATCGCAGACACGGGTACCGGTGCCGAAGGGCAGTATGCTGTGGCTGAGGCGATGACGCAATATCACGGGCAAAACCCTTTTAATTTGGCTATTCTCGCCGGCGACAATATCTACAATAACGGCGAAATCGAGAAAATTAATGCTGTTTTTGAGCGACCTTATCAGCCCTTATTGCAGCAAAACGTAAAATTTTATGCTTGTCTGGGAAATCACGATATTCGTACAGCTAACGGCGATCCACAAGTTAAATATCCGGGTTTTAATATGCAAGGTCGCTACTACACTTTTAGGCGCGATAACCTACAGTTTTTTGCTTTAGATACTAATAACAATGCTGATTGGAAAAATCAACTTGTTTGGCTGGAAAAAGAGTTGAGTCAGAGCACAGCACCTTGGAAAGTTGTGTTCGGTCACCACCAGATTTATTCCTCTGGCGTATACGGATTAAATCAACCTTTTATTAAGACTTTGACGCCTTTATTTCAAAAGTATGGCGTGCAGCTTTATATCAACGGACACGAACACAGTTACGAACGGACTCGATCGATTAATGGCACGACTTATTTAATTTGCGGTGCTGGCGGTGGTACTCGTCCGGTGGGGCGTTCTGAATGGACTGAGTATTCTGTTAGTCGCTTGAGTTTTGCGACGTTTGATGTTTATGAAGACCAGATGTTTGTAAGTGCGATCGATACTGATAATCGAGTTTTTGACCGGGGAGTAATTAAAGTGCGATCGGCTTAATTCAAAAATACCAATTAAAAAAGGAGCTAATAGTTTCTCCTCTTTTAGTATTCAGGAGCAAACAATATGAATAGAGGTTGTAGAGCCAATCAAACTGGTTTTGTTTTAGAAACAACTGTAGCAGGTACATTACAAGCTCACGGTTATCTCGAAATTTGTCCCCAGTTGCCGAAAAAGCGAAAGCGAGATTGGCTGTTACTTTCTACTGAAATTCCCAAGCGATATGCCAAACAGGTATATATCGGGTCTAGCATTTATGAAACTGAAATCAATGTAGATTTTTATATTGTTGGTTTGGGCTCAATTTCTCAGGGTTTGATAGTTGAGTGCAAGTGGCAAGAAGACAAAGGGTCAGTTGACGAGAAGTATCCTTACCTCAATTTAAATATTAAAAATTGCTATCGCGTACCAACCATTGTGATCGTTGGTGGTGAGGGCATGAGGCAAGGCTCGATCGACTGGTTCAAAAAACAAATTGGAGATAATCAAAATCTGTTAGGAGTTTACAAGCTCGAAGCCTTTATTACCTGGGCTAACAAACATCTTTAAACAGAAGTTATTAAAAATTCGCTGATCTTGCCCCGCTTGCAGCTATTGGAATTGATTCCCCTAGATGCGGATATTTGGCGAAGTTTGGGAAGTCGATCGACTTGAAAAGCTCGCTCGTCGCTGTATAGGTTCTCGATAAAAGCACAGTGAGAATTAGACTGTATAACTTTAACTTGCCGTTCTATAAGTTCTGCAAACACATCTCTAAGTTGAATTTGTTCGGATTCTTTAAAATTCTCGCGGCTGTAAGCGGTGAAATTGCTAGTAGAACTGATTGGATAATAAGGCGGGTCGAAATAAACAAAATCTTCGCTGCTGTTAGCAAAATCTAAAACTCGATCGAATTTCCTCACTTTAATTTGAGCTGGTTTAAGCACCAATGAGACCGATCGCAACAAATCTGGCTGACAAATTTTAGGAGTTTTGTATCTACCTATAGGAACATTAAATTCGCCTTTGGAATTTTCTCTATAGAGACCGTTGTAACAAGTTTTATTGAGGTAAATCAGGCGCGCTGCTTTTTCTATATCTGTTTTGTACGAGTGCGATCGCACCCAGTAATAATAATTTTGCTCGTGCTTGCTGTGTTCTAACTGATGCTCCTCCAAAAGTAGAATCAACTCCTCAACTCGATCTCTAACGCAGCAATAAGTATTAATCAACTCAGGATTAATATCTGTTAAAATAGCTTGCAAAGAAGGGTGCTGCTGTGTTAAGTAGAAAAACACAGCTCCGCCACCCAAAAAAGGTTCGTAGTAAGTTGTAAATGTTTGAGGAAAATAAGGTTGATATTGCTCGATCAACCTACTTTTACCTCCAGCCCATTTCAGAAAGGGACGCGGTAAGACTCGAAAAGGTGCAGCAGCAGACATTTATCTAGAAATAACGGCCCTATAATATTTATCACAACTAGAACTCAATAAGCGACTAGGCAGATAAATCGTCGGTTATGGCAGAGTGGTAGTTCTAAGTGGGGGGTTGTGGGTTGCGATCGACAGCGATCGACTAAAATTTGTCGCTAGAATTATTATGTGTCAGCATCGTTGGTAGAACAGCCCGATCGCCCGATCGGCTAATTTCCCTCCGGCTGTGCCAAACTTGTCTAACTCGCTCACAAGTGTTACGAGTAAAAATGAAGCTGTGACACTGTACCCCCACCAAACCAATGCAAGAGTTTCTTAATAACATTTCTCGTTTCCCCCGCTTTTTCATTACTGTTACTCTCGGGATATTCTTTTTCCTGTTCGAGCGACTCAGACCCCTGCTCGATCGACCTGTCACGGCAATTGCCCTTGTTAGTTCGATCGTCGCGACCTTCGTTTTTCTAACTTTTACACTGCGCGCTATGTTAGGTCTGAGCCCGGTTTAAAGACCAACTGAAGCAGGAACAAGGCATACAAGCCAAATCCGGGGGAAACGGAAGTTACGAATTTTGAGTTTTGAGTTATGACAGCAACTCCCGAAGTAACGACCAACTCGATCGCGATGACTGACTTGCCAGTAGTCGGCGCGATAGATTGGAAGAAGAAGTTAGTAAGCTAGTTACGTCAGCGACCTTCAACCAAGGCGCAGACGAACATCGCCTCCCGTGCAGGAACGGCGTTTCCTGTTCTCACAGGAATAGGGCAATACTGCACCTCTGTTTTCCTGATTTCCTACTCAATCCTTAGGAAGCGGCATACCCCGCCCCGCTTTCCTCTCCCGTTAACCTGACGGTATCACGAGAGTTTCCAGCGGAAAAGACAATGAAGTTTGAACATATCTATCAATTCTTTCAAGACCCACCTCCTGTTTATCTAAACAAGGAACTAGCAGTGTGCTACATTCTCTCCGTCTTATTGCGTGGAGATTCCTACGGAACAGAGCTGATCGGGCAACTAGAGAGGGAATTCCCCATCTACCGACTTTCTGACACCGTGCTTTACAGCGCTCTCAAATTCCTCGAAGATGAGGCGGTAATCACTGGTTACTGGAAAAAAGTAGAAGGACGCGGCCGCCCTCGTCGAATGTATCAAATTCTCGCTGAGTGGCGACATCAATCTCAAGACCTCGCTCGTCTCTGGCACGAGTATATCGGTCAAGGAAATGGCGTTTCTGGGCGCCTGCACCGCGACTTAGAAACTGGTCACACGGGTTAGTGCTTGAATCAAATGCCTACACCCTTTAGATGCTGGCGCTACTTGCAAAGCGATTTGCCCTTTTGCCTTCGCTTTGCTCTTACGTGCAGCGAGTAGAGTTGCTAAACCGGTAGGACTTACGCATTTTCACTCTAAAATTAGGGCGATGGGGGATATGGGAATTTGGTGATGGGGGGATAAACGCCTTGCTACAATGCTTTCTGCGAATTTGGGTCAAAAAGTGTCTGCGTAAGTCCTCGTAACTTTCCTTGTATGTAAAATTATGTAAAGTTAAGAGTAGATAATTCCAACTAGACAAATTTTTACCCGATGAATACTGCTGTTCTTCCATCAACATTTGTGCTGACGCTGCTGTTGGCTGTAGGCTTGTTTTTCTTCATCAAAGCCTCGGTCAAAGACCGCACCGAACAAGTTAAACTCTCTTCCGAGAGTCCGCAAGAGTCACTTTTGACCCAGCTACAACAGTATTTTTCCCAAAGAGCTTACCGAGTTGCAGCCATCGATGCTCCTAACTATAAAGTCACTTTTGAAGGCTTTGTGCGACCGAGTTGGTTTTTAGCGATCTTTTTAACTCTGCTGAGTGCTGGGGGAACTCTGTGCCTGGGATTGGTTTTGGCCATGCTAGTGCCCCAACAGGGTCAAATTTTCCTGACTTTGGTACTGCTGTCACCGCTGGCGGGGATATTTTACTGGAAAAAAGCTGGACGCTCCGAGCAAGTTTCCCTCAAACTAGAATCAGTGGCTGAGTTGGGAAGCCAAACTAGGAGCTTAATTACAGTTAGAGCTCATCGCGATGAACTAGCCGCCATGCAAAAGGCTTTGGATTTGAAACCGATCGGGTGAACTCTGATAAAAGTTGAGACTTCGATCGTACAAATCGATCGATTTTTGATGCTCTAAGTTGGCTATTTGTTCGATCGAGCAAATAGTCAAACAAACAGTCAAAAAAAGTCATCATCCTGAGAGTACCAACTGTGGCGATCGCCCAATCGACGATCGCTCTTGCTGCGATCGCTCCTTACACGCTTTTTTTCTAAGCACTTTTCGCTCTTAATTTCAGTGGCACCCTCGAGACAATGAACACTTCCGCGCTTTTGCTAGAAAAGTTCTAGAAAAGTTACAGAAACATTGCTTTCAATGTTTTGAACTCAGCGTTTTGAGCTAAGCTCGACTGGCTGACACCGCAGGAATTTTGTCTGCGGCCGATTCCAACATCACCTTTAAGCTGGGAAATAAGAAATGGTTCTCTTCTACGTATTGGGCTCCAAATAAACCTTTTTCAGCCCAGAAGTATCGATCGGTGGTATGCTCGTTGCGCTTGACCAATAGCAAAGCTGGGGGAGCAATGCCTTCGGCATGGATAAACTTGCGAGCTGCTGTTACGGGTTTATCTTCGCCACTCTCGATGCTATATTGAGGCACACACTCTAAAATTCTGCGTCCTTCTTGTCGGCGGCGACTTTTGCGTTTGCGTCTCCTGGCCAATTTCTTTACCTCCTCTGTGAGCAGACAGGTTGTAATGATAGCTACCAAATCCGAGGCCAGTATATCTGTTTTAGCTCAAAACTTCAACGTGTTTTAATATATCGACACAATCTTAACATTGGTACATATTGACAACAGAAGGTAGTGGCAGTGGAAATTGGGCGGTGGGCAGAAGCTAAAATTTGGCCCCATGACCGAGCGAGCAAGCGGTTTGTAACATTGAAAAACTTTGAATTTTCAAACTTCTTACCCGTAATCGACGACTGACCATTTGTAATTTACTTATAATTCCGTTAAATATCTTAATGCGGGGCTCATGTTAATGCCAGCCAGTTCAGAATTTGTCAAGCTTTGCCGATCGCAGGTGGCGATCGCAGTCAGTTTGGGAGCGACATTCAGCGCAGTATACCTGACTGAAGAACTGGTAGAAGGCAGCGAGGCAAAGTTGGTACCGATCGCGGTTTATCCAGAAACCTCTGTGGAATGGGAAGAACATCAGGGGTTGAGGCTGCAATCTCCCGAAAGCTCAGCAGTGAAGACGGTGCCGCGGCGGCTGGCGTCGCAGACTGCGAATCGAGAAAAACCGACGGTGGAGGCGATAGCACCGGAGTCGCTTCCGGGTTTTGAAAGCAATTCCCAGCAGTGCCAAGGGCCGGAGAATGTGTGGCAGCAGCGGATGCAAATGGTGACACCGATGATTCACGAGGGAGCAGTAATGGGGCTGCTGGTCAGCGGACGGCAAGACAGGTCTTGGAGCGATCGAGAGGAGGCGCAGATGAAACAAATTGCTCGCACTTTGGCCCTGGCTTGCATTTTAGATCAGCGATCGCAGTGGATGCACCAGGAATTGGGCCAACAGCAGCAACTCCAAACTCAGGTTTACGACACGATGCACAATTTGCTGCACCAGTTCAAAAGTCCGCTGACCGCGTTGCGAACTTTTGGCAAACTGTTGGTGAGGCGGTTGGTGCCAGAAGACAGAAACCGCGATGTGGCTTCTAGTATTGTCCGAGAGAGCGATCGCTTGCAAGAGTTGCTACTACAGTTCGATCGAACCGTTGACACTGGCGAAGCAAATTTGAGACTGCCATCTAACACTTCAGAAATAGCAGTTTCCAATGTTGAATCAATTCGCCATTCTCCTCTATCGCTGTCACCTGCGACCAATATTGAGCAATCTTGTTCGGTTGCAGAAGTTTTAACACCGCTGTTAATTTCAGCCGAGGCGATTGCCAGTGAAAGAAACCTGAAATTGCTAGCGGATATTCCTGCGGATTTGCCACTAGTCTCGGCGAACGATCGAGATTTGCGAGAAGTTTTGAGCAATTTAATTGACAATGCTTTAAAATACACCCCCGCCGACTGCCAAATTTATATTAAAGTAGAGTATGGGGCAGCGGATGCCGATCGGATTGCATACGGTCAAGTACCTGCCATCGCAGTTGCCGTCAGCGACACCGGTACCGGCATTCCCCCGCAGGATTTAGAGCATCTATTTGAGCGACACTATCGGGGAGAAAAAGCGCAGACAGAGATTCCCGGAACTGGATTAGGTTTAGCGATCGCCCGCGATTTAGTCCGCCAAATGCAAGGAAAAATAGAAGTATTTTCCCCTATTAATCCTGAATGGCTGCCCTCCATGCAGCCTCATTTATATCCAACCGATCGCGGTACTACATTCGTGGTTTGGCTGCCACTTAATCAGTAATACTAAATCCGGGTTACTCACCCCCTTTTCGAGTTCGATCGTTAATTTCTCCCCCTCTCCCCCACTCCCCCACTCAATCCTTAATTAAGGTTAATTGACCGGACACGATATTACTTGGAGACTTTTCTATGAAGCACCTGCCTTTACTTGATAAAATTCCCAATTTTTCAAGTTCTTTAATTTTTATCAAAAAAAACCTTTCTCATGTACCTTTTTTGGCTGTTTTCAACATTCTGACTGTAGTGATGTTGGGCGGACTGAGCATATACGCCAAACTCAAAAACCAGGGAGATGGACTTGAACGACTGTTTAGCGATCCTTTTAATTTTTGGTTTCCTTACGAAGGCCTTTTAACAGGAGTTTCCGAAGTCTTGTTATGCGTTGCAGTCACAATTTGTGCATTTACTTTCGGAGTGCTTCGCCAACAAAAATCCCGCAGTCGATCGCAGATATTCTTATTTTTTAGTGCTTTATTGTTGGGAGTATTTTTCCTAGATGACAGGTTTCGGATGACTTTGATTCTTTCTAGTTTAGGAGTATCTAAGAAATTAATTTATTTGTGTTATGCAAGTGGTATTTTCCTTTACGTATTTAATTTTTGGCGCTTCATCAGAACTACTGCTTATCTGCCGTTAATTGCAGCAGTTTTCTTGTTGGCAATTTCCCGATTTGAGGATTTATTTTCTGTGCAAAGCCAAGGGCTGCACGCGATGTTAGAAGATGGCACTAAGTTATTAGCTGTTCTGAATTTAGCACTGTATTTTTGGCACGTATGCGATCGGGAAGTTTGGCGGTATTTGCGGCAGCAGAATGAAGATCGTTAATCAGGCTTAAGCACAGATATTAAGCTCTTTCGGATAGTTGGGGGAAAATGTATATTTGGCTACCGGGTAATGGGTAATTGGTAATTGGTAATGTCAACTGACAACTGTCATACCAAATCCGGGTTTGTTACCCCCTTTATAATGAGCAGGAGCGTAGGGTGCGTCGCCACGAATAATTCTCGCGCTTAAACCGAGATTAAACGAGCGACGCACCCTACAATTTATAACGGGGATGAATCAGCCGGATTTGGTATCAATTGTTAAAACCACCGCTGAGTAATCTGAAATCCTTTAATGCCAGGTTGATTGAGTTGAGGCTTAGTTCTGAATAATTCAAAAAAGCCCTTGATGTTTTCTTTGTGAATGTTGCCCATAAAGCAGTCCTGCAAAGCTGTAAACCGATCCCAACTTGGGAATTTAAACCGATTAGAATCAGCAACTAACTTGGGGCTTAAATCTAACTCTAAATTGACATTTTTAGAAGCAATTTCTTGCTCTACTACTAACACATTCCCGTAAAGATTGACAATAATTTCTTTGCCAAATTCTGTCATTTCCAAAAACTGCAATCCATCTTGGATGTAGTGATAGACAACATTCCAAAAAAACTTGGGATAGCCTGCGCGCAAGTCGGCCGGATGGCTGTAGCCGAGAGTTTTATTAGTACCGATTTCTTCAAATTCATAAAACAGCGCCGGCATTTTTTGCAAGTAGCGGGGATCACTGAGTTGACCGATTAAATCTGCTGCGCGCACTAAGCCGGGATAGTTGCCAGTACAAGAGTGTTCTTCATCGTTCGGTACGGGGAAGCGAGTTAATTCAATATTTCGCTGAACTGCCTCCGCATCAATCAAATCGCGATCGGCAAAATGTTCTTGTACGAACATTTTTCCTCGATCGACGTGATGGGGTGTTAAACTTGCATCAGTTTTACCCAATTCTAGATGAATTGGCTGGCTGTCGATGCCGGTGGCATACAATCTTTGGCCGTGTTGGTCTTGGGAGCAGATTCCTTTAACGTAACCGATATCGTGGCACAGCCAAGAAACGATCGCGCACAACCATTCGTCGCTAGAGATATTGCCTTCGCGGATGTATTTCCCCCGCAATATTTCTTGTCCGACTAAGGTAACGAGAACTGTATGTTCGACGTTATGATAAAGAGCGTCGCTGTTGGCAATGTTTTCTAAAGCCAGGTTGACAACCTGTTCGATGAGTGCGGCGCTGTCAGATTTCAGGTTGCCGTAAGTGTCGCGGTATCCAGCTTTTAAGCTTTCAATACAAGAATCGATGAGGACTTTTGTGAGATTAAGCATATACATTTCCCCTGATAAGATGACGCTGTGAAACTATTTTAAAGTTGAAACTGGTCTTTTGAGATTTTGATTTTTTTTGCTGAAGCTGCTGAACTTGTGGCAAGATTAAATTTGAAGTCTCAAATTTTAAGTTCCCGATATGGCTGAGCTAAATTTTTGCTAAGTGTCTTTATTGTGATTTATTGTATAGCCGATCGCAACCAGAAAAACTCATAAATTTACCAGTTTTTGGATCGCAGCTCTTCTTCAATTATGGAGCTGGTGTCGCAATACCTCAGAAAAACTCAGGAAACCTCAGGAAAATGGCCCCCAGCAAGCTGGTATTCCCCTCTCTCCCCATCGGACCTTCTCCTCCACTCAATCCTTAATTAAGGTTAATTGACCGGATATGATATTAGATGTGATCCTGACTACAGCAAATTCAAGACAGAGTTTAAATACCTAGTAAATTCGGCAGATGGTCGCCAACTCAATGTCGGCAGGGGTCTCCCGTTATGTAGACTTGGTTGAGATAGTCACCGAACTCGCAAGCGGATTAGGCGACTAGAAACCGTTTTGAGATTGGCAATAAACTTACTCAATTCTACTTGAGGATGATCTAGAATAATAGTTATGATTCTAAC
>JAAUPI010000055.1 GCA_012035135.1 Microcoleus sp. CSU_2_2
ATCCTGAGTTTGAAACGTTCTACACTAAGAATATTCTGCTCAATGAAGGTATTCGTGCTTGGATGGCTCCTACTGACCAACCTCACGAAAACTTTATCTTCCCTGAAGAAGTTCTGCCTCGTGGTAACGCACTTTAAATAGATCGAGAGATCGAGATTTGGATTTAACTGAGTGTCAAAAGAATTCCCCATCCCGATCTCACACCCTGGTGTAGTGGCGGCGCACTCGTCCCTGCCCTGGGAACAAAAAACCTGAAATTCCCAATCAAAAATCCCAATTGATGGAGGTTATACCGCGTGGTAACGCTCTCTAATTCTTATGTAAGCGGTCGCGACCAAGAGTCCTCCGGGTTCGCTTGGTGGTCTGGCAACGCTCGTTTAATCAATCTCTCTGGCAAACTGCTGGGCGCACACGTCGCTCACGCCGGCTTGATCGTTTTCTGGGCTGGAGCAATGACTTTGTTTGAAGTCGCTCACTTTATCCCAGAAAAGCCCATGTACGAACAGGGCTTAATCTTGATGCCCCACATCGCTACTTTGGGTTGGGGCGTCGGCCCCGGCGGTGAAGTCACGGATATTTTCCCCTTCTTCGTCGTTGGCGTTCTGCACTTGATTTCATCTGCTGTTCTCGGTTTGGGCGGCATTTATCACGCCGTTCGCGGCCCAGAAGTTCTCGAAGAATACTCTTCTTTCTTCGGGTACGACTGGAAAGACAAGAACCAGATGACCAACATCATCGGCTATCACCTGATTTTGTTGGGTGGCGGCTGCTTGCTGCTGGTTGCTAAAGCCATGTTCTTCGGCGGTGTCTATGACACTTGGGCTCCGGGCGGCGGCGACGTGCGTATTATCACCAACCCCACTCTGAATCCGGCTGTGATCTTTGGCTACTTGGCTCGCTCTCCTTTTGGTGGCGAAGGCTGGATTGTCAGCGTCAACAACATGGAAGACATCATCGGCGGTCACATCTGGCTGGGCCTGATTTGTATCGCTGGCGGTGTTTGGCACATTTTGACCAAGCCTTTTGGCTGGGCTCGCCGCGCCTTAATCTGGTCTGGCGAAGCTTACCTGTCTTACAGCTTGGGCGCTTTGTCCCTAATGGGCTTTATCGCCTGCTGTTTTGTCTGGTTCAACAACACTGCTTACCCTAGCGAATTTTACGGCCCGACCGGCCCGGAAGCTTCTCAAGCGCAAGCTTTGACCTTCTTGATCCGCGACCAACGCTTGGGTGCTAACGTCGGTTCTGCACAAGGCCCTACCGGTCTGGGTAAATACCTGATGCGCTCTCCGACTGGCGAAATCATTTTCGGCGGTGAAACGATGCGTTTCTGGGATTTCCAAGGCCCTTGGTTGGAACCCTTACGCGGTACTAACGGTTTGGACTTGAACAAAATCAAGAACGATATTCAGCCTTGGCAAGCTCGCCGCGCTGCTGAATACATGACTCACGCTCCTTTGGGTTCTTTGAACTCTGTGGGTGGTGTGGCGACTGAAGTTAACTCGTTTAACTTCACTTCTCCTCGTTCTTGGCTGTCCTGTTTCCACTTTGTGATGGGATTCTTCTTCTTGGTCGGTCACTTGTGGCACGCAGGTCGCGCTCGCGCGGCTGTTGCTGGCTTTGAGAAGGGTATCGATCGCGAAAATGAAGCGGTACTTTCTATGCCAGATCTTGACTAATCGATCGAATTTATTCTGATTGTTCGATCGATAATTAAAAAAAGCTCCTGCTTAACGGCAGGGGCTTTTTTAATTAGGGAAAGCAGCTAGCTTTTAATTTGAGCATAATAGAAATAGAACAAGATTTCAAAGGGATCTCGCCAAGCGTACCGTCGGCGTATTGCTCTTTTTGTGGAGAGTTAAGTTAAACTGGTGGCATAATCGATCGAGTAATTCTCAGACTGCAATGGCTACACTTCATATTGAAAACCTGCCTGATGAATTGTACAGTCGCATTCAATGTCTGGCCTCGGAAAAAATTTTACTCTCAATGAAGCAGTCATTCATTTATTGAAGATCTCTTTTGAGTCTGACAAAGTAACGCTCGATCGAGCGGCAAGAATAAGAAGGGCGAGCACCCTTTGTTTTGTAGGGCTATCGTTTTTAGTGGAAAGAATAAGAAGGGCGATCGCTGCGATTTGAAAGAATAAGAATGGCGATCGATCTTGATGGGTGATGGGCGATCGCGATCGCGCAGTACGAACCTTTTGTAGAACCCATTTGCGATTTTAAGTTGCGAATATGTAGGATGGGAGATGTTTATGCCTGTAGCAGGTTTACGCCTACGGCGGGCAACGCTTACGGACTACGCCAATACCAAGATGCTTTCTACTTCGCTATTCCAAAAGAGAATTATCAGGTCAAAATTATCTCTCAATATCTGAACAATCTTGGAAGTTGGACTGTTACCAATGCGAAGGTAGATAAATTTTGGTGGATGCCCGAGCGAGCAAACTTCGTTGATGAAAATCAGAATCCTTGGAAACGATCGCGAAGTTATTCGCATGAGCATATTCCCAAATAATTGAATCATCAGTATTCGTAAGTGCCAAGGTTTTGACATGAGCGGAATCGGGATACAAATCGATAATCCTGTGAATAATTCCGTCTGACAGGTTTTCGTCCAGTAGTAGTTTCAAATTGATGCCACAAATAATTTTTTCTCACGATCTGCAGCAAAGGCAAGGCAAGCTTTGATGTCTTGGGAAGTGAGTTCCGAAAAATCTTCTAGAACTTCTGCCTCTGTCATACCACCAGCCAAATACTCTAGGATATCGTACACAGTAATTCGCATTCCTCGAATACACGGCTTGCCACTGCGTTTTCCAGGTTCAATAGTGATGATTTCATTGTATTCCATAGGTTTTTGAGAATCATTGCTTAAATCTATCATAGATCGTATTTTGCCCAATCTCCACTATCATCGTCAAGAGCGTTCGACAAAGACGATCGCGCAATAAAAAAGGGATCTCGCCCTTTGTTTTGGTGTGGGCGATCGCTGCGATCGGAAAGAATAAGAAGAGCGATCGATCTTGATGGTGATTGGCGATCGCTCCGATGGGAAAGAATCAGAAGGGCGATCGATCCGATTTGAAAGAATAAGAAGGGCGATCGCCCTTTTTTGCTAGGGCGATCGGTCATCAGAAACAACGTTAGAAAGGCACAGGATACTCGTGAGCGAACGAGATAAATATGATAATATTAAGAAACGAACAATTAATTTCTGTCAAGAGTGTGAGAGAGTGATTCCAGAATTAGATGAAAACGACAATCTACCACCAGGAGTTCATTTTTGCGAATGGGAGGAGTTTAACGATAGATTTGGTACAAATTATAAAAGAGAGCGGATGATTGAAGGATTGCTACTGGCAATGACTCAATTAAAAGAAGCAGGCTGTAGGACTATTTATATTAATGGTAGCTTTGTGACCAGCGAATCACAGCCTAACGATTTTGATGCTTGTTACGATCGCGAAACTGTAGACATGAATCATCTGAGAGTTAATGCTCCTAGATTGTTCAATTATTCCGATCGGAATGCCCAAAAAGCTAGGTATAGAGGGGAGATTTTTCCGTCAGACCAACCTGTAGGCAATTACGGCGATAATTCTTTTGAGTTTTTTCAAAAGGATAGAAAACACAGGAAGAAAGGAATCATAGCTATAGATGTAATGAGGTGGGAACCATGATTAAAGATGAATTAGAGTACGAAGTCAGTAAGCAATGGGTGGAAAAGTTTAAAAAATCTATTGAGGCTAGGGAGCGAGATGAAGAAGCGAAAAAAAAAGATTTTTTGAAATGGGATGCAGGGCGAGGTTCTGTGCAGTGTCATTTGGATAAGTTAGAAGCAGAAATAGCCGAATATGAAAAATTGATGAATTGTGACAAAAGTCAGTCAATTGAAATTACGGTTGAAAATTTAACTGAGTTGCCATTTGCTTTAATAAAAGCTCGGATGGCCGCCAAAATCACGCAGGAAGAATTAGCAGAAATTATAGGAATTGACCCGGAGCGAATTAAGCAGTGTGAGGATAAGAATTATCAATGCGCTAGTTTTGTAGAAATTCTTGAAGTTAGCGCAGCTTTGGGTGTGGAGTTTAAAACTGCTGTGATAGAGGTGGATTTTGGGGAAGTAGAAATTGGCAAAAAAATTGTGGCAAAACGACTCAAAAAAAGGATGAAGATGGCAAGTAAAGCATCTTAAATACTAGATTTTGGAGGGGTTCGCTCTTATTTCAAAAAATGAGAATGGCGATCGCCCTTGATGCGTGTTGGGGCGATCGAGCCGATGGGAAAGAATCAGAAGGGCGATCGCCCTTGGCAAGAAAAGAATCAGAAGGGCGATCGCTCTTGTTGGAAAAAATAATCAGGGTGTGTTTCCCTAGAGAAATTATTTTAGGATATACTTTTATCTACAGGTAGAAGGTAAAATTTTCACTTGAGTAGAGAACCCAGTAGTTTAGAAGAAATTCGTCAACAGATAGCTAAAATTGCCAGCCTTTATGGAGTTTTTCAATGTGTTGAATGCAGTCAGGCTATCAAAGATTTTTTGCAAGTCAGAAGCCTGCATGGTAAGCAGATTAAGCTCGATTTAGGCAGGCAAGACCTACCTTGGTCAGTAATTTACGATCTGCGACGAGGGCAGCAAATTGCAACTAATGGCTTCCACATCGGCATATCAATTACAGTTGACGAAGAGGAAATTGTTTTTGATAATATAGATTATAGTGGCGTAACTCGGCAGGAATGGCTGCAAAATTTAACATCTCCTACTTTAGAACTGGGTATGGGAAGTTTTAAGATCGAGGAAGAGGACTTTTGAGCAGTAAATTTAGATTGCTTTGAAAAAAAATTGAGGTGAATAATGCACGATTTATATATGCTGATTGAGAAAATTAAGAAAGCTCCTTCAATGTACTTGGGAAGACACTCAATTATTTGCCTTCAGGCTTTTTTATCGGGTTACAGCGTTGCTAAACATGAGTTGGGAGATGTGCCAACTAAACAAGATAGCGATTTTAGAGAGTTTCCTGAGTGGATACGAAAAAGATTCAACGTGCAGACTAGCCAATCTTGGGCTAACATTATTCTTTTTTATTGTGAGGACGAAAGTAAAGCACTCGATCGATTTTTTGAATTGTTAGATGAATTTATCGCTCGGAATTCTTCGGCTGAGATTTTAGGTGAGGGCGGATTGGATGTAGAGCAAACAGTGCAAGTTGTCAGGACTTGACAGAAAGTGCGATCGCCCTTATTTGAAAAAATGAGAAGGGCGATCGGTCATCAGAAACAACAAATGGCGATCGCTCCTTCAGTGACAGCTACCAATGTTTACTTGATATTTTATCCTAAACCAGATATTGCCAAAGCATTCTCAGGTAAGCTAGAATTGCAGGAAGTTTCTGGAGTATGACATGGAAACAACGTTAAATATTGAATATCTTACGAACAAAGACGGAGATGTAAGCGCTGTGGTGATTCCTATTGAGCTATGGCGACAACTGCTACTACCTAATGAAGAAGTTTCTGTCGATCGACTTGCGGGTGCGGTAGAAGATTATTGCATGAACAAAGCAATGGATGAAGCTGTTAATACTCCTTTGCTAAATCGCTCGGAAGCCTTAGCTTATCTTGAGGAATAGTTATCTTGGAAGTTCAATACCGTCAGGCTTTTCTAAAAGACTTGAAACAACTGAAGAGTTCGACATCATACCAACGCATCTACGATCTGGCTTTTACAACACTAGAAGCAATCAACACCTTGGAGGAGATTTCTGACATTAAAGCCATGAGAGGTTACGCGGGTCGCTATCGCATCCGCATCGGCGATTACCGTATCGGAATAGAGGTTAATGAAGATGTTATAGAAGTGATGCGTGTTCTACATCGTCGGGAATTTTATCGTTATTTTCCCTAAGCAGTTGGAATCTTGATTCGTAAAAGAGAAATGCGATCGCTCTTGATGCGTGATGGGCGATCGCTGCGATCGGAAAGAATAAGAAGGGCGATCGATCTTGATGGTGATGGGCGATCGCTCTTTCATTTTAGGCGATCCCTCATCAGAAAAAAGAAAGCGATCTCGATCTTTATGTGTGGTGGGCGATCGCTCATATAAAATTTTGGCCTCCTTCATCACCACAACCGCTGAATTGGGTAAGCATCAAAAGCTTCATCGCGACTAATCAAAACCAGCGAATGATTCATCACCTGTGCTACCAAAATGCGATCGAATGGATCTCGATGATGTAGAGGAAGACCTGTGTAAATCTCAGTGTCTTGAAATGTAATTGGTAGAATTTGAGCGTTAATATATTCCAATTCCTGCGGCAAATCTTCAAACTGTCGATTAAGTTGAAGCTTACCCACGTTGATTTTAATGGATATTTCCCACAGGCTAGCAATACTCAAATACAAATCTGTTTTAGTATCGATCGCTTCTTTTGCTGTACTACTTAGATTAGAATCACCAAGCAAGTACCACAGAAAGGCATGAGTATCTAAAAGGAACTCCATGTTACATATATTCCTTCAAATCTTCTAGCGGCTCATCAAAATCATCAGACATCACGATCTGACCTGCCCAGCTACCATAACCATGAGACTGTTCTAGTTGTTCTGGAGGTGAGTCAGTTGTGGCGTATTTCTCAAGTAAATATTTTGCATAATGCAAGAGCTCTTGTTTGAGAGATTCTGGCATCTTGACGACAGTTTGAAAAATCTGTAGCTCGATAGTCATGATTTTTGTGCATTTTTTATGCTTGTCATATTCACCAATTATACTGTAATTGCATTGATTTTCATAGGAGCTGCTAGAGTTCTCGATTTATAAGCGATCGCCCTTGATGCGTGTTGGGGCGATCGCTGCGATCGGAAAGAATAAGAAGGGCGATCGCCAAGCGTAGCGTCGGCGTATTGCTTTTTTGTGGAGAGTTAAGTTAAACTGGTAACACAATCAATCGAGTAATTCTCAGACTGCAATGGCTACACTTCAGATTGAAAACCTGCCTGATGAATTGTACAGTCGCCTTCAAGGTCTGGCCTCTGAAAAAAAATTGACTCTGAATGAAGCAGTAATTTATCTATTAGAGATATCTTTTGAGCCTGACAAGGTAACGATCGAACCCGCACAAGAGAGCCAACCAATGTCAGCAATCCTCAAAAGGATTCGCAGTCGTCTCAGAGTTAATCCAAGTGACTTTGGCTTAATGGATAGTACAATTTTAATTGCGGAGGATCGCAACAGATGACTGTTCTATTACGATGTGTAATTGATACAAAATTTGTATTAAACAGTTCATTGCCGATCCATTGACTCCCAAAGTTAATCAACTATTCGATTGAAAAGAATAAGAAGGGCGATCGCCCTTTTTTGCTAGGGCAATCGGTCATCAGAAACAACAAAGGGCGATCGCTTTTTCATTTTAGACAATATTACTATTGTAAAGCTGGAGAAGGTGATACCGATTCCACTGTTTTTTCTTCGGGTTGACTGGTGAGATAGAGGGTATCCGGACTAAAATCTTGCTCGTGGGGCCATTGAATGCTGCCAAAGCTAAGTTTGACTTGCTGAAAATATTCAATGTTTTGAAGTTCGGTGAATATTCCTTTGTCGAGATAGGGAGTGACATTAAAAAGACGAATTTCGCTATTACTAAAGGTGAGGCGAAGTCGATAGTTTTCTAAGGGTTTGACCTTGATGACTTTGGGAGACATATAATTACTCCGAATCATTGGAGGGGGTTAATTTTGAAGACTTGTTGCCCATTGACTGCGAGTTGCCAATTCGCCATCAGTTCGTCAGCCGTGGATTTCAATCCAGGCTTGAATCAGCTTGAGTTTAGATCTTTGGAGTTGCCCCTCAAGGATGTCGCCATTAGGGATAGCAAATACGGCTTCATCGTCTTGATAGCTGACGTGGATGTGGGGGCATTGATGTTTCTGGTTATCAAAGTAGTACATCCTGATGATGACACCATAAAACATTGAAATTACGGGCATGGCGAGTGTTTTTGGGCATGAATTATACTTTATATTGTAGGCGATCGCGCCAAATCCTGCGAGAGTTGTGGGGTTTGGGCGCGATCGCCCGTCGGAGCGAGCTATAGAATTAAGTGTTGACAAACTAGCTAACCTGTATAATATTGAAGCGTTATATTAAATCTAAAGCTGATTCAGGGATGATTTAGAGGATTATGAGAGATTGGAATGCTTTAAAGGAACGCTATTTACGAGACGAACTACCGATTCTTTTGGGAAATTTAGCCTCAAATTTGGCACGAATTAAGTCTCGATGTCAACATTCAGCTAATGGCGAACTGGTGGAAGGTTTGCTACAAGAAAGTAAGGTATTTATTGAATGGACGGCTAAAGATGCAGAGGTAGAAATTGCGGCCGAGTTAGTTGAGTTACAAGTTCAGTTAGCTTGCTGGCAGTATTGTTGGACAAGGATTTGGGAGGATGCGGAACAACGAATGAGGGTGGCCCAAGAAACAAAGATTTGGTCGGAAAAAGTGCTGAATATGTCTGGTTTGTTGGCTGTTAATTAGGTAAGAGTGCGATCGCCCTTTATTTTGGTGTGGGCGATCGATCCGATGGGAAAGAATAAGAAGGGCGATCGCCCTTGATGCGTGATGGGCGATCGCTCTTATTTGAAAAGAATCATCAGGGCGATCGCTCTTGTTGGAAAAATCTGATAATATGTAAGAAACCAACAATTAATTTGTATTCAGAGTGTGAGAGTGTGATTCCAGAATTCGATGAAAACGGCAATCTACCACCAGGAGTTCATTTTTGTGAATGGGAGGAGTTTAACGAGAGATTTGGTACGACTGTCAAAAGACAGAACATGATAGAGGGCTTGAAACTGGCAATGACCCAGTTAAAAGCAGTAGGTTGTAGGACTATTTATATTAATGGTAGTTTTGTGACCAGCGAAGAAAAGCCTAAGGATTTTGACGCTTGTTACGATCGCGAAACTGTAGACATGAATAATCTGAGAGTTAACGCTCCTCGATTGTTCAATCATTATGACCGAAATGCCCAAAAATCCAAGTATAGAGGGGAGATTTTTCCCTCTGACCAACCTGTAGGTAATTACGGCGATAATTCCTTTGAGTTTTTTCAAACTGACAGAGACAAAAATAAGAAAGGAATTATAGGGATAGATTTAATGAGGTGGGAACCATGATTAAAAATGAATCACAATATGAATTCAGTAAAGAATGGGTAGAAAGGTTTAACAAAACCATAGCAGCAATGGAGCAGGATGAAGAAGCAAAAAGAAAGGATTTTCTCAAATGGGATGCAGGTAGAGGCGCAATACAATGCCATTTAGATCAATTGCATGAAGAAATAGCAGAATATGAAAGATTGATTAATTGTGACAAGAACGAGCCGATCGAAATTGTAGTTGAGAATTTCAATAAACTGTCAGATGCTTTAATTAAAGCTCGGATGGCAGCCAAAATGACCGAGGAAGAGCTAGCAGAAATTTTGAATATTGACCCAGAACGCATCAAGGAACACGAGAAGAAAAATTATCAAGGTGCTAGTTATATGGAACTTCTTGATATTAGCTTTGCTTTGGGATTGGAGTTTAAAACTGCTGTGATGCAGGTAGATTTTGAAGAAATAGAGGCTGTTAAAAAAACAGCGGAAATATGGCGCAAACGAAAAAAGGAGAAGGCAAGTAAAATAGCCTAAAGATTTGGATAACTTGCTCGGGAAAAATGCTGCATTGATTTTGTTTGTTGTCTGTGAATTAGCTGGGGCGATCGATATTCTGAAAAAATCCAGGAAGATCGCCCATACTTTTAGTAAGGCGATCGCACTTATTTCAAAAGAATCATCAGGGCGAGCGCTCTTGTTGGAAAATATGAGAAGGGCGATCGCACTTGTTGGAAAAATTAGAAGGCGATCGCTCTTAGATTTTAAGCTACCTCTCCTCAGAAAAAAGAAAGGGTGATCGCTTCTGATTCGTGATGGGCGATCGCTCTTTGTAGAATCATAACACAGGTCCAGATTCTGCGTTATTTTTCTGAGACTCTCCTTTGGTTTTCTGAGATTCTTCCTTGTTTTTCTTTGTTTCTAAGTCAGTGACTTTTGTTTCTAAGTCAGTGACTTTTGTTTCTAAGTTAGTTGCCTTTGTTTCTAAGTCAGTGACTTTTGTTTCTAAGTTAGTTACCTTTGTTTCTAAATCACTAAATTGTCCTCCGTCACATCTTGTCATTAAAAATATGACTATAACAAAAGCTAAGGCATAAATTAATGATTTGCGTATAGGCGTTATAGTTGCACGTCCATAAGACTTGATGACTCGATAATCTATGCCATCTTCAAAATCGCTATATTTCGGTTTCTCTTCAGACATATTTAACTCCTTGTTTTTAATAGACGGACGATTAACGGGCACGACTCATCTTTACTTTTTGCACTGACTGTAAAAACCCAAGAATCATTGTTGGAGAAATCTTCTATCCCTAATTGAGTGCAAGCCTCATTAATGTTTTTAATCATCCGATCGAAAAGATGTTTAGCATACTCTCTGAAATCCCTAAAATTGGTCGGTAAATATCCATCATCAATCAATCTCTCAATTAAGTCTTTTTTGTTAATCACAAAGATAACACTTTTCAAGTTCTGGCTGTATAAGCTTCTAAAGAGTAATTGTAAGGATGCTTGATTGATGTATTGATTGTGTTCTTCAACTCTTTCTTTGATTTTATTTAACGTATTTCCGTTCTTAAGCCATTCAAGTAGAGATTCATCATTAAGGGGGTTGCCATGTTCGTCATTTTTTCTAGGAACAAGATCTACAATGAATATAATGGCATTAAGTACGCGATTGCCTTTAGGGCCAAAAAAGTCTTTAGAACTGTCAATTATTACCTGACTCGGTTCTTGCCCTTTGTAATCCGCTACTGCCACGTCAGTATATTGATCCAACTGTAACTCTTTTTTATGTAGGTGAGCTCGAAAACGACGATATTCAAAATATTTAGTCGATATTATCCGTGGATCTGCTTTACACAATGTAAAAGCGGTTTGTATAAAAGTAGTTTTACCACTTCCATGACGACCAAAAATTAAAATCCTATAAACTGATTTGTCGATGCATGCGCTAGTGATTAAGTCATCTATCGAATCTTCCAATCTTTCTCTGATAGGCTCAAATAACAACATTCCAACTGGACTCAACATGAAAATTGCAGCTACAGCAGCTTCCTGATTTAAAGGTTTAGAAGAAAATATCCACCATATGAATGTGAGTGCAACCATTAAATAAACAATCACAATACTCCAGCAAAAGATAGCCAAATCCTTATTTCTCATGTTATTTTTAACCTCTATTAACGTGGGCTTTCTCTATTTAAGGTAGAAAGCTGCAAGCGTTTAATTTCTAAAACAACTATTGAATACTTCTCTTCTGGCTCTTAGAAATCAGAATTTTTTTAATAAAAAAATGTTCAATTTTGCCGACATTTCTCCCCTACTTTCATTCTTATAAATCTATTTTTGTTCAAAAATGTACTAAAAAGCCGGAAATGTGAGCTATAATACATAAAATTCTCGTGTCTACCTAAATCGATGAACCTCAAAGAAGCGTTAAACCTCGCAGATAAGATAGTCTTCGAGAAAACTGGTCAGCACCTCGACGACTTACAGGAAGCGGTACTCAAAGGCACTCTAGAACGTGAGACATACAAGCACATAGCCAAAGAATTTGACTGTTCTGAAAGTAGTGTTAGGAATGCGGGTTCGGAATTATGGCGGATACTTTCAGATGAATTAGGGGAAGATGTTAGTAAAACGAATTTTCGATCGGCCATGAAAAGATTGCACAATTCTAATGTTTTAAACTTTGCACACAACGTTAGCGATAGTTTTAACATCTGTAGAGAACCTAGACACCCGCCAGATATCCCAAACTCACCCAATCAACAAACATCCAACCCAAAACAAACTAAAATATCACATCAAGATTTAAGCGAGATGCCGGATTTGGGTAATTTCTTCGATCGCACCCCCCAACTTGACACCCTCAGAAACTGGATTTTACAACAACGCTGCCGCCTCATCGCCCTCACCGGCATCAGCGGTATCGGCAAAACTGCACTAGCATCGCAACTCGTCCGACAAATTAAAGAAGAATTTGAGTATGTAATTTGGTGCAATCTCAACGCATCTTACACCCCAGACGAACTCCAACATACACTAATACAGTTTTTCTCCCGATCGCACAACCCAGATCCGCCCGCACCCAAGCAAAAACCTTTACCCCTAATTAAATATTTACAAAATTACCGCTGTTTGATAATCTTAGATGACATTCACAACCTTTTCATTAGCGGCGAATTGGCGGGAAAGTATCGATCGGAACATGAAGAATATCGCTCTCTATTCAAACAGATAGAAAATTTATCCCATCAAAGTTGCTTGCTGTCGATCGGCTGGGAACAACCGAGAGAAATAAGTTCGATCGACAGCCAAAATATTCCTATTCGTATTTTACAACTGAGTGGTTTAGACACCGCAGCAGCACGAGAAATCCTCAGAGATAAAGGATTAGCAGAAATTGACTGCGCCGAAGCACTCATTCACCGCTACCAAGGCAATCCGTTATACTTAAAAAGCGTGGCGAGTTTGATTCAAGAGTTGGGAATTAACGCTTCGGAGTTATTATTAAATGATACAGTATTGTTGCCCGAAGATTTGAAAGATGTTTTGCAGCAGCAGTTTAGTCGCTTATCGGAAATAGAAAAACAAGTTCTATCTTTGTTTTGTAGGGAAAGCGAACCAGTAAATCTGGCGAAATTATTAGAATACGGGACAGTTCGATCGCCCGATTTGCTGAACGCGCTGCAATCTTTATCCAGGCGCTGTTTAATTGAAAAAACTGGAAATTTGTACTGTTTGCCACCTGTATTGAGGCAGTATATCAAAGGGTTTTAGATCTAGCAGGATTTACCCAATATTCTTGCCACACTTCAATTGTCGCTGACCTTATATTTGGACAACTATACCACTCTCAGGTAAGCTAGAATCGATGGGAATAATATCCTCTACCTCTCTAATCTGCTGCCAATCGATTGCTGCCACCCAAAGACTTTCCTCTTCAGAATATTGCACCGTACCATCTACTTCTAATTCTTCGCTATAAAGGGTGAGCAATCGATCGTTTTGCAACTTAATATTTTGGCGACTCAAATCTTCGATCGTCCCAACACAATTTAAACGGAGGCGACCTTGTTCATCTGCATTATGAAAGTCGGCAAAAATTCTCGGGTAACTCATAACTTTACTCTAATTAGGATGTTTGTGCTGGATTGGGAATTGTCGGTGTCAGCAGAAGGCTTGCTTGCTCTGCTGTTAATCCAGTTAGAGTTGCATGATTTGAACTTCTACCAGAAGTGCGGATGACATCTCCATCGGACGATCGCACCTCACCTACTGTCGTCACACCAACTTGTCCGTGCGGGATTGTTGCTGCTAACTCTGCTACAGACAATCCTACTGCACATTCTACAGAAATTCCCGTGATACCGCTAGGGTGGGTTCCTGTGGCACGTTGAATATCTTCCGGGCGATTCCGGCCACCACGAACTACCAAAGCTTCGTTTGGAATTTTTTCCACAAATGTAGGCTGTTTGATTCAAGTACGCGCTAGATTTTATCATCAATCTCAACCCATACACTTTTCAGCAAAACTTACGTTACCGATGTGGAGAAAGAAGACACCCGTTTGAGACACTACCAAGCCCGTCAGCGGTTGTGTGACGATCGCCCCGCTCGCGATAAAATTAATTGCAATAATACTTTCGATCGAAGCCAGACAAATCAAGGCTTGTTGTCTCCCGCCCAAATACGCCATGCCAGATTCCGAATTCTCAGACGATTTAAAATGGACGCCTGAAGCCAAGGCAAAACTCAAAAATATTCCCTATTTTGTCCGGGGACAGGCGCGCGCCCGCATCGAACACCTCGCCCGCGAAGCCGAAACCGATGTCGTTACTGCTGACCTTGTTGAGCAAGCTCGCATCGAGTTCGGTCAATAAGGGATCGAAGTGCACCCTAAAGCTTTAGACTATAGAATGCGTTTCTTAATGTTCTGAAGTCTACTGAGTCACCCGTGCGCAAAATAGTTATTGCTGGAAACTGGAAAATGTACAAAACTAGGGCTGAATCCCTAGAATTTCTGCAAGGATTCATGTCCTGCCTGACGGAAACCCCAGAGGAACGGGAAGTAGTGCTTTGCGTTCCCTTTACTTCCTTGGCCGTCCTCTCGAAAAATCTGCACGGCAGCCGGGTGCGGCTAGGCGCTCAGAATGTTCACTGGCAAGAGTCGGGAGCTTTTACTGGGGAAATTTCCGGGCCGATGCTGACCGAACTTGGTGTCCGCTACGTTATTGTAGGTCACAGCGAGCGGCGTCAATATTTTGGGGAAACTGACGAAACTGTGAATTTGCGGCTGAAAGCTGCTCAAAAATACGGTTTAATTCCGATTCTTTGTGTCGGGGAAACCAAGCAGCAGCGTGATGCTGGGGAAACTGAAGCTCATATTTTTTCGCAGTTAGAAAAAGATTTGGTTGGTGTTGACCAGCAGAATTTGGTAGTTGCTTACGAGCCGATTTGGGCGATTGGAACTGGCGATACTTGCGAAACTAAGGAAGCTAACCGAGTTATCGGTTTGATTCGCTCTAAATTGAGCAATCCTGACGTGCCGATTCAGTACGGCGGCTCTGTTAAACCGGACAATATTGATGAAATCATGGCTCAGCCAGAAATTGATGGCGCTTTGGTTGGCGGTGCTAGTTTGGAAGCTGCGAGTTTCGATCGCATTGTGAATTACAAATAAGTAGAAGGAAGAAGGAAGAAGGAAGAAGGAAGAATGTCGCTCCCGCAAGCTTTTGAGTCATTCGGATCTTAAGTTTAATGAGGCGGATTTACTTAATTGCTAATTGGTAATTGCTAATTGGTGGTTGTACGAGGAGTTTTGATGTTTAGAAACGAAAATCTGTACGAGTTACCCCAAAATCTTCCCGTACCAGTTGATGATGGGGCAGCTAACCACCTTTTGGGCTGGCAACTTCCTGCGATTCCATTAATGTCAACGGCTGGAATTATTGTTGATTTAGCAAGCATTTCTGGCAGGACTGTTGTGTATTGCTATCCGCTCACTGGCAGGCCCGATCGAAATTTGCCACCAGGTTGGAATGAGATTGTCGGGGCTAGAGGATGTACGCCTCAAACTTGCGCGTTTCGAGATTATTACCGAGAGTTACAAGCACTTGGTGCGGGGTGTTTTGGTTTGAGCGCGCAAAGCACCGAATACCAGCAAGAGGCTGTCGGGCGGCTGCACCTTCCCTTTGAATTGTTGAGCGATGCGCAGCTAATGTTTGCGAAAGCTTTGCGATTGCCGACTTTTGAAGTTGAATCGATGATTTTGATTAAAAGGCTCACGCTGATTGTCGGTAACGGACTTATTGAAAAGGTATTTTATCCGGTATTTCCGCCCGATCGCAATGCGGAACAAGTTATTGATTGGCTGGCTCAAAACCCGCCAAATAGATAACAAATAACAGGATATTCGATCGATCGCCTATAATTGTAATATCCTGTTGAGTGTTTATTCGATCGAGAGAATTAGTCTATGAGTGCGATCGTTCAATCCAAACCCGCTTTAGAGGAGTTCCTCAAACTTCCTGAAACTGAACCTGCCTCAGAATTTATTGACGGAGAAATCATTCAGAAGCCCATGCCTCAAGGTGAACATAGTGTACTTCAAGTTGAACTTTGCAAGGCTATCGATCGAGTAGCGCAAACTCGGAAAATCGCCAAGGCTTTTCCAGAGTTACGCTGCACTTTTGGTGGTAGGTCGATCGTACCTGACGTAACAGTATTCCGATGGGAAAGAATTCCTTTTTTGCCTTCGGGTAGAATTGCCAACATCTTTGAAATTAATCCAGACTGGTCGATCGAAATTCTATCCCCAAACCAAAGCCAAACAAAAGTGCTTGGTAAATTACTGCACTGTTCGCGACACGGCACTGAGTTGGGTTGGTTGCTAGATCCAGAGGAAGAAAGTATTTTAGCAGTATTTCCCGGACAAAAAGTAGAATTGTACCGAGGTACAGATCCGTTGCCAATTATTAATGGAATAGAGTTAGAATTGACGGTTGATAATGTTTTTAGCTGGTTGAGTTTTGGTTGAATAATCTTGGACAAGCTACCCGCAGATTCCCAGAAACCGGGTTTTTCCGAGTCTTCGGGTAGAAACGATATCTTGCGAAAAACCCGGTTTCTGCTTACCCGTGGGTTCGATCGAATAGGGCGATCGTCAATCGATTTTAGATTTTAGCTTGAAAAATTGACCCCACGGTTGAATCCGGGGTGCCGAACCAAATTGCTTTCGGTCAATTTTATGATTTAAAGAGCTTGTCGAGACACTCGTTTCTCAAAATGAGCTTGAGTCTGCTGCAAAAGTAGCTCGCGACTGTCCTTAGCCTGGGTAATGGTAGGGAGCAAGTTGCGAGCCTGTAAAGTCATATGAAGTTGTAGGTGTGCTACGTACTCACTTACATCTTCACGCAACGAACAAGCCGGGTATTGTTTTAAGTTGGAGTTCAAAGTGTTCTCCTGCTTTGTGTTTGCAGTATTTCAAATAATAATAGAGACTATCATGTTAACTTTCAAATACATTACTCCGTAATGAAGTTTAACTTTTGGCAGGTAACGCGGTAACAATTGTTTACAAATTCAGGGCCGATCGCCAATCTAGTCTAGAACAATGATAAAAAATCACACTGTCAGTACATTTGTCAATAGCAGTAGCCAAACAGCCACTTATCTCGACATCGGGTGCGGGCAACCCTTATTAATGCTGCATGGTTTCTTCGGAGAAAAGACTTGCTGGCTGCCGTTGATTGAGTTATTGCAATCTCAGTTTCGCTGCATCAGTTTAGATATGTTGGGCTTTGGGGAATCTAGCAAACCAGAAATCTGCTATGATGTTGCTGTAGAGGTTGCTTTTGTGCGACAAGTTGTCGAAGCACTAAATATAGACCCTTGTTGCATTATCGGACATTCATTTGGCGGTTGGGTAGCCTCTGCTTATGCCCTAAAATACCCAACTTCAGTCAGCAGTTTAGTATTAGCAGCACCTGCTGGAATTCGCGATGACAGTTTTTGCGGTCAATACGACGCTTTGCGACCCCTGCTTTGGCAAACGCCGATCGTTGATTGGGCCTTGCAGTTGGGAAAACCATTTGCTAGCTTAGCAGGAAGAAGCGTTCAATTGCAGCAAATTGCTGGGTGGCGACGGGAATTAATGTCTCAGCCAGTAGCAAGGTCATTTTTGATGAGTCGGATGCGGCCGGAAGACGCTATTGATACCGTTGAAAAAGATATTCAAAAATTGCAAGTTCCTACATTAGTAATTACAGGAGATAGCGACGAGACAATTCCTCTGTGGCACTGTCAAACTTACGCTAACGAGATACCGGGGGCGAAGTTAATAATTATTCCCAATGCCGATCATGGGTTGCCCCAAACCCAAGCTGAAATGATGGCAAATTTAATTTTTAATTTTTTGGAAGATGTACAAAAACCATGAATCTAAAATTATGCTATAGATTGAATAGAGTCGCCGACAATTTGTGATTCAGTATACGACTTGCATACATAAATACCCACTATATTTTTAACTGTGTTTTACTAAACATTTTTTATGGTGATCGAATCTTGTGTCAGCGCGAGCTACAGAAATTTCGTTGAGTTGGAGGCATTACCAATGGTCGCATTGAGCAACTACTTCAATCTTGAAGAAATTACCACAGCTAGAAAAATTAGCGCTGCTCTAATTAACGTCAGTGGACGACAACGAATGCTTTCCCAAAAAACAGCTTTCTTTTGCTTAAGATTAGTTAGCTCTCGACAACCAGCCGAAAAAAAACAACTGCGGGCTGATTTGCTCGAGACGATCGATCTTATGGAAAAATCTCACTACAGCCTAATTAACAGTGACAGCAGCAGCAATTTATTAAATCCTCCTTCACCTGCTGTCAAGGCGATGTATTTTGAAGCGCCACTTTATCTGGACAAACAAGTATGCGAATATATCGATCGAATTAGAGCATTGGTGCAAATTCCCGATGCCGAACTTAACCAGGACAATCCACACCTGCTGTACATTGTAGAGGCGGCATCCGGCGGATTGCTAGAAGCTTTCGATGCAGTGGTTACTCAATATCAACACGAGAGCGAAATCGAACAACTTGAAATGGATCTGAAACAGGTTGAACTTTATCAAGAAAGTTGTGCTGCTACCGCAGCATCGGAAGCTCAAGCCGCTGAACTCGATCGAGCACTTTGCGAACTCAAACAAACTCAAGCTCAACTCCTGCACAGCGAAAAAATGTCTTCTCTGGGAGAATTAATGGCCAGTATCGTCCACGAAATTAACAACCCAGTAAGTTTTATTTACGGCAATTTGAGCCATGCCGAAGTTTATACTCAAGATTTGTTGCACATCCTGCGTCTCTATCAAGAACAGTATCCCAATCCCTGTCAGGAAATTCAAGAACAGATAGAAGATGTGGAACTAGATTTTTTAGTTGAAGATTTGCCTAAAGTTATGTCGGCAATGCAAATGGGTTCCGATCGAATTCGCGAGATTGTGAAATCTATGCAAAATTTTTCGCGGACAGACAACAGTAATATGATGATGTGCGATTTGCACAACAGCATTGACAGCACGATGTTAATTTTGCGAAACCGTCTTAATTCTCGTAAGACTGGTCCTCATATTGAAGTAGTTAAAGAATATGGAAAATTGCCTCTTGTCGAGTGTTATGCCGGACAGCTAAATCAAGTGTTTATGAATCTAATTAGCAATGCGATCGACGCATTGGACGAAGTAGCAGAAAATCGACAGGATGGGTTGTTTAGGATTTCAATCCGCACTGAGTTAGCAGCATTCGATCGAGTAATAGTGCGGATTGCTGATAGCGGTTCTGGAATAACCCCACAGGTAAAAGAACGAATGTTCGAGCAGTTTTTTACAACCAAAAAAATCGGTAAAGGTACTGGCTTAGGATTGTCGATCGTCTACAAAATCTTAGTAGAAAATCACCGAGGAATGCTGTGGTGCGAATCAGAACCCGGAAAGGGAACTGAGTTTGTAATTGAACTGCCAGTCCGGCAAACTTAAACAGTTGACAGTTGAGAGTTGATAGTTAACACTTAACATTTGACAGTTAACAGTTAACAACAGGGTTAGCAATGCCAGTTTTACTGATAGGAACACCAGTCACTCCAGCTACCCACATAAAGTTTAGCATTGGTAATTCCAGCTATTTCTAAAGACAATAAATTTACGCAAGCTGTCACACCAGAACCGCAGTAAACTATAATTTCTTCGGCTTTTTCTAATTCCCTCCACCGCTGCTTTTGTTCGGAGTTCGATCGCACTTTTCCAGCTTCATCCGTAACCTCTTGCCAAGGGTAATTGACAGCACCCGGAATGTGGCCTGCAATAGGGTCGATCGGCTCCCGAATGCCCAGATATCGCTCTTGTTCCCGCGAATCAACCAAAACCTCTCCAGGCAAATCTTTTCGAGCTTTCACAGCCTCAATATCGACAATCAATTCGGGTTGCAATTCCGGTACAAATTTACCCTTGCGGGGTTCTGGCAAAGTATTTGCAACCGGATATCCAGCCGCTTTCCAGCTACTGAAACCGCCATCTAACAGCGCTACTTTGGTGTGTCCCATATATCGCAGCAACCACCACAACCGAGCCGCAAAAGCCAACCGCGAATCGTCGTAGGCAACTACTAAAGTGTCTGGTGAATTAATGCCGATCGCGCTCAATTTCTCGGCTAATTCTGCAATATTTGGCAGCGGATGTCTGCCACCGTGTTTGCCAACTGGACTGGCGAGTTCGCGATTTAAATCTAAATAAAAAGCTCCGGAAATGTGACTTTCCTGATATTGTTTTTGTCCCAATTGTGGATCGGCGAGCGAAAAGCGACAGTCAACAATTACAACTTGCGGGTTTTCAGTATTGGCTGCCAACCATTCAGCAGAAACGATCGAATTATTGTCATTCATAAAAGGTGGCTATAGCTTGTAGGGTGCGTTACGTTAACAAGTTATCTCGAAGGATTTGCCTTCTCTGGGCTTGATTTTTCAGAAGTTGATTTTTTAGGAGTTGATTCTGAGGAAGTTTCTTTTTCAGAAGTTAGTTTTTTACGACTTGAATTTTCAGAATTTGATTTCTTAGAAGTTGCTTTCTCTGGAGTTGTGGGAGTTGGAGTTGGCGGAGATGGATTTACTGCTGATTCTTGAGCGTAGAGCAAATATTTCTGATACTCAACTACTTTTGTCTGAGCTACTTGATGGTGAGGGCTTGACGGCGGTACTCTCCTCATCAAAGAAACCGCTTCTTGCCAGCGATCGACAACGGAATTCCAGTCCTCTTTAGTTTTTGCCGATCGCCCCAAATCTGCTGCTTTTACCGCACTATTAACCGCTGCTCTAAAAGTATCCGGTGTCGTTGCTGAATTCGCTGTTTTATCGAGATTATTTTCTACATTTGCTGCCGACTCGTTCCAAGTCTTATTGACAAATACCACCACAGCGATCGCCAAAATACCAGTCACAATTCCAACCACAATTAAAGTTGATCGCAGTCTGTTCTCTAATCCCACAATTTCTGGTTGTATCTCCTCAGGATTGCTGGCATTATCCGGAAAATTTGAGTTGTTTTCAAAGGCAGTATTTGCTACTACTTCTTCATTTTTTTCTGGTTCTAAAGTGCCACTATTCAAACTAAATTTTTGAGTCCAAGCTACAGCAAAATTGCCATTTTCTCGACCTTCAAGTTTTACTTTACGAATCGAATCCGGCTGCAAATCCATCAACTTGCTGCCGACAACTTCAACCAATTTTTCTGGTGCTGGTATTTGCTCTGCATCAAAAATTACATCCAAACAATCTCCGTTGAGATTTACTGCTGCGGTAATGCCTTCAGATTGCAATTGGCTCTCGAGCAAAGATGCGATCGCCTGGGGATTTCCCTGCTTAGCAAGTTCGTAAAAATTAAGCTCTGTCATAGCTGGACACCTGATAATTTCGGAATTTACAGTTGCTTCAAAACATAATAACCTCTATTCAACAGATCGGATAATATTCGGATAATATATTGTGGCGATTCCCAGATTCAAGATGCAAAACATGGTATAAATTATTGCTCCACTGCATCATTTTGTCAACGATCGCCCTAGTCGCTCCATCTGACCTTCATCAGCCAAGGTACAAAGCCCCCGGATTCATCTGTGGAGTCAGAAAAAAGCTCCCAATCCTGTTTACAAGCCCCTAGATTCATCCGTGGGGTCGATTATAAAATCTCAAATCTCAAATCTCAAAGGTTTCTTTGTTAAATTGACAGGCTCGATCTACAATAACTTAACTGGTATACTTTAGTCTACTGCTAGCTTTCATCCCCGGACTAAAGTTGCGGGGATGAAAGCTTCATTCGTTGTAAATAGTAGATAAACCGATCGCACAATGGTAGCAATAGCAATTTTAGCGGCTGGACGCGGCACGCGCATGAAATCTGACTTGCCTAAAGTATTACACGAATTGGGCGGTCGATCGCTAGTTGAACGAGTCATCCACAGTTGTAAAGAAATTCAAATTTCCAGGCGAATTGTGATTGTCGGTTATCGGGGCAAACTCGTGAAAGAATCCCTGCTTGGGAGTAAAGGATTACAAGATGATAATCCTCAATTTCCTCCTATAGAATTTGTAGAACAAACCGAGCAATTGGGAACCGGTCATGCCATCCAACAATTGCTACCGCACTTACAGGGATTTCAAGGAGATTTGCTAGTTTTAAATGGTGACGTACCTTTGTTGCGATCGCAAACTATCAAAACTTTGATAGCCATCCACCAGGAACACAAAAACTCTGCTACTTTATTGACTGCTAATTTGCCAAATCCTCAAGGATATGGGCGCGTATTTACAGACAGTCAAAACTTAGTCCAACAAATTGTCGAACATCGTGATTGCACACAGGCTCAAAAGCAAAATCACCGAATTAATGCAGGTGTTTACTGCTTTCACTGGCCCGATTTAGAGAAAATATTGCCGGAATTGAAGGCAGACAACGACCAAAAAGAATATTACCTAACTGATACGGTAAATTTTCTGAATCCGGTAATGGCTGTAGATGTCGAAGATTATCAAGAAATTTTGGGAATTAACGATCGCAAACATTTAGCCACAGCTTACGACATACTGCAAACACGGATCAAAGACGAGTGGATGGCAGCCGGAGTGACGCTGATCGATCCCAATAGCATTACGATCGACGATACAGTCAAATTGCAGCCAGATGTGATTGTAGAACCCCAAACACATTTGCGAGGACAAACTTCGATCGGTTCTGGTAGCCACATCGGCCCCGGCAGTTTGATTGAAAACAGTCAAATTGGGGAAAATGTGACTGTACTTTATTCGGTAATTTCTGATAGTAAGGTAGCTGACAATTCGCGCATCGGCCCTTACGCGCATTTGCGAGGACACGCAGAAATTGGGGCAAATTGTCGGGTGGGAAATTTTGTGGAATTGAAAAATGCTCAAATAGGCGATCGAACAAATATCGCTCACTTGTCTTATTTAGGTGACGCAACTTTGGGAGAGAAAGTCAACATCGGTGCGGGAACAATTACTGCCAATTACGACGGAGTAAACAAGCACAAAACGAAAATAGGCGATCGCACCAAAATCGGTGCTAACAGCGTGCTAGTTGCACCAATAACTGTGGGAGAAGATGTCACTGTGGCGGCGGGTTCTGCGGTGACAGAAGACGTGTCGGATGATTGTTTAGTAATTGCGCGATCGCGACAAGTTGTCAAACCCGGCTGGAAGTTAAACAGTTAACAGTTGACAGTTGACAGTTAGGTGTCGTAAATATTCATTTTATTGACACCGTAGGGGCGAAGCATTTGGCGAAAAAACCATAGATGTTACTTTTGAATTGTTGCCAAATGCTTCGCCCAGCCTCACGGGTAAGTACGGTGTACAGTCATAAATAAAATAATGCAATACACCAGAAAAGACTCCAAAACCAATAACTAAAAACAAGCTGGGAAAAAGCATTATTCCAAAACTTAATAACCGAATTATTGTATGTTGAGGGCGGGCAAGATGCCCAACCCCTACTCCCCACAAGAGTTTATTCAAACTTGTCTGTCAAGTTTAGATACGAGACAATCTGAACCTCACTATCCCAGATATCTATGTCTAATAGATAGTGCTCCAAAGTTGGAAAGCCTGCATTGCTTCCTCCTCATAGCCTTTACTTTTGAAAATAGCCTCCGCTTGTTTGAGGTAGCTTATTACTTGTTCTTTATTTTTTGTTTTGTCTTGTTTAACCAAAGCAAATGCTAATTTCATGTGAGCATCAGCATCATTAGAGTCATTTCCGATCGCAGTTTCCCAGTGGATAATCTCTGCTTCTATAGTCTCCCATTGAAGTTCGCTAGAAATTTGTCTGGGACAGCCTTCAAGACCGTAATTTCTGATATTTAAAAATGTGGCAATGAGTTGGGCTTTTTTCTGTTTGTCTCCCAAACCAGTGATGAAGGAAGAAGTTAGAGGAACACGTCGCTTTCCTGATTCCAACAAAAGACAGACACGATACTTATTACTCTCACTACCAGACATCTCCTGTATTTCCACACCTGAAATATCTTGAATCAGGTGTTTGACAACTTTTGTTTTGGAAATCAGTGGTTGTTGTCGCTCGATCGTCATATGACCGAGATTTTTATCAAATGTAATGCTCTCAAGCTCCATGAATATTATCAAAAGCAAACACAGAATCAAACAAGCGTCGGTGAAAGTCAATTCATATAATTCATTAATTTATTTCATGAAAATCATCGGGTTCGAGTTCATGAAAATCATATTATGAGCTGGCGATCGAACAATTTCATCATCCAATCCGGTTAATTTTACCCGTTACTCAAAATTAGGACACGGCAATGCCGTGTCCCTACAAATTGGGTGGTGGTTAGATTCGATCGATCGATCGACATTATTTTGTGTAGGGAAACGGCATTGCCGTGTCCTCTTTATTATTTTGTGTAGGGAAACGGCATTGCCGTGTCCTCTTTATTTTGGTTGCTGTGTCCTAATTTTGGTTGCTGTGTCCTAATTGTTATTACCGAAATTCGCACCGCCTTTTTAAGCAATAAAAATTAGTGTTCCCTTGCTCATTTCCAAAGTATCGCCCATTTCCATACCATTGTGAAAAGCGGCCAAAAGAGTCTCGCTAGTTTTGCCACAACCAATCGCACCACTAGCATCAATTCCAATTGCTCCAAAATCCCGTTTATGCTCGTCAGCTTCCGCAAAAGAACGCTCTAAAGCAGCTTTCAAACTAAAGCCATCCGTCACCCGAATTACAATTCTGGCGGCCAAACACTCATCCATAATATGTTCGCCAATTCCCGTACAACTTACCGCCGCACTCCCAGTCGCGTAATTTCCCGCAGGCATCGCTGAGTCACTAACCCGGCCAATCCGCTCAAAACCCTTGCCGCCAGTCGAAGTACCCGCCGCCAAACGCCCCTGGACATCCAAAGCCACCACTCCGATCGTGCCAGTACCGGCCGGTTCTGCTACCACGTTAGCCATTGCTTTGCTAAAATTGCCTTGACGTTCCTGCATCCATTCGTGCAACCGTTGATCCGTCATCGGATCGTAAATCGGCAATTGAAGTTCTCGCAACAATTCGGCCGAACCGTAATCTGAAAGTACCCGATCGTCCGAACTCTGCAAAAATTTAGCAAGTTCGATCGGATTCTGCACGCGAGAAACATTTATCGCCCCGCTGAAACGCTGCACAAAACCATCCATCAGCGAAGCACTCATCCGAATTTGACCGTCCGACTGCACCACAGAACCCGTACCGGCATTGAAGCGAGGGTCATCTTCCAACAATTGGCAGCCGCGCACTACCGCATCCACGGCACTTGCACCGTCTTTCAGTAGCGGATAAAGCTCCTCCAAAACATTGTAAAGCGATCGTCGAACTACCTCAATTCCGCCCTTGCTGTGAAGAGAACCGCCGGCACCGCCGTGAATAACTAGCTTTGGTTGCACCTGTTGCGATGCCATACTTTTTAACCTAAAATTTTTCCTTTGCAATCTTAGCCTTCGTTGTGCAAATGGCAACAGATTCTTAATCTTGAGCGCTATTGCGACGACGACGGCAGCGATCCGAACAATATTTTACCTCATCCCAGCAATCGGCCCATTTTTTGCGCCAAGTAAAAGGTCGATCGCACACCGGACACATTTTTGTTGGTAAATCGGATTTCGATCGTTGCTTTGTCATGGTAATTTTGACAGTAACAGTAGATTAATATCATATCCAAGCGATCGTTAAATAACTGTCAACTGCCTGCCCTGAGGGTAGTCGAAGGGTCAACTGCTATATAAGTCCTATTTCAGCCAAACATCTCCCTAAATTAAATGCTCGAAACGGCATTAGCCAACATCCGAATTATTTTAGTTGAACCCGCAGGCCCTTTGAATGTCGGTTCTGTTGCTCGCGTCATGAAAAATATGGATTTGCACCAATTAGTTTTGGTCAATCCCCAGTGCGATTATTTAGGGGAAGAAGCTCGACTAATGGCTGTTCGCGCCGCCGATGTATTAGAAAATGCCAGAGTAGTCGAGAGTTTGCCATCCGCTTTGGTAGGATGTACGAGGGCGATCGCAACTACAGGAGACGATAGTCGATCCTTACCAACACAACTAGAAAATCCCGCCGACGCCTTACCTTGGCTGCTAGAAGCCCCCAGCGCCCTAATTTTTGGTCGAGAAGACTGCGGCTTAACCAACGCCGAATTAAACTACGCTCAGCGCCTGATCCGCATTCCCTCCAGCGACGCTTACACATCCCTAAATCTTGCCCAAGCCGTCGCTGTCTGCTGTTACGAATTATATCGGGAAGAAGCCAGAAGCAAGAAGAACCCCCCCCTACCCCCCCCCAAGGGGGGAAGAAGCCAGAAGCAAGAAG
>JAAUPI010000326.1 GCA_012035135.1 Microcoleus sp. CSU_2_2
CGGAGGTTATCAAATTTGCCCTCACTCCAATTATCAGACTTAATTCCTCTCCTGTCAAGATGTTTCTAATCAAAGCACCTTGAGAATTTTGAACAATTTCTAACTGTCCGAAACTCAAAGATCCGGTAAGGGCGATCGCATCTTGATTGAGGGTAAAATCGGCAATAATATCGAATCCCCGACCCGCTTCCAAGACAAAAATATCGTTCCCGCTACCGCCGATTAAACTATCGTTGCCAAAATCTCCGTAAAGGATGTCTTCGCCTTGAGAACCACTGAGAGTATCGTTATCTTCCCCTCCATCAATAGTATCGTTTCCCGCACACCCTCCCAAAATATCTGACTGTTCGTTACCGCGGATGAAATCGTTGCCAGCACCGCCACAAATGGTATCGTCACCCCGACTGCCAAACAGGGAATCCTCACCTTCACTACCCAGCAATACGTCACCCCCTTTCCCTCCAAATAAAGTGTCATTACCCTTGCCACCATCAATGAAATCATCATTTATATTTCCATAAACAATGTCATCATCTTCGCCGCCATTTATCGAGTCGTTGTTTTTGCCTCCGAAAATTATATCGTTACCCAAATTGCCCAAAATAATGTCATTATTTTCATCTCCAAATAAGACATCATCGCCACTACCACCGCTGATTAGATCGTTGCCCGTGTTGCCGTTGAAGATGTCGCCGCTGTCACCACCATATAAGTTATCATCCCCGGATCTGGCATCGAATATATTGCCGCTGTTGCTACCGAGGAATTCATCGTTTTTGGCAGTGCCTATTTGAATGTTGGATACACCGAGTATGGTGTTTTCAACCTCGTTTGGTTGGTTTAAGTTGGGATAGGAAATGTTGTCGCAGATGCAATCATCATTTGGCATCTGTAGGGGCGGAGTGTCTAGCGGAGGGGGTGCCTCCGTGTCCGCACTGGTTGGTGTTGGATTTGGTGTTACCGATGGTGTTGGTTCGGGTGTTACCGATGGTGTTGGATTTGGTGTTACCGATGGTGTTGGTGTGGGCGTCGCAATCTCAACACTAAAATTACCCAAATTGCTAGCGATCGCAAAATTACCAACAATATCCCTCACCTGCGGTGCTTGCAAATTAACTGTGTAATTACCATTATCAGAATTATCCCAAGTTCCCCCAGGTGGCGTCAACGAATATGTTGCTGTGCGGGGCGTACTATTTCCAGTCGGTGTAAAACTAATAAAAGTAGCAGGAATAGTACCACCAGACCAATTGACAACTAGGTCAGAATTATCGAAACTGCTAACATCAACTCCACTGTCATCGGTGAACGTAACTGTCAATGTCTGATTCGTACCGCCCGCTGTAGTAATGCTAGCAATTGCAGCTAAGTTAGCATTAGGTGGAGTAACATCAACAACAGGTGGGGTAGTAATATTTGCAGTCCGAGTCAGTTGAGTTGCTGCGGTATTGTTGTTACCTGCTGTATCAGTAGCTTTGGCGGCCGGGATATCAACGGTGACATTACCATCAGCAGTGGGAGTCACATCAAAAGTGTAGATTTTGGCATCAACTTTGACAAAGTTACTGACAGTAGCATTGGCGACGGTGGGGTCGGTATTATCAAAGCCAGTGACATCTTCGTTGAAGGTAGCAGTAACATTAAATAAACCAGTTACTGTTGTTGGTGAAGTTGATGTTAAGACAACATTCGGTGGGGTGATATCATCGATCGGTGTAATATTTGCAGTCCGAGTAAGTTGAGTTGCTGCGGTATTGTTATTCCCAGCAGCATCCGTTGCTTTGGCTGCGGGAATATCAACTGTAACATTACCGCTAGCAGTGGGAGTCACATCAAAGGTGTAGGTTTTCGCATCAACTTTGACAAAATTACTGACAGTAGCGTTGGCTGCGGTGAGGTCGGTGTTATCAAAACCAACGACATCTTCATTGAAGGTGGCAGTAATGCTAAATAAACCTGTTACTGTTGGTGGTGAAGTTGATGTTAAAGCAACTGTAGGTGCAACGGTGTCTACAATTATGGCTTTGTTATCAGCTAAAGACTGTCCCGCAGGAATAGTTAAGGTTGCGTTATTGCCAGCGGCATCTTTTAAGGTTGCGCCGGCTGCTAAAGTTATGCCAGTTGAGTTGAGGTCGGTGCTATTTTGCCCTGTTCCAGGAGTATAAGTGCCGATCGCAGATGTGCCTGTGAAAGGTGCAAGGGTGACAGTACCGCCTGTATCTAAGGCGACTGTCATGTTACCGCCAGCTAAGGTAACTGCTTCGCTGAAGTTGACGGTGACGTTGATGTTGCCAGTTGTGTTGTAACTGCCGTTGGCGGTAGTAGATGTGACACTGGTGATGGTGGGTGCAACGTTATCAATAACGTTATTAATAACTATGGCTTTGCTACCGCCGAGGGAGTTAGCTGAGGCTAAAGCGGGGAGGGTTAAGATGGCATCGTCCAAAGTGGCACTGTCTTTAATTGTGCCTCCGTTGAGGGTGAGGGCGTTGGTGGCGAGGTATTCTAAGTCCGCAGAAGTGTCTCCCGCTTGCACTACATAGTTGAAAGTGAGGGCTGTAGTGCCACTACCGGAGGCGTAGTTGGCAAATTGGTCAGTTGTGCCGGTTTCTAGTTGGAGTCGAGGTGTGCCGGTGACATTGACAACAACATTGAAGGTGACGGTGATGGCGATGGTGGCACCGACGCCGTAGCTGCCATCGGGAGTGGTAGCGGTAACAGCAGTAACTTTCGGGGTGCTGTTGAGTAGGATGAAGAGGCCACTGGCGAGGACGTTCGACACTGCTAAGTCAGGTTTGCCGTCAGCGTTTAAGTCGCCGATGCTAATGGAGTCGGCAGTAAATTGAGTTGTGAAGTCAACTTTGGGGGCAAAAGTGGGGGTGGTGGCTCCGGTAGGGGTGGTGTTGAGCAGGATGGAGGCGAAGTTGGAGTTTGCCACAGCTAAATCGGGTTTGCCGTCGCCGTCGATGTCGCCGATGCTGACGCCTTTGGGGGTGAAGCCAGTTACAAAAGAAATTTGGGGGGCAAAAGTGGGGGTGGCGGCTCCGGTGGCGGTGGTGTTGAGCAGGATGGAGAGGTTGCTGCTTCCAAAGTTCGCCACAGCTAAGTCAGGTTTGCCGTCAGCGTTTAAGTCGCCGATGCTGACAGATCTCGGACTGCTGCCAGTTGCGAAGGTGATTTGGGTGGCGAAAGTGGGGGTGGTGGCTCCTGTGGGGGTAGTGTTGAGCAGGATCGAGACGGTGTTGTTGCTGTTCGTCACCGCTAAGTCAGGTTTGCCGTCGCCGTTGATGTCGCCGATGCTGATGGAACTGGTGCCAGGGCCAGTTGCGAAGAGAGCTTCTGTGGGGCTGTTGTTGAGCCGGACGGAGGCGGCGCTGTTGTTTTGGCTCGCCGTTACTAAGTCAGCGAGGCCGTCGCCGTTGAAGTCGCCGATGCTCGCGGAGTAGGGGGTGTCATTAGTATTAATATTGAAGTTGCTGAAAGTGGGTCTGGTGGCTCCTGTGGGGGTAGTGTTGAGCAGGATGGAGGCATTGCCGCTGAAGTAGTTCCCCACAACTAAGTCAGCGAGGCCGTCGCCGTTGAAGTCGCCGGTGCTGACGGATTGGGGGTTATCGCTAAGATTGATGAAAATTGGGGGGTCGAAGCCTAAGGCTAGTACGCCGCTGTAGGTTTTGAGGGTGGTTTCTACGATCGCCAATTTCGCCCTTTCGCCGGATGGGGGAATCTGTTGAGCGATGTTCCAGGTGCCGCCGAGTTTGCTGTTGCCTGTGGGGTGGGGGTTGGCGGCTATTTTTGCCCCGGTGAGTTGGTGGAGGCGATGGAGGAAGTTCGGCAACGGATTTTGAAACGGATGTAGCGGATGGGTTATTGGTGGGTGGTTTGGCTTTTGGTTGTCGGTTGTCAAATTGGTTGTGGCGGCTACGTTACACCCGTAAATGATGATTGCTGCATCGGCTGTGAGGCTGTTTCGCCACTTTTGTATCTGCTGACTGTAGTGGGGGAGGGTTTGATTGTTTAACTGGGTGTTGCCGAGTTGGATGTGGCCGGGAGCACCGTGGGAGATGATGTGGAGGGCTGCGATGTCTTGATGCCGATCGAGAATTGTGGTGATTTGCTCGATCGCATTTACGTTGTTTTCGAGGATGTAGGTAGCCGTGTCTGGTTTGATGCCGGCGAGGATGCGATCGCACTCGGGTATTGTAGGGTCAATAATGGCGATCGAACTTAGTCGATCG
>JAAUPI010000056.1 GCA_012035135.1 Microcoleus sp. CSU_2_2
TAGATTTTTCCAAGATTCACTAGCGTTACCACTGTGCCTAATCATGCTCTGCTCCGTTGAATATTCTCTGAATACCTTGCGAAAATTACTTCGCATCCTACCCGACTTGAGAGAGTTCCGTATCTCACCTTACCTACATGGAAATCGACGTGTCCATGACTCTCAAGTCGTTTTTATTCGTTCCCTCAGATGATTGATTGTTCCGTTAGGTGTAGCCAATTTAACCATCAGAAACCCTGGATTCTAGACGCTACTGACGCTATGGTGCGTCGGGTTTTAGCTCTGATAGAGTCAGGGGGTTTATTTAGTTATGCCCTGCTCGAATGTAGGTTACTTTTCTAGGCTCAGTTTCACCGTAGGAACTCCCTGTTAGCACCAGTGTCAGCCCATAACAGCCGTCTGATTGCGCCCTGTTCCCAGCTTCACTCTGCAAGAATTGAGCTTGGTCGGTGTGGGCAGATAAGGAGTCACGCATGAATCTTGCGGGAAGGACTTGCACCTTCATCAATCTGAGAGTTCAGCGCTTAACCAAGGGGTCAAGTTTCACTGGATTAGTTATTTACGGGCTGATTACCGAGATTCACTAATCAACGAATCGCACAGCGTCGCATTCTCCGGTGTCGTGACCCAAATAACGTAGTCAGTTAAGACTTAGGCTGCTCAGTATAGCTTGCGAGATGTTACTCTTACAAGCTCAGTGGCTTCAGCCCTGAGTTACTGACGTCGCACTTCTTAGGGTAATGAGTTGTATATCGTTACTTGTGTTTACTTGTGTTTGCCTGTCTGTACCGGAATTAATCCTGCGATCGCGACCGGGTTACAGTATCATTTTGCGTACACTTACGTTTACCCTGCTCGTACAAAGGCTGTCGATGGCAGATTGAGGGTGCAGGAGCTAAGTAGTAGCTTTGACTGACCGGAAAATTCGATCGGACTCCCTACAGATATATAATCAAGAATATTAGTAATTTGGTCAAGCAGAACAGAATCTTTTTTAGAGGTTTTTTTCAAAAAATGCCCACGCCAAAAAAACCGGGTTTCTGTACTCTGCGTGCTATCAGGCTACCAGAAACCGGGTTTTTTAACCTAGCCCTTCCTCAACTATTTTGTGACCGAAGCTTTTTGGGGTCGATCGAGTAGTTGCTGAGCTAGTCAACTTCTAAACAATACCCAAAAACCCGGTCATATCATGTCCGGGCTAAAGCCTATAGAACCCATTTGAGATCTTTGAAATCGCCGACGATGGGTCTGATGAAGCATTTGGGCATCAAACATCGGGTTTTCTCTCATCAATTGTTCCCTAGAAGCTTCATCCCTACACCACATGAACGTTAATGCTTAATACTGTTTCGAGCTTGTGGGCCGGAGAGAAGGTGCGATCGCTAGGAGTTTTTGAGGATATTTAGATAAGCTTTTACTGTGTCAGACAATCCCATTTCTAGTGCTTCGGCAATTAAAGCATGGCCGATCGACACTTCTAAAATATCAGGAATTGAACAAAATTTGGCAAGGTTTTGCAAGTTTAAATCGTGTCCGGCATTCACTCCTAAACCAGCATCTTGAGCTGATTTAGCTGAGAGGAGGTATTGCTGAAAAACTGATTCTACTCGATTTTCGCGAAATGCTGTGGCGTAGGGTTCTGTGTAAAGTTCTACTCTGTCGGCCCCCACTTCTTTTGCTAATGCCATTTGAGTTGGATCGGCGTCCATAAATAGGCTAACTCTGATGCCATTATCTTTTAATTTTTGAATAATTGGCAGGAGTCGATCGCGATTTTCGGGAATGTTCCAACCGCTATCAGATGTTAGCACGTCTGGAGCATCTGGCACTAAAGTACACTGGGCGGGTTTGACATCGCAAACTATATCCATAAATGGAGGTTGAAAAGGATTTCCTTCGATGTTGAATTCTACAGTTAGCATTTTAGCTAATTCGTAAACATCTGAGGCTTTGATGTGTCTTTCATCGGGACGGGGATGGACGGTAATACCATGAGATCCCGCTGCAATTACTGTTTTTGCTGCTGCGGTAACGCTGGGGATACCGATATTTCGAGAGTTTCTCAGGAGGGCGATTCTGTTGATGTTGACGCTGAGTTTAGTCATGGGATGTGTGTGAGTTTACAGTTTGCTCCTTGGCAGGTTAGGTAACGATCTTAACAAGCTATATTCCTAAATTAGTGTGCGTCAGATATTTAAATCCTCAATAATTGTTTGAGAAACTCACCGACACACCCTACACCTTGTTAATCCGCTTTCATCTGCGGTTGAAAACCGCTAAATCTACTTACTAGCATATCCCGTACTTACCAAAAACTCCCGCAATTTCGCAAAAAATTGAGCACGATCGCGTCCTTGATAAACCCTCTCCAATAACTGCCAACTTTCCACCTCTTGACCCAATACATACTGGTTCGCCATGTATGCCGCCAACACCCCTTTTGCCTCCCCTTCTTCACTCAAACGCTTGTTAGATTCCAGCCAAAGTTCACAGGAATTAGTATACACTTGAACAGGATATTGCTTCGTAACATCCAGCATTTTACCTTGGCGATACTGCCAAATTTGCAACGGCAACCTAGAATCAGCATAATTAGTAAAAGCCTCCGCAAATCGCCCGTCTAAGCTGTTGAATTCAGGGATATCGTTTTTGCCAAAATCGATAATTTCGTAACTCACATTGCCCCAAAAGTGCTTGAGATGAGTGTATTTTTTCGCATCTGGATCGTAGCGATAAATAAACGAATAATTGCAGCAGCGGACGCCGCTTTTTGTTGACACTAAATCGGCCAGCACTTCCGGTTCCTTGTCTCCGTCTAAGTCGCGGACTCGCAGCGATAACAAACGCCCTTCTAATATTTCATCGCTGGCTTTTTTGTCCGGGTTGTCTACTAGAGAACGAGTCGGAATCAGCACAGGTTCTTGCAACAAACTTTGACCGTCGCGGATAATTTTGATGCGAATATTTTTAGCATTTTCTCCTTCTTTTACAAAAGAAACTTCCGCCCGAACTTTGCCATACTCCGAGATTTCTGTAGTTCTCGGTGGCCCGATATCTGGCGGAACTTGCGCGATATATTGAGAAGGAACTAAGGCAGTTTTTCCCGGTTTGGCGATTGCTTGACACAGGAAAGTTGCTACTTCGGCCCGACTGGCATTACGTGTCGGTTCAAGTTGTTTGACGGCAGGATAATTGACGACAAGTCGCTTTTCTGCTGCTGCTGCGATCGCATTTCTTGCTAGTTCGGGAATTTCCCGCGCATCCTCAAAAGTCGCATCTAAAATTTCAGGTGCAGAACCCGCAGGCGAATATTTCAAGCCACTGCTTAAAGCTACCAAAACTTGCCAGCGGGGTATATTTAAAGTCGGGTTAAAAATACTGCCACTGTAACCGGACATAAAACCAGTTTGATAAGCTTCTCGAATTGCTTTAAAACCCCAATAATCCGTAGGGATATCTGCAAATGTCACCGGATTGCGAACGGTTTTTGCATCGGGAAAAGCCCTGCGTAACATCGCCGCAAACTCAGCGCGACTGACGGGGCGATTCGGGCGAAAAGTGCCGTCTTCGTAGTAGCCACTGATAATTTTTTTCTCTGCTAACTCCTCAATACAGGCTTGGGCCCAATGGTCTTTAACATCCTGAAATTTAGCTTCAGCAAATGCTGGGCCTAAATTTGGGCCCGGAAATAGCAAATTCCCGATGATTATCCCCACAGCTACCACGAAAGCAATTACAGCTTGACTTTTGTGCGATCGAACCATACAGCATCCTCCTTTGTCACCAATGTCAGCAAATTTGCGATCGAAACTCACGCAAACTATACATAGTATCAGGTATTCTCACCCGATCGATCGATCATTTAGAATCTAAAGTCATCTCCATCAACATTTTTGTTTTGATTGTGACTTCTTCAGGATTTCCAGCATTTTTTACACCCATTTCCGTCTGAGAATTAATAGAAATGACCGAGCGAACAGGCATTAATCGATCGAGTCGCATAATCACTTCTCCCCCACCCTGAGAAACAAAAGATTTTAGAGATAAAGTAGCTCCAGGAGGTAGTTGGGGTGAAGTCAAATTTTGGGGATTTGCTTGTTGTTCTACACTTGTCTTCAGAGTAGCCACTCCATCTTGCAAACTAATCAATTCATAAGTGGCAATTTGATTCACATTCATGCCGCTTAAATTAGACGAAGAAGAAATGCGCCACTTTGCTCCTTGACCAACTGCTTCTAGGGGTAGTGGCGAGGAAAGTTGCTCTAAAGATTTAGACATATTTTGAACCATTTGTTTAAAATTGTTATCAGTTCCTTCTGGCAAAATAAAGTCACCTCCTTTATGAGCACCTCGACTATCCATGATGAAAGAACCTTTCAATCCGACCAATTTTTTGACTGTGGAACGCATGGCGTCGAGAGCCGCAGTTGGCAAATTTGGAGTATCGCCAGCAATATCTGCGTTAGCGTAGGAAAATTCGTAGTGAATATCTCCATTGCTATCAATCTTAGTAGCTTTTGTGTCTATAGTTAAGACCATTGTCGGAACTTTAATCGCATTCATAGACTTGTCTGCTGTGGCTGCCCCCATCTCCATTTTAACTGCCATATTTGTCGTTTTTTTGACACCTAAACTCGGCTTTAAACGCAGTTGTTGTTGGGGTGCTGAACCCGGATTTAGCAATTGAACTTGAGGAGATTTTGAGGGAGCAGAAACCCCCGAAGTATCCCCGGCTGGCTGCTGCGTGACAAGTCGAGTTTCCGCTTGACTAGAAGTAGGAAAAAGCTCGATCGCCCATCCTGCACTTCCCAAACAAATAGCTGCTACAAACAGTGTTTTTTTGATCATGATTTTAATTTGCTTTTATTTGTTGAATGTTTGCCTATTGCCAAAGTTTATCGATCGTCACAAATTTGTAACCTTTATACAAGAGCAATGGAATTATTTTATCAGTAGAAGCCGCGACATCTTCGCCACCGAAATAGCCATCGTGAAGTACAATGATTGAGCCGTTTTCAGTTTGTTGTATGACACGACTAAGAACTTTCATCACTCCCGGCCGCACCCAATCTTCAGGGACGACACTCCACATTACAGGGCGATATTCCCACTGTTGTAATAACTCTAGTGTTCGTGGCGTAAAAATGCCGTTCGGCGGTCGCACGTCGCGGATTAATTTTGGGTCTAAATCGCAAGCTTTGGCAATAGCTTTTTGCGTATCTTCCAAACTTTGTTTGAATTCGTGCGGTTTGAGTTTGGGAAAGGCTACGTGTTGGTAGCCGTGGAGGCCGATCCAGTGTCCGCGATCGCACACTTCTTTAGCTATTTCTGGATGTCTATCCACGCAAAAACCCAGCCAGAAAAAACTAGCTGTAATATTATATTTGTCTAAAACTTTTAACAGTTGAAGGGTGTGCTGTCGGTGCGGCCCGTCGTCAAAAGTTAAAGCTATTTCTCGACTGTTGCTATCTCCCGTCCACAGACATCCGGGAAAAGCCGTTTTGAGAATCGGGTGAACAACTGGAAATAAAGGTGCTAGTGGCATTGATTGACCTTCTTGAATTCGATCGGGTAGAAATTATATAACTGTGCCATCAAGAGCGGTGTTCAAGCTTGAGAAATCTAAAATTGATTTTTTGTCCGGTTTGGCGTTGAGATATTATTGTATTTATTAGGCCCAAATATAGTTAACTTATGTGACAGTTGTCAAAGTGGAACCTATATTTATGTAGTCTTTATAAGGTACGCAGTGCACACCCTAAAATTAGAGTCTGTGCGTCCAGGACTATACAATATAAAATTGGATTGTAAAATGCAAAAATACGTTTGTACGGTTTGCGCTTACGTCTACGACCCAGAAGTAGGCGATCTCGACGGGGGAATACCTGCTGGTACTCCCTTTGAAGATATCCCCGACGATTGGATTTGTCCGACTTGTGGGGCGGCCAAATCCGATTTTGAACCAGAATAAGCGAGAAATATTTTGTCCGATCGAATTCTCAGAATTACAGTCATAGGCGGTGGCGCTGCCGGTTTTTTCAGTGCAATTACCTGCGCTCAAACTTACCCGCAAGCCCGCGTTACTTTACTAGAAGCTGGCCGCCAACTTCTCGCAAAAGTTCGCATCTCTGGTGGCGGACGGTGTAACGTAACTCACGCTTGTTTTGACCCCGGTGTTTTAGTGCAGAATTACCCCAGAGGTGGAAAAGCTCTGCGCGGTGCTTTTACTCGGTTTCAACCTCGCGATACTGTTGAATGGTTTGCCAGTCATTCTGTTAAATTGAAAACAGAAGAAGATGGGCGAATGTTTCCCGTGACCGACGATTCCGCAACAATTGTTAACTGTTTAATTCAAGTTGCTGAGGATGCTGGTATAAAAATTCGCACGGGTGATGCAGTAGTTTCAGTCAATAAATTAATCGCAGAATTAGTAGCAAAATCGCATGATTCATCAGACTCGTTTCCAGGTAGAAGCTGGGAATGCAGTTCTAGAGGCTCTGCCTCGACAGTCACAAATGCAGCAGATGAATTATCTATTTCTCCCACAAATTCTGCATTTGAAATTGTGTTGAAATCCGGCGACAAATTGCAGTGCGATCGCCTCATCCTCGCTACTGGAAGTAATCCCTCTGGTTTCAAGTGGGCAAAAGATTTAGGTCATGCGATCGAACCGCCAGTACCTTCTCTATTTACTTTTAATATTTCCGATCGCAGAATCCAGGATTTAGCCGGAGTTTCTGTTGCTAATGCTAAGGTAAAATTACCTGGGGCTAAATTAGAACAAAGCGGGCCTTTACTAATTACTCACTGGGGTTTGAGCGGGCCGGCTGTACTCAAACTTTCGGCTTGGGGTGCGAGATTTTTGCACGATCGCAATTATCAAGCCTCTGTCTTAATCAATTGGCTTCCCCAGTACAATTCCGAAGTTTTGCGGCAGCAATTACTAGGGGTTAAGTCGCAGTTATCGCACCGATTAATCGTCTCTAGCTGTCCCGTTCCGCTTCCGCGCCGCCTCTGGGAACGTTTGATAAGTTCGATCGGCATTGACGAACAAAAACGCTGGGCTGACTTATCCAACAAAATGCTCGATAAACTCCTCATAGAACTCGTCCAAGGCGAATATCAAATATCAGGAAAAAGCGCATTCAAAGAAGAATTTGTCACCTGCGGTGGCATTAACTTAAAAGAAGTCGATTTCAAGACAATGGAAAGCCGCCGCTGTCGGGGACTTTACTTTGCTGGCGAAATCTTGGACATCGACGGCGTGACGGGCGGCTTCAACTTCCAAAGTGCTTGGACTACCGCCTGGTTAGCTGGTGTGGCGATCGGCAAACCGGGCGATTTTGGATTTTAGATTTTAGATTGGGGATTTTGGAGGCGCGGGCGGTCAGAAACCGGGTTTTTTGAGGAAATATAGGTTTAGACCCGTAGATTTGGTAAAAAACCCGGTTTCTCTGAGGTAAAGGCAGGGATTTGCGATCGGGCGATCGTTAAATTTTGTGTTATTTTTGAATTAAGGCGTACTAAATGTGCGTCAACTTCAGATGGCAGACAAAATTCGCAGTTTTGCAAACTTAATATCGGGGAAGACAGATGAAAAACTTGAATCTACCAACCCTAAAATTAGACAACAACCTTGACAGCCATCTTGACTTACCTTTCATCGAAAAAAATGGCTTGCTGGAATTCAACCCCAAATTTATCACTCCCGAATTTTTAACAACCTGGACGTTTGAAACATACCTGTACGGCGAACCAGTATCTATAGACCACTTTGTCATCACATTTCCCAGCCGCACCGCCCTCGAAAACTACGCCGAATCTTTTCGCCCCTTCGGCGCCAAAACAGTCGAAGGCCCTGACTTATTCCCGATTAACTTTTGTTCGGAAAACATCAATGTTCCCTCCGATTTGTGGCTGCATTTAATGACCTTATTAATGCCAGCCGGCGGCTTAGTAGTATTGGATGCGCCCCACGCAGCCGGCGACCAAAAAAACCGCTTCCAGCAAGAAAGAGGATTAGCAGCAGTTCACCACGTCGCGATTCGAGTCGAAAACGTGCAGAATGCTGCTACAATATGGCAAAACAAAAACTTTCAACCGCTGTCCGATCGACCTTTAGACTACGGCTCACTAACTCAGTGGTTTCTGCAAAACCCCGCCGGACAAATTATCGAATTAATCAAACGACGCCCCGGCAACAATGCTACCTTTGACTGCAAAAACCTAGCAGGTTTACGCCTTAGCGAAAAAGAAGTTCGGCAACGGATTCTGTAACGGATGGACTCAAGAAGTCTGAGGGCAGAAGGAAGAGAATGCCCAATGCCCAATGCCCAATGCCCAATGCCCAATTCCTAATTCCCAATTCCCCAATACATGGTCGCAATAAAAATCCCCAAAGTCACAATTCAACCCCCAACATTTAACTCAATAGAAGAAGAACGCCTCCACCGCAAACAGCGTTTAGCAGCCGCCTTGCGATTATTCGGCAGGTTCGGCTTCAGCGAAGGAATTGCCGGACACATCACAGTCCGAGACCCCGAACACCTCGACCATTTCTGGGTTAATTCCTTTGGAATGCACTTCAGTTTAATTCGAGTCAGCGACCTAATTTTAGTCAACCACAAAGGCGAAGTTGTGGAAGGAAATAAACCCGTAAATGAAGCAGCTTTTGCCATTCATTCCCAAGTACACAGCGCCCGCCCCGACGTAGTTGCAGCAGCCCACGCTCATTCTCCCTACGGTAAAAGTTGGTCGAGTTTGGGTCAGTTGCTAGACCCGCTGACTCAGGATGCTTGTTCTTTTTACGAAGATCACGCTTTATTTGACGATTACACTGGAGTTGTTTTGGAAATAGAAGAAGCTAAACGCATTGCCAAAACTTTAGGGGAGAAAAAAGCGATAATTTTACAAAATCACGGACTTTTAACAGTAGGTCAAACAGTAGATGAAGCAGCTTGGTGGTTTATTGCAATGGAGCGTTCTTGTCAAGCGCAATTAATGGCGCAAGCAGCGGGAAAACCTATTCTCATCAAACCGGAATGCGCGCGTTTAACGCAGCAGCAAGTAGGGTCGCACCGCATGGGATGGTTTAGCTTTCAACCGCTTTACGACACGATCGTGCGTCGGGAACCTGACTTATTAGATTAGCTATGTGGTGATAATTGGTAGGGTGCGTCGCTAGCAGATATTCAATCAACTTGTAGATTATAGATGGCGACGCACCTTACTCTAGACTTGTAGTGTGCGGCGTAGGGTTCGATGATTTCTAAGTCTGTAATTGTTGGCTCTCCGTTGTAGAGCATAGCATTGAGGAAGCTCATCAAAACTTCTTTGCTCTGGGGCGAAGCAAAGATTTTTTTGAAACCAAAATCTGTCTTAGGGTTGATGAAATACATAATGAGTAATTAGTAATGGTATTTAATTGTGCTAATTATATCACAAAATTCCTTCCATTTCTAAGTCTTCAATTATCTGCAAACCGCGCGGATCGCCAACTCGCAACAGAGAAGATTTAGCATCTTCCCGCACGCCCATATCTTCATCTTCTTCTAAAGCTTCAATCAAACCATCGATCGCCCCGGCATACACTATATTATTCGGCAATTCGCGGCACAATTGCCCGATCGCCCAAGCAGAGTTACTCCGCACCGCAGATACAGAATCTCTTCGCAGCGCTTGAATCAGTGGCGGCACCGCACTAATTACCACATCGTAACTAACTTTTGCCATTTGACCGAGGGAACTTGCCGCCCACAAACGCACGGCCGAAATATCAGTTTTCAAAGCATCAATTAAAGGTACTAAAGCGCGGCGATCGTTGCAATTTCCTAGGGCCCAAACTACCCCTTTGCGCACGTAACCGTTCCAATCCCCGTTTAGCTGCTCGATCAGCGGTTCCACGGCATCGGGACTCGGATTTCGCCCCAAGGCATAAGCCGCGCTTACCCGCACTAAGGGGCAGCCGTCTCTTAACAAATTAATTAAATGCGAAATTGCTCGATCGTCTTGCAGTTCGCAAAAAGCCCGGGCCGCAATCATTCGGTGCTGAGGTTCCGGGGATTCCAGCAAAGGCAGCATTTCCTCTGGATCTGGTAGCGGGGGTTCGGATTCATCAAATCGATCTGGCAGCAGGGGTTCGGATTCGTCGAGTTCATCCAAAGGGCTTTCCAGTTCAGTGTCGGTATCAATGGAGTTGAGGTAGTCGTTATTGTTCATAAAAAAACTTTACCGCACCGAGGATGCTCTTAAGCAACTCAGTCCGTTGGCCGTTAGCAGTTGGCGGTTGTTATTGGTTATTTGTAATTGGTTATTGGTTATTTGTGAGTTACTACCTATTACCAATTACCTATTCCCCATTACCTATTCCCCATTCCCCATTACCTATTCATAAATACTTAAGCATCGAGATAGAATGGCTTTGATATCCTAATTTTTGATAGAGATTCAGAGCTGGCTGATTGCTGAGAAATACTTGCAAACCAATTTGTCGATCGCCCCTGGCTCTCGCCCAATTTTCTGCACAAATAACTAAAGCTGCACCGATTCCCAGACGCCGATGTTCCGGTGCTACGTAGAGCAGAAAAATGTGAGCGTGCCGTTCTCCAGTGGCTTGGTCGATCGCATTTCCCAACCACAAACATCCGACAACGGATTTGAGATTTTGGACTTGAGCTTCTGGATTCAAATAAGAAGATGAAAGTACGGGCAAAATTTCTGCCTCTTCCGAGCTGTTTTTCTGGCACTCTACCCACCAAAGCGGCGTCTGGTTAGAAAAATACTGCTCGACAGTTTGAGTCAAATGTCCCACTTCCTGGCTGGGGTAAAGCTCTCCGTAAGTCCGGTGCATGAACTTTACCAATTGGGCTCGATCGAGTCCCGATCCCGATCGCAACTGGTAGCCCGGTATCAGTTCACCCGACACGGTTCTGAGAATAATTTAGCCCTAAGAACACCGGATGTACCGCAGCAGCTTGCTTTTGCGGGATCGCTTCCTCGATCGGTGCCGGTGCCGCCATGTCAGCGGGCAAAAAGATGCGAGCGCTGACTGCTACCAGAGCTAGCAAAAATACTAATAGCGCTATAAATGGAGCAATGTATTGACGAATGATAGTCATAAACGCAATAATTTGGAGAGTCTAGTTGATAACTTTAAGTATACCATATAAATTCGTTCTGTTATCATTGCCTCGACCTCAAATATCAACAAACACAGAATATAATAATTATGAGTGCCTCGCCTGCTGTTTATGAAGCTCTAGCAAAGTCAATTGTTTATTTGAACGAAAAACCGGAAGCGCAAAATCTAGTTGCGCGTTTTCTCGATAGTAATCTCTATTATGTCGATCGCATATTCAAGGATTCAGAAACCGGGTTTTATGCCGTTGGCTTCGGTTCCACCAACCCGCAAAACCCACCTGTCCTAGTATTTCGCGGTACGGATTTTGTTGGTGGCGATGCGATATTTTCAGACTCCCGCGACATAGGTTTTCCCGAATTTGAAATCAACAAAGATTCTCTCAGAAACTGGCTGACAGAAATCGGTCAAGATGCTTCTAAGAACCCGAATCAGTTATTACCCGATCTCATCGGTCACAGTTGGGGTGGGGCTGTCGCTCAAATTGCAGCTAGTGAATTTCCAGCAATTAGTGGTAATATATTGACTTTCAACTCTCCTGGAATTTCTCAGAGTACAGTCAATACTTTTAGGAGAACTCTGAGTAGAACCCCCAACAAAACTGTTAGTCACTACATTGTCGGTGGAGATTTTGTCAGTCTGTTTGGTGAAGCCTTTTTACCGGGAAAAGTGTTCTTTCAAACATTTACAGACCCGAATATTAATCCATTGACTGTCTTGGCAAAGCACCGCAAAGAAAATCTGTTAACTACTCCGCCAGTGGGCTTTTTTCAAAGGCAAATTTCTGTCGAACAATTAAGCAGTCCTGAGTTTACTTACAACAACGACTCAGACTTTAATGAGTTTATAGCTGCGATGAATCCTACCCTCCCAGATTTGTCAGTAGCAATCCGAACGAGAGCAGGTGCAGAAAGTTTGAGAACAGTATCTGAATTCTCTTTTTTGGAATTAGTCACAGAAATTCAAATTAATTTAGCTCCCCTGCAATCAAATTATTTATTAGGGGACGATCGCGATAATGCAGCTACCGGTGGCAGTGGCAACGATACTCTCATCGGCAACGGTGGCAACGATACTCTCAGAGGCAATCGAGATAACGACAACATCAGTGGCGGTGGTGGCAACGATTTCTTGTACGGCGGCAGAAATAACGATTATTTAGAGGGCGGCGACGGAGACGATGTGATTGGTGGCGAGATTGGCAATGATGTTTTAATTGGTGGCAGTGGGCGCGATCGCTTTGTATTAGAATCAAGTGGTGGAGCAGATGTTATTGTTGATTTTGAAGACTCTCAAGATTTAATTGGACTGTCGCGGGGTCTAACTTTTGCCCAGATTAGAATTACTCAAAGCGATGATGGAGCTTTAATTAGTATTCCGATTACTGGCGAAATTTTGGCTACTCTTTCTGGCGTATCTGCAAGCCAGATTTCGCGGCCGGATTTCATCCAGATTTAAATCCTTATAGAGCATTTTTCAGGGCAATCCGCTGTGTTTGCCCCATCTATAGGGATGTTGCGTAAGTCCTATATGCTATAGGTTGGGTTAAATCGCATGATAACTTTTTGACCTCGATTATGGGTTTTTGACAAGGATTATTTGCTAAACCCACTGCCAGAATAATTCTTTATTGTAACTTCATAAAAAATAAAAATTAGAAATTATTATTGTCAATAAACGCTGATTAGTATAAAATTATTTTAGTGGCTTAAACAATTGATAGTTAACATTTCATAATTCAGAGTTGACAGCAAAAATTCGGTCTATTTTTTTGCTCTCGACAGTCCACTGTCAATTGTCCACTGTTAAATAGCAATTCCCACTAAAAGTACAGGATACAAAAATATGCCATCTTCTCCCGCAGTTTACGAAAGTCTAGCCAAACAAATTGTTTACGTAGATAACAACCCTCTATTTCAAACTTTAGTTCAAGCTGGTTTGCTTGGTGCTGGTTATCGAATCGATCGCACCTTCGACGATCCGACAACCGGATTTCACGCGATCGGCTTAATTTCCACCACCCCAGACAAACCACCAGTTTTAGTATTTCGCGGTGGTGACGAGGCGATCGACGATGTGGCGATAGGAGACAGACGTGGCACGGGTTTTAATCAATTTGAAGCCAACAAACAAGCCTTAGGGAATTGGCTGACACAGATCGGTCAAGATACAACAAAAAACCCCCGCCGACTGCTACCAGATCTTCTCGGACACAGCTTGGGCGGTGCTTTAACGCAACTAGCAGCAACAGAATTCACATCTGCGATCGGAGATATTGTCACCTTCAATTCTCCTGGAGTTGCTCAAAGTACAGTCAATACATTTAAGCAGAAAGTTAGCCCAGGAAAGAATGTAACTCACTACGTTGTTAGCGGTGACTATGTAAGTTTGGGAGGAGAAGCTTTTATACCTGGTAAAGTTTTTCTTCAAACATTTACTAACCCGATTATTAATCCGCTACTTGTCTTGGACAAGCACACGCAAGCAGGCTTATTAACAACTCCTCCTCCCGGTTTAATTCAGAGAGAAATATCAGTAGATCAATTGAATCGTCCGGACTTTACTTTCACAGATTCAGATTATTTAGAGCTATTAGCTGGCTTAGACTTTGCACTACCACAATTGGCAGACGCGCTGGAATCGCGCAGAACTTTAGAACAATCGAGAATCCAGCCGGGAGCCTCATTTTTCGGAAATGCTATTGCAATGCAAACTGCTCTCAGCCCATCTCAACCTAATAATTTATTAGGCGATGATGCTAACAATACAGCTTCCGGTTTAGCTGGTGACGATATTATCATTGGCAATGCAGGAAATGACACTCTCACTGGCAATCGTAATAATGATATTATCAACGGTGGTATCGGCAACGATCAGCTCTTCGGCGGCAAAGGAGATGACAATTTAAACGGGGCAGATGGGGACGATACGCTAGTTGGTGGAGTGGGTGCAGACCTCATAATTAGCGGCCCTGGACGGGATGTAATAGTGTTAGGAACAGGCGTCGGTATAGACACAATTTTAGACTTTCAAAAGGGACAAGATGTAATTGGTTTGACAAGAGGTTTGACCTTTAACCAAATGACAGTTAATGAAGGCCAGGTTTCCACTCAGATATCAATTACCAGGACTGGTGAAGTTCTTGCCAGTCTTCCTGGAAACCTAAGCAGCCCACTGACAGCTACTGATTTCATTACGATTTAATTTGCGGTTAGCAATAATGTAGGGTGGGCGCCCGCACCTTACATTATTGCTAATCTGGATCGTCCAATCCGGGCCTCGGCATAGATGCTAATTTTGGCTCATCTTCTAGGGGCAAAAAGAAAATTGTCAACATCCCCGGAATCACAGCTAGTGCACTCATCAAGAAATAATTTTGATAGCCGAGATTCGCCTGCAAATACCCACTAAATACCCCCGGAATCAGCACTCCGGCTGCCATGAAAGCCGTTGTAATCGCATAATGAGATGCTTCATATTCAGGGCGAACAGTCCGCATCAAAAACACTGTATAGGCAGCCACGCCAAGTCCGTAAGTAAATTGTTCGATCGAATTTACGACATAAGCCCATTGAATCCCCGGTTGATTGATTGCCAACAACCAGTACAGCACATTAGTTGAATTTTGCAGAATGGCCGTCGGCCACATCCATTTTTTCAATCCTTGTTTGGCAATCAAATAGCCACCCAGCAACCCTCCTATTAACAGAAACATTACCCCTAAAGTACCCGATAACAGACCCATCTCCGACGTAGAAACTGCTAATCCTCCTTTCTCCACTTTATCCATTAAAAATGGAGGAGCCATTTTAAACGTCAAGGCATCACCCAATCGAAAAATCAAGACATAAGCCACAATCCAACCAATTTTATCTTGCTGGAAATAGGTGGTAAATGCCTCAATAAAGCTAGTTGTTTGTTGGGGTGCGTCAGATTCCTGAGCATAATTTCTAGGATAGGGAAGATACCACCGCTGGAACAGATAAATCAGCACAAACATAATGGCACAAATGCCAAATGCTGTCGCCCATCCATATTGCAGCGCCGACACGTTAAAAGACGCACCGAAAAGTGACAACGGAATGTCTTGATATATTTTAGTATCGCCGCCATTTCCGGTGACTAAATGCTCTTCTGCTAGCTTACCGGCGAAGAAAACCAAGATACCACTACCTGCAATTACTGCACCTCTATAAGCCGTGTTACGAACCCCGACAAATAGTGCTTGCTGGTCTTTATTGAGAGTGTTTAAATAAAATCCGTCAATGGCGATGTCGTGAGTAGCTGACACAAATGCGATCGCTGTAAAGATGATCAGCGATATAATGATAGCCTGAGGAGTTAATACGCCAAAAGCTAGAAAAGCAAACAAAAAAGCACAAATGATTTCGGTTGTCAAAATCCACTTGCGTTTAGTTGAATACAAATCAACTACGGGGCCCCACAAACCTTTTAAAACCCAAGGAAAAGACAAAAGACTTGTCAATCCGATTAATTCGTTGCTGGTTCCCATACCTTTCAAGAAAATCACCGACATTAAATTAACGACGGTGTAAGGGAGACCTTGAGCGAAGTATAATACTGATACCCACAATCCAGCGTTATGCTGCTTCTTTTCCATTACAGAGATACTTTGGCTAGTTACTTATTTGATTTACTGATTTGATTTACTGAGTGCGATCGGCAATTTCCGGTCACTGCAACCGCTGACATCAGAGTATATTAGTTTTGGACACACAGGTAGCCAGAAACCAAGTTTTTGAGGAAAATATTTCGTTGTCGCCATAAAATTTGGTAAAAAACCCGGTTTCTTCGGTCTTGATGTATAACTCCTGTATGTGTGGTTCCGATCCTAGCGCGCGCCATACAAACATTGTATTTTATCATAATTTTGACATAAGATTGATTATAAGGCTTGTTTGAGAAATAATATTAATTTGAACTCTCTATTTTAATGCGATCGTTGCCCATTTCTGTAAACTTCCATTCACTTATTCGATAGCTGGCTTTTTTTTTGCACTCATATTATTGCACTATCTATTGTTTTCCTTAGTAGCAAGCTTTGGCTAACTTAGTGGATTTTCGCCACAAATAGAAACAATATGCTATCATGACAGCAGTTTAGTCTTCTAATAACAGCAAAGGGGAGCCATGAGTCAAGAAAATTTTACATTTCTACTTGATAGCGAAAAAAAAGAGGCGCTGAGGGCGATCGCCAATGTCACCGATCGCGATTTAACCTATATTTTGAATGAAGCGATCGCTTCCTATCTGGAAACATATCAATGGCTGCTCGACGAGATTCATACAGGTATTTCAGAGGCAGAAGCTGGAGACTTTGCCACCGACGATGAAGTGCAAGCAGTTTTTGCCAAGTTAACCCATGCAAATTAAGTGGCTGCGGAATGCTTTGCGAAATCTAGAACAGGCTCACGCATATATTGTCAAAGACAATCCAGAAGCAGCAAGGCAATTAATTTTGAGGATTCAGGGTAGCGTAGGCCAACTTGCAGAGTTTCCTTTGATAGGCCGAGTTGGTCGGGTCGAAGGCACTAGAGAACTTGCGATCGCTAATACATCTTATCTTGTTATCTATCGGGTGAAAGAAGAAACCGTAGAAGTTATTCGCGTTCTTCACGCTTCCAGAAAGTATCCAGACAATTAATTAAGCGGGCATGAATAAACATAAAACCCCGAACAGCGGTTTTGAAAGAGACGCTGGGTTTCTGGGATTTCTGTTTTTTAAGTCTATTAATTTACTCATCTGGCCGCTAAATATACTAATGTGCGAAAATGTCAAGCGGACGATCGAACCAAAAGTCCGTAAACGACAGTTAAACGCTCTCTCACACATTCCTCATGCGAAACACCAAAACATTCTTTTTGTCAAGCCTGTTCGCGATCGGCTTAGCAATTAGTTTTCTCCTGACTCCTGGCTGGTTATCAAATTGGTTCCCAAATCGCGCGATCCTCTTCGAGGGCAACGCTAACGCACTTACTCCCCCACTTCCCCAAACCGCGGAATTTCGAGGTTTCTGGGTGGACGCATTTAACCCCGGCTTCAAAACACCTCAAGAAGTCACAAAACTGATCGCAGATGTGAAACGATCGAATGCAAATGCAATCGTCGCCCAAGTCCGCCGCCGAGGTGATGCTTTTTACACGAGTGCGATCGAACCTCGCACTCTCGATCCCAACGTTCCTCCCGGTTTCGATCCCCTCCAAGATTTGATTGACAAAGCGCACGCCACAGGCATTGAAGTCCACGCTTGGATGATAACGCTACCAGTGGTTTCGGGCAAAAAACTGCCCGCCGGTCACGTTTGGCAACAACACGGGCCCAATGCCCCCGGAAGCGACAATTGGGCGATGCTGACTTACGGGGGGGAAGCCCAAGGCTATCTCGATCCCGGTCATCCAGACGCCTTAGATTATACGGTTTCCGTCTATTTGGACTTGCTGAAACGCTACGATGTGGATGGCGTACAGTTGGATTACGTGCGCTACGGCGGGCCAAATTGGGGCTACAATCCCACTTCGATCGCCCGTTTCAACCAGCAAACCGGGCGTAGTGGTAAACCCGCACCAAACGATCCTGCATGGATGCAGTGGCGGCGGGATCAAGTGACAAATTTAGTGCGGAAGCTATATGTAGAAGCCCAGGCGATTAAACCGCAGGTGAAAGTGACGGCGGCAACGATCGCCTGGGGCGACGGCCCGAAAAACGATGAAGCTTGGTATAAAACGCAACCTTACAGAGAAGTATTGCAGGATTGGCGGGCTTGGCTGGAAGAAGGGATCGTCGATATGGTGATGCCGATGACTTATCAGCGGGAGTACAAACCGAAGCAGAAGCTGGGTTACGACAACTGGATCGAGTACGCCAAAAACCATCAGTATAATCGTCAAATTGCGATCGGACCTGGCAATTACCTCAACTACATCGAAGACACTCTCGACCAGATCCGTCGCGCTGAAGCGCCTTCTGCGATCGGGAATCACGTTGCGGGTACGGTGCTGTATTCCTACGCTAGCAGCAATATTTACACTAACGGCGAACTGCGATCGGGCGGCAGTGGCGATTTGCCCCGCCAGCCTTGGAAATACCTGTCACAGAGTAATGATTGGTTTTATACTGCCCTCTCGCAACCGAGTCAATATGTTGACGGCGCTACGGGTAGAACTGTTGAAACTCAGCCTGTGTGGGCGACGGCGGTAGGGATTCCCGATATGCCTTGGAAGTCGCGGCCGACTACAGGTGCAATCGCCGGAATGTTACAAAAGTGCGATCGAACTTGCGATGGTGCAAACTTGACTTTGCAGGCAGTTGACTTTGTTGGCAAGGTGCGCCAACTGCGGGCGGATGGTAAAGGATGGTTTGGGGCGATCGAACTTGCTCCTGGAACTTATCAGTTAAAAGTTGATGGAAGTCAGATTCAACAAGCTGTTAATGTTGTCGCCGGTGAAGTCACAAAAATAAATTTCGGAGCCTTTTAATCACTTTTTAATTTGAATCGATCGCCACTTACCAATTACCCAATTACCCCTGCACATTCAAACCTTTTCCTGAACATTCTCGCCCAACAAACCCCCAGGTCGAAAAGCCAAAATCACCACCAAAACCCCAAACACCCAAGCATTAGTCCAGCGACTCGACAAATACTGATCACTCAAAGACGACAGTAACCCAATCAAAACCCCTCCTAACATCGCTCCCACAATATTACCAATCCCTCCCAAAACTGCCGCCGTAAAAGCCCTCAAACCCGCCGTAAACCCCATCGTAAACACGATCGTATTGTTGTACAAACCCACCAAAATTCCCGCCGAACCAGCCAAAGCCCCACCAATCAAAAAAGTCAGAGCAATAATCCGATCGACATTAATTCCCATAATTTTGGCAGCATCGCGGCTTTGAGCAGTTGCCCGCATCGCCTTTCCCAGACGAGTGTACTGCACAAACACATGAAGCAAAACCATCAATGCCAAAGCCACCACCAACACAATTAAATCTTTTGTAGTAAATACAATACTCGTTTGAATTCCCAAAGCTTTGAGAATATCAACTCGTGGCAACAAATCAGGAAAACTTTTCGGCGCCGCTGAGTTAGAACCCATCACCGGAAAAAAAGCTTTCAATCCTCCCCAAAATAATCCCATATTTTGGAAAATAAAAGAAACGCCGATCGCCGAAATTAAAGGAGCTAAACGAGGAGCATTTCGCAAAGGTCGATAAGCATACTTTTCGACAACAATATTCAGTCCCGCACAAAACACCGAACAGACAATTAAAGCGACTAACATGACCGGTATCGCAGTACCTAAAGGTGCGCCATCTTGAATGCCAAAAGCCCCGAACACAGTCAGCGAAGCAAAAGCGCCCAACATATATAAATCGCCGTGAGCAAAATTGATTAACTCAATAATGCCGTAAACCATCGTGTAACCCAAAGCAATAATTGCAATCAGTGCGCCGTTGACAAGACCCACTAACAATTGTTGAATCAGAACTTCAGGACTGCGGACTATTTCTCCTACAATTTTGGGCAGATCGAATCCGGCGATCGGGCCTAATAGCAAAACTATATAAACTATACCTATATATAAAAGAATACTTTTCCAGTTTTTCATGTTTTTTGGTAATTAGTCATTGGTAATAGGTTTTTAGTGAGGACTTCAGTCCTTTCAAATTTCATTATAAGGACTTTAGTCCTTACTACGAACCGAATAATTAAGTTTGTAGTAAGGACTAAAGTCCTCACTACAAACCGATCGGGAATTACTTCCGATCGATTATTCAGTCTTGAGCGCGCTCACGAACTCCCACTTGCCACCTTTAACAGTATTTCCTGACATTGTAGTCAAGCTAGTGTCGCCATTAGCATCAAAACTCCAAGTACCAAGTACGCCATTAAAATCTTTAGTTGCCAAGACAGCATCGCGGATAGCAGCGCGGTCATTTTTGCAAACTTTATTAATTGCACCGATAATCACCTTAGCAGATTCATAAGCATAAGCTGCATAAGCTTCTGGTTCAGCATTGAATTTTGCCTTGTAGCTTTCGTACCACTGCGCACCGGTGCCAGTCAATTGTTGAGGAGGCAAGCCACCAAAAGTAGCGTAAACTCCTTCGGCATCTTTGCCTGCTGCATCAATCAAAGCTTGCTCTTTAATGCCGTCCGGGCCCATAAATTTAACTGCCTCAGGCGTCATCCCGACATTTCTCATGTCTTTAATTATTTGTCCAGCATTGCTTTGGGTAGTACCACCAAAGTAAATTAAGTCGGGATTTAAAGCTTTGATCTTATTCATTAAAGCTTTGTAATCGCTGGCTTTGATATCAATTCCCTCACGACCGAGGACTTCAATTCCCAAAGTTTTAGAAGTTGCTTCAAAAATGTCAGCAATGCCTTTGCCGTAGAGTTCTTGATCGTCGAGGATGTAAACTTTTTTAACTTCCAAAGATTTCGCCCAGTTGGCGGCAACAGCACCTTGAAGGTCGTCAGCCGGGACAACGCGGGTGAAATTGCGAGTACCTGTGGGGTAATAAACGTTGGGTTCTTTGGCTTCGCCTTTTCCTGGTTTTGTCAAGCCCGGATAGGTGTTTGCCGGACTGACCATGACTACATTAGCTTGGTTGAGTACGGGAATTGAAAGTTTGGCGGCACCTGAGTTATAGTGGCCGATCGCAGCAACTACGGAACCATCGGCAGCGACTTTGTTGGAGTTGGATGTTACTTGGCTTGGGTCCCATTTGCCGGCGGCGGCGGTGGCGTCATCGAGAACCTCGTATTCGATTTTGATTTTGCCGTCGCAGGCTTTGGAGTCGGTTTCGGCGAGGGCTTGTTTGATACCGTTGACCATTGTTTGAGCCTGACCCAATGCGCTACCAGTCATCGGTAGCATGGAGACTATTTTAACGGTGTTTGGATCGGCGGGGCTGCTAACTGCGACGGGAGAGGCTGCGGGAGAACTTCCGGGACTGCTGCCGGGGGTTGTGGCGGTAGGTGACTGAGGACTTTGACAACTGGCGCAGAGAGAGGCTACTCCGGCAGCCAGCAGTAATTTCCGTAGCCCTGCGGCGTTGAGATGCTGTGTGGAGTTAGTTTTTGAGGGTGTGGCACTTTTGCCCTCTGATTTCCCTGAAAATTTCATAGGTTGGTTGCTTTGTTGGTTGCGTTTTTGCATATTTTTCACTCTAGTTACTCTGTAGTCAAGAGTTAACACAAGTTTGACACTCTCCGGCGTGGCTCTCTCGTAGTTATGGTGATAAGTCATGCTTATGATTGAGCAAGATCGAGGGTTTCAGCTTTCATAATTAATGAATTTAGTATTAACTACTACATTTATGAACAGGCAAGATGCCTGTTCCACAAGAAAACTCACTCTTTGTGGAACAGGCATCTTGCCTATTACTGACATTGGTACAAGATCTCAGTAAACCCAATTTCTCGATAAAGCGATCTCGTTTTTAGATACCCGACTTCTTTAAGAAGTCGGGTATCTCGGTATTCTACCGCCCCCACCAATTTATGTTTCTAAGTTGCAGTCAACAAAATAGAAGATGTAACCTGATTTTGATTTGCACCTTGCACAATTCCCAAATAATTGCTCCCCAACTTAATCGCCGTAGAAGCGATGCTTGCACCTCCATCTAATTGGAAACTCACTGCTTCAAAGGTTAAACTTGCAGAGCCGATACCATCAGTCAAAGAAATTTTATCTCCTAGGGCAAAATCGGTAATCACATCGGCACTGATTAAAGTAGTTGAAGCCGACAAACCTCCAGCCAAAACAAACGTATCATTGCCAGCGCCACCTGTCAAAACATCTTGACCTCGATCGCCCGCCAACAAATCATCGCCGTTACCGCCAATCAAGATGTCATTTTCTTTCCCGCCGCGGAGAGTATCGTTACCGTCAGATCCGATCAGTCGATCGTTATCATTATTACCGACGATAAAATCATTGCCAATACCACCATCAAGTGAATCCGAATCTTTGCCGCCCGATAAGCTGTCATTACCGCCGGCACCGTTAATTGTATCCGCACCTTGCATTCCATTAATGTTATCAACGCCCGCTCCTCCGGTGAGATTGTCTTTCCCAGAGAGGGCAAAAATTGGCAATCCAGCAGCACTTGCCGGTATTTGAGTATCGGCACTATCTGATAGGAAATAATTACCGCCACTAGCTGTATTTTGAGGCGATTGTGTCTGGCTGCCATCGCCTGTGGCATTGGGAATTGGCGAGGTAATGGATACCGAGATGTTTGGAGTAGGAGTAGGAGTTGGTGTCGGTGTCGGTGTCGGTGTTGGAGTGGGTGTTGGTGTCGGAGTACCGTTCAGAGAAGTGCCGAAAACTTGCGTCCAATAGTGATTCCAATTTTCAGTGCCCGTATCGTTGGCTAAGAAATAGTAACCAATCCCGATTTCTTTGAGATTCGAGTTAAGAATATTGGCACGATGACCGGGACTATTCATCCATCCTGCAACAACTTGTTCCGGTGTAGAATATCCTGCACCAATGTTTTCTGCCGCCGCCGAGAATTGATAGCCCGTTGCCGTAATCCGACTTCCGATCGACGAACCATCTTTGCCGGTATGGGAAAAGAAGTCTTGCAGAGCCATGTTTTGGCTGTGAGTTTCCGCCGCAGTTCCTAACTGAGTATTTAAGGTTAGCGGGGACAAACCCAATTTGCTGCGTTCTATGTTAGTGAGTTCTAAAACTCGATTAATAAAGTTTGGATTGCTTGCAGGTGGTAGGGCTTGAGAAGCAGAACGCTCTCCTGTTAAGAGATCGAAAGATTGAGACTCGGAATTTTGTAGTTGTTCAAGCATGGGGTATTCTAAAAAGTTTTACGACGTAGCTTTGCTGGTAGACTGCTTATCGTCCTAACGATAAATTCCCCCCGATCGATTGCTGGCTGGGTACTATTCAATAATTGCGCTAATCGCTGTCATTGCACCTGTAATTATTATAGCCTTGTCCAAAATTGAGATGTCAACCGATTTTAGATTTTAAATTTTAAATTGAAGCATCCAATTCCACATCTTCAATTCATCTCTGTCAATCTACGGACTAAACGTGTCAATCCGATAAATACCAATAAATTTACTCTTAAACTCAGTAAATCTACTTAAATAAATTAAAGTTTTGTTGAGGAACAAGCCAAAAAGCCTGTCCTTTCAATTCTTCAATTCTTCAATTCTTCAATCTAAAATCTAAAATCTAAAATTGCCCTAGGCCCCTTTTGCTTCCAGAGCAACTTGCTCAACCTCATCTTTAGCCAGAATTTTTAGAGCAGCTTCTGCTTGTTCACCGCCCAACCGCACCAGAGCTTGGGCGACTCTATAACGGACTTGCCAATCTGCGTTGGAGACGTAGGGGAGTAGCAGCGGGAGTGCCCGTTTGTCTCCCAATTCTCCTAATGCACCAATGGCCATAGTTTGAATCAATTCGTGTTCAGAATTCAAAGCTTTTTCCAATATCGGAAATGCTTTCGGATCTCCCATTTCTCCTAAAGCTGCGACGATGCTGAGTTGGATCAACCACTCAGATGTATTGTTGTAAAGTTGCTCCAAATCTTCTAGAGCTTCGGTTAGTTTCAATGCGCCCAAAGCATCGGCTGCTGCTGCTTTCACATCTGGTTCGGGATCGTTGCGCAGGCTATCGAGCAGTACGTCTAAAGCGTTCGATCGATTCTGCGTGCCGAGGGTTGACATCTGGCTGACGGCGGCATACCGAACGCGAATATTTTTGTCGCCGATCGCACTTTGAATCAAATTATAGGCGATCGCGGGTTCTAGTTGGCGCAGTTGATTGACAGCTCGCAGTCGATCGCCAAAATCCTCGGAATTCAGCAATTGTTCGACAGACTCAGGGGTAATGCTCATGGGATTTTAGATTTGAGATTTTAGATTTGAGATTTGGTAATTGGCAATTGCCAAAAATTCGCAGATTGAAGAATTTATCGGTTAATTTTCGGGTTAATTCCTGTTGCTGTAGCAGCCAATTAAAGCTCAGCTACCATTGCTCTGACAATATCTCCCCTAGTGAGGATACCAATTACTTTGCCAGCAGGATCGAGCACTGGCAATCGGTGGATATTGCGATCGTGTAGAAGTTTTGCAGCTTCTTGGATAGATTTTTCCGGCGCGATGCTAATTGGATCTCGGCTCATGACTTCTCCTACTGTTTGCCCTAAAGCCTTGTGGAGTTCTTGTTCGTAACGAGAGGGATTTTCCAAGTAAATCACGCTGTCGAGTACCATGATGTAAGCGGGGGGAGTCGCCCCTGTTTCCTGCCACATCAAATCAGTCTCGGAGATGATCCCGATTAACAAATCATCCTCATCTACCACGGGAAGACCGCTAATACGTCGATCGGCTAAAATTTTAATCGCTTCCTTCACGGACATTTCCGATCGCGCCAAGATGGGTTCGCGAGTCATTAAATCGGCTACTGTTTTGGGCATGATTGGCAGTTGATTCAGTGGTTTCTCTAAATCGATCATATAAGTAAATCGCTGCACAGACCGAAAAGCTTGTTCCTGATGGCGATCGGCAGCCAGATTGTTAAAATATATTAAATAGCGAACAAATCCCGACCGATGCCAGAATCTGAAACAACCCAAGAACCAGACTTCCAGCCAGAATTGCGCTGTGTATTAATCTGTCAGCACCAATCTTGTCTGAGAAATGGTTCAGCAGCAGTGCTGGCTGCTTTTGAAGCCCAGCAAGTCCCAGGGTTTGCAATTCGGGGTAGCGGCTGTCAAGGACAGTGCAACATGGGTCCGACTGTACGAGTGACGCCAGAGGAAATTTGGTATTGTCGAGTTAAACCAAGTGATGTACCTGCGATCGTGGAACAGCACCTCAAGGGCGGAAAACCTCTAGAGGCGCTCTTCAATCCGAGAATTCATATGCGTTTTAATTATTATTAGCATCTTCGCGGGACATTTTATGGTAATGGGTAATTGGGTATTATCAGTGAACTACCACACACTTCCGCTATCGCGGTAAGTGTGGGCTTCTCCCTTCAACAACCATCGCCGCCACAGTAGTAGACTTACGCCCATACTGTTTTGGTCTTACATAGCCTTCAGGAGCAATAAC
>JAAUPI010000001.1 GCA_012035135.1 Microcoleus sp. CSU_2_2
TTGCTGATTGTCGAGGGCGACGCCATACATTAGCGGTATGGTGCGTCGCTGCTAGATTTGCGATTTTAGTTGCTGATTGTCGAGGGCGACGCACCCTACATTATCGGTATGGTGCGTCGCTGCTAGATTTGCGATTTTAGTTGCTGATTGTTGAGGGCGATACACCATACTGTATCTACTAATCCAAATATTTGTATTTGTAAATTCCATGAAAATCAAGTCAGAATATATTTTAATCGCCGCATCAGTTGTCGGCATTTTGATACCAGCCTCATATATTTTGTACCTGATATCGCAAGCAGGAGAATTGCCTAATTTTGACTATTGGTGGATGACATGGAATTTTTATTCAGTAGATGGTTTCTCTACCAATCCTTTTAATTGGATATTTCGAGCCAACGAGCATTTTGTCTTGATTCCCGCAATTATTTATGCCTTAAATATAGTTGTCACCCAAGGCTCAAATATTGGCTTGTGCTTAGTTGCGTGGTTTTTGGCTTGGATTCAATGTCATGTATTAATTGCTTTACTGCCATTAAATTTAAGGCGTTTTCCGGTGCAATTCATTTTATTAATTCTGTGCATTGCTATTTTTGATTTTACTCCCGCTGCGGCTCACAATTGGATGCGTGGATCTAGTGGCGTTCACTGGATTATTGCTAATTTATTTGTAATTTGTGCGATATTTTGTTTGAAAAGATATGCGACATTTTTGTTAAATAAGAAGGAGGCAGAGCCTCCGGATCTGCGTTTCCAGGCAGAGCCTGGGAACGAGTTTGTAGGGGCGGTGCCCCCGTGCCCGCCCCCGCCCCCATCCTTACAAAATAAGTGGGTAATTGGTAGCATTGTTTTTGGGATTTTAGGTTGTATGAGTTACAGCACTCCTTTAGCTTTGTGGCCGATATTGTGTGCTGCTGCGATTGTTCTGCGCTTTCCCCGTCGCATTACATATTTGTATTTTGCTGTTTCTATTGTGGTGGTTGGGATTTATTTTTTAACTTATAAAACTCCAGGTCATCATCCTTCTTTAACTAAACTTAATCCGCTCAAAACTCTCGAATATATTCCTACTTATATCGGCGGAATTTTTAGCGATAATGTTATTGTTGCTTCAATTATTGGTATAATTGGTTTAATTGCAGTGACAGGTTTTGCGGGTTATTGGTTATTTTCAAAAAAAGTCGATCGCCCGGAGTGGCTACCTTGGCTTTCCATCCAAATTTACACGCTACAAACGGCATTAATGGCCGCCGTAAGTCGATCGGGATTTGGAGTCGAACAAGCCACAGCTTCTCGCTATGCAACTCTTCCAGCCTTGTTTTGGATGAGTACAATTGTACTCAGCGTATTCTGGGTGCGACAGTTACAATTAAGTCCGAGAATTCAAGGACGTTGGTTGACACCGCTGCTAGCAATTGCGACAGTTGGGACGATCTCAATGTACGGCGTGGGAGGCGAAAATGCAATTACGATCGCCCACAGAGCAACCTATCAACCATTAGTAGCATTATCATTGCAATTAGGCATTACCGATATAAGTTTAATTAAAGATCGGGTAGGCAACAGACCGGCCGCCTTCATCGGATTAATAGATGCCTTAAAAGCTAACAATTTAGTGCCGTTTAATCGAGACATCAAAAAACACAATTTCTGCGCTGGATTAAATACAAAAATCGATTCAAACTTACTGTCAGCGCCCAAAGAAGGACTACCCGGATACTTTGACACCGTTACCAAACTAGCACCCACAGCCGCCAGAGTAGTTGGCTGGGTGGGAGATCCCGAAAATCAGGTAAAATGTATTGCAATTCTCGATCGAGAAAATATTGTCCGAGGTTTTGCCATGTCAGGTTTTTCTCGCCCTGATTTAGGCAATTTATACGGCCCATCCTACAAATTCGCAGCCTGGAAAGGCTACATTCAAACATCCCCAACAGATACATTATTGACAGCCTATGCCTCATTTAAAAACCGCGAAGGTTGGATAGCCTTGCGGAACTCCCAAATTATCAATAAAAATTAAAAACTTAGTCATAACAACAAATGATTATAAACCCCTCTATTTTTCTCTCTCTTCTTCCCTCCTCTGCGTCCTCTGCGCCCTCTGCGGTTAAAAAATCTAAAATAAAATAGCCCTATGCCAAAACAAATCAGCTTCGTAATCCCCGTTCACAACGAAGAAGCTACCCTCAAATTGCTGTTTAACAAAATCCAAGTTGTCATGTCCCAAACCAAGATTGACAAATACGAAGTCATTTTTATCGACGACGGTAGCCGCGATTCCTCTTGGCGAGAAATTGTAGACTTAACCAATCAATACCCAAAACTAATTAAAGCAATTAAACTGCGCCGTAACTTTGGCAAATCGGCCGCACTTTCCGCAGGATTTCGCAATGCAGCCGGGAGAATTATCTTTACTCTCGATGCCGACTTGCAGGATGATCCGGCGGAAATTCCCAAATTTTTAGATTGTTTAGAATCGGGATTTGATTTAGTTTCTGGTTGGCGCAAACAGCGAAACGATCCGCTTTCTAAAACTTTACCTTCCAAGCTATTTAATGCAGTTGCGTGTTTGATGACTGGAGTGCAAATGCACGATATGAACTGCGGTTTTAAAGCTTATCGCCGAGAAGTTTTAGAATCGATTAAATTGTACGGGGAATTGCATCGCTACATCCCGGCTTTGGCGAATAATTTGGGTTTTAAAATTGGGGAAGTGGTTGTCGAACACCATCCGCGCAAACACGGAAAATCTAACTATGGTTGGGAACGTTACGCGCGGGGTTTTATTGATTTATTGACGGTGTTGGCGACGACTCATTACTTGCATAAACCGGGTCATTTGTTTGGGGGCTTGGGGTTGTGTTTTGGTTTGGTTGGGGCGGTTTCGCTGAGTTATTTGATTGCGATTTGGTTTTTGAATTTGGCGGGGATGAATTTTGGACCGATCGGCAATCGTCCTTTGTTATTTTTTGGGATTTTGTGTACAATTCTGTCGGTACAGTTGATGTCTTTGGGGATTTTGGCGGAATTGATGGCGCGGAATGTGGATGCTGATTATGTGGATAAGCAGATTTGCGAAATTATTGATGATTCTGATTTTGGTATTTAACCGCAAGATTGAAACGGTGATTGAAACAAACGGCGATTAAAATCGCTTTTACAAAAACAAAGTCGGCCTTCGCCGACTGAAGAGAGATATCATATTTTAGTTGGTTGATATTTGTTGTTATCGGTAAAGTCGATCGATCGTCAAACAAACAGCAACAAAGATAAAAAGTTACCCACGATCATTCTCGGCAGCTTCAATGTACTGACTGTCTAAGAGAAAAGCACCTTTTTCAAAGCGGATACCCCAATAATTTCCAGGTCGCCGATCGAGTACAATACCCTCAGCACCAATTGCAATTACATTTGCAGACCGCAGTGTCGGCATAGATTCGGCAGTTTTGACGTAAGGTGGCATCGCCACAACTCGCACTTTTTGACCGACGGTAAATTCTTTTTCCATGAGTTTTATTCCTTTTTGCGATCGGCGTAGCCTAGTCTTAAGTAGAAGTCCAATGGAAGTCGTCCTATGAAATTCGGAATAATACTTATATAGTAAGCTGTTTAGCCATCTAGATCTTACGTTTAATTAGGTTGACTTACTGAACTCTGACAATTTACAGATTTTAACACGGATACATGGATAAGCCGAGTCATCTTGCTGTTTGGGAACCCTAGTAATAGGGAATTAATACCGTAATGTCTTAAGAATCCTCGTGCCTTAAGGCCGAGGAGTGTCAATTTAAATATTCCTGCAACAATTTCCAAGCCCTTTGACTACCTTCGCCTGCGTTGACTTTGCCAAAATCTACATCTTTTCTCAAAACCACAAAGCCCACACCTTCTTTAATTTCTATTTCTTTAAAATTGCTGATTCTTGCCAAAAATACGTGATTTTTCTGTATAGTCTCTTGATTATTTCGGGTCTTTTTGTAAATAAAAGTTGTAACAAATTCCATTGTGTAATTAGTTTTGAGGCAGGTTTCTTCCTCTAGTTCTCGCACTGCTGCCTGCATGGGACTTTCTCCAATTTCCACGCCCCCACCAAAAGTAGAAACCATCCCTTGACTTGCAATACCTGGAATATTATCTCGCAGTTGTACCAGAATCTGACCGTTAGGGAGAATTAGAAAAATCCGAACAATTGACTTAGGAATATTCATGTTGATAGTTGACAGACAGTTGACAGTTAATAGCGAAAATCTGAGCGGGGTTTTTGCTGTCCATTGTCCACTCTCAATTGTTCACTGTCCACTGCTTAACTCAATTCTCAAATCCAAAATCTCAAATCCAAAATCTAAAATTGCTCGATCGCGGTACAATGATCGATCGGGATAGAAACGGTCGATCGAAAAATAGGGGATATTTGGTATGGCTACAAGTCGTCGCATTGAGCGCGTAGCTTCAATGATTAAGCGGGAAGTCAGCCTGATGTTGCTGAACGGAATTAAGGACGATCGGGTCGGTGCAGGTATGGTTAGCGTCACCAATGTCATTGTGGCAGGAGACCTTCAACACGCCAAAATCTTTGTCAGCATCTACGGTACTGATGAGGCGAAGCTGGAAACGATGGAAGGTTTGAAATCCGCTACAGGCTATGTCCGCAGCCAGTTGGGCCACCGTGTGCAACTCCGCCGCACCCCTGAAGTGATATTTCTACAAGATGATTCTTTGGAACGTGGCGATAAAATGCTGTTGCTGCTGAACAAGCTTTCTCAAGAACGCAAACCGGGTCTTTTCGATGATGAAGAATTGGCCGATGGCGATGAAAATGTAGAAGCAGACGATGATTAACAGGTTCCAAAGCACAGCCTCGGAACAAGATAATTATAGCAGTGGACATTTGTAGGTTGGGTTGAACTGAGATCTTGCACCATTCTCAGAAACCGGGTTTCTGGCAAAAACTTTGCCCAAAAACCTAGGTTTTTCGTCAGAAACCCGGTTTCTGGCCACCCATGTGTCAGTCCTAAAAGTTTTTTGCCAGGATATATGGAAAATAAGCCTTCCAATTAAAAAGTTACGCAACTTATTTTGACTGATTCCTAACTGTCAATTACCAACTACCAACGGGCGGGCGGGCACCGCCCCTACCAACTGCTTTCCTACCAACGAGCGGGCGGGCACTCTTGGCACCGCCCCTACCAACTGCTTTCCTGCCAACTGCCAACTACCAAATTCATGATTGACAATCTTTCCTTACCTGAACTCGTCGCTCAAATGTTTGTGGTGCGCGCTTCAGGGTTCCTGTTCGATCGCCAAATTCGCTATCCGGCATGGGAACCAACCGCCGACAAACTTCGCTATTACGTGGAAAAATTGGGTGTTGGCGGTGTGATTTTGGTGGGAGGAAGTGCAGTAGAATTGGCAGTTCGATCGCACCAATTGCAGTCTTGGGCAAAATGTTATCAAAGAGTTCCGCTGCTGTTGGCGGCTGATATTGAGGAAGGTGTGGGGCAGCGGTTTGCAGGCGCGACTTGGTTCGGGCCACCGATGGCTATTGCGGAAATTGCCAGGAAAAATCCCGAATTAGCCGATCGATATGCGGAACAAATGGGTTCTGCAACGGCTATCGAAGCTAGGGCGATCGGTCTCAATTGGGTTCTCGCCCCAGTAGTTGACGTTAACAACAATCCCGACAATCCGGTAATTAACGTCCGCGCTTTTGGCGAGACATCAGAAATTGTCGGCAAATTGGCTAGTGCTTTTATTCGCGGCGCTAGCGGACACCCGGTTTTGACAACAGCCAAGCATTTTCCCGGCCACGGCGACACAGCCGTTGATTCTCATTTGGAACTGCCCACACTACCGCATTCACCAACTCGATTAACTGAGGTTGAGTTACCTCCTTTTATTGAGGCGATCGCAATGGGAGTCGATGCTGTCATGAGCGCCCACCTGCTGATTCCGGCTTGGGATGCCGAATTTCCGGCTACACTTTCTCGCAAAATTTTGATTGGGAAACTTCGCCAAGAGTTAGGATTTGAAGGTTTGATCGTCACGGATGCTTTGGTGATGGGTGCGATCGCCAACAAGTATGGTGCGAATGAAGCTGCTGTTTTGGCCGCCGAGGCCGGTGCTGATATTTTGCTGATGCCACTCGATCCAGAAGGGGCGATTCGGGCTGTCTGCGATGCTGTCGATCGAGGAAGAATTTCAGAAGCGCAAATTAAAGAATCGGTCAAACGAATTTGGGCGGCTAAGATTAAGGTTGGTTTATCAATCTCTAACCCCCTCCAGACCTCGTTTACTCAGGGGATGTCTGACCCCCCCCAGCCCCCCCTTGCTAAGGGTGGAAGTTTAAATTCTGGATTAATTGACCTGAGTTTGCTAGCTACAGCAGAGGCAACAGCAACGGCAGCAGATATTTTGCGAGATTCGTTGAAATTTGGTGGCGAGCTACCTTTACAGGCGAAAAAGCCGTCAGAGAGACAACTTTTGCGGAATTTGATTGTAGTTGACGATGTTTTGGGATGCGAGTTTTTGGGAAATCACACTCCGGCGATCGCCCTGCCGACACAGTTAGGTTACAAATTGCAACTAATTGACGATCGCACGAGCTCGATCGCTGAGAATACAGATGCAGATTCGCTTATTCCGACTTTGCTGCAAGTTTTCATTCGTGGCAATTGCTTCCGAGGCAGTGCAGGTTTGACCGAAGCAGCTAAAGATTGGTTTAAGAAATTATTAAAAACAGGAGAGCTTCAAGCTATCTTAATTTACGGCAGCCCCTACGTTTTAGAGCAGTTTTTGCCACACCTTCCCCCGACGATTCCCTATGTATTTTGTTACGGCCAAATGCCCACTGCCCAGGCAATCGCCCTAGAATTGCTGTTTGGCCTTGACAGTGAGGTTAAGATTTGAGTTCCGAGGCAATCGATCTCAGCTTAGCTGCTGTCCATTTTATGGACTACTGCTAAACATATTCGGCTGGGGCGATCGGAATACTCAAAAAAAATCTCAGTAAAAACACTCATGTTTTTAACTTTTACTTTTTATTACTGCGAGATTGTTGCGAGCCTCTCGTTTGTGTAAAGAATTATGTAGAGTCTTGCAATTAAAAGCCGGAAAAGCGTATCAACTCATAATTCTTATAAAATGTATGATTTAAATAAGAAAAATGTATCTCTGTATACTGAAAAAAATTATCTTCTGGATATCTGAGTTTAGACTATATTATTATCAGGGCCATAAATTTTTAGTAAAACCTTGAGGGCGCATTATGATTCAATCCACTATCCAACCACTGAAATACTCTTTAGATGTGATCCAAGACGAAGCTCGTCACCTCGTCCACGAAGGCATCCTCAGCCGTCAACAGCCTATCTATACCCTGTGCCAATTTATTCCACCTCGGGAATGGTCTTGCGTGGAGTGCGAACTCGAAAAATGCGACTTCTTGCTACGCGATCGGATCGCCGATCTGATCGGTTCCGAAAATTGGGACAACGACTAAATATCGCTCCCAATGTTTGGAGTTTTCCGCGACTTTGATAAATGAAGAGTCAAGTCAGCTTAGCCAAGAACTACAGATGTTTTAATGCTGCTAATTTTCTGCGCGTAAATTTTCCAACTCAGCCCTAAGCGCCGCCATTTGTGCAGTTAATTCTTGAATTTCTTTTAGCTGTACGTCTGGCTGTGCAACCGACTCGGAAGAATTGTCGGCTGGTGAACCCGATTGATTTGGCGAGACTGATTCGCTGTCGGCATTCTCCCGATCGCCTGGTTTTGCGAAGATTGTATCTACAAAATTCCGGGCTTCTCGATCGGTCATTTCTCCTTTTTCCAGTAATTCGTCAGCAAGTAGACCTAAATCTGACTGCAATTTGCCCAGATTTTCTTCTCGTTTCAGCGGATCTTGCAATGTCTCAATTAAAAAGGAAGTTGCACCTAAAGTTAGGTGAAATCCTGTTTGCAGCATTTGAGGCAGGTTATCGGAATTCATCTAAAGCCTCGCGGGAACATGGAAACTACTATCTTTTCAGTAGTGGATGAAACGATCCACTGCATTTTTAAATGCCATCCCCAAAAAAGGCTGGACTGGCAGAGGAACTAGAACGCTTGCCGATAACGTAGTTTCCCCATAGTTGGGAATCAGGCTGATCGGCTACCTAAAGAGGAAGGTTTTTAGGTCTTGTTTCTTTAGGGCAGGGTGCCAACCTCAATATCCAACTCAAACATTTTGCTGACTTCGATCCAGAACCTGAGTACAGCGGGTAGGGTTGAGCGCGGTTCTTAAGCAGAAGCGGTACAGATTCGCGTCTCGATCGGTTGCAGGCAAAATATCCTGTCTTTGGGAATATGCCGCTCGATCTTGACAATTTTACGCCATTCAATCCGTTTGGGGGGTTAAGATACCCCTTTGGGAGGATGCCTGTCAATCTTGACAATCTTGATTGTACCAATAGTTGGTTAATTAAGAAATGTCAAATGTAAATTTTTGTAAACTATATTGTAAGTTATGGATACAGAGCCTCGCCAGTCGAGGGGTCGAATACAAACAGTCGATCGAAATCAAGCTGTACAGTTAGCCGATCGCCCGATCTCAAGCGGACACTAGCAGGTACTTGCACCTGTAGAGTAGTTGCTGCATCCAACAGCGGGAGGCTGGCGCGGATTAAAGTTTCTCGCCCCAGGGGTTCTACAACTTTTACCTCGACTTCCAGAGGCACTTTATCTAATGCCCAAAGATCGGTTTTTAAATTGTCATTTTCTACTGTCGATCGGGTAAAAATTTCTATATTTTCGGGACGAATTCCCAAATCAAATCCTTGTCCCTCACTAGGCTGCAATTTCTTCTGAATCGAGGGCGGACACGTTAAAGATTGATTGCCTACTTGAAAAGATTCATTAGTATAAATTGCAGGCAAAATGTTCATCGGAGGATTGCCTAAAAAAGTGGCAACCATCCGGTTTGCTGGCTTAGCATAAATACTTTGAGGGTCTCCAATTTGTTGAATTATACCACGATTTAAGATGACAATTTTATCAGCTAAAGTCATGGCTTCAACTTGATCGTGGGTGACATAAATTGTGGTAATTCCTAGCCTTTGATGAAGTTGTTTAAGTTCGGCTCTCGTATCATCTCGCAGTTGCGCATCCAGGTTAGAAAGGGGTTCATCTAAGAGAAATACTTTGGGTTCGCGGGCGATCGCTCTTCCCAATGCTACCCGCTGCTGTTGACCTCCTGATAGCTGTTTAGGCTTGCGATTGAGGAGAAGATCGATCGAGAGCGATCGGGCTACAGTTTCAACTCGTTCTTTAATTTTTGCAGCATCAACATTCCGCATCCGCAATCCAAAAGCCAGATTTTCGGCGACAGTCATATGCGGGTAAAGCGCATAATTTTGAAATACCATTGCCACATCTCGCTGTCTAGCCGGAATGTTGTTAACTAAATTATCTCCAATATAAAGATTGCCAGAAGTTGCTGTTTCCAAACCTGCGATCGTCCGCATAATTGTAGATTTTCCGCAGCCGGACGGCCCTACTAATACCCAAAATTCCCCATCCGGGATTTTGAAGCTGATGTTTTCGATCGCGGTGACGTTTTGGTAGCGTCGGGTAATATTTTCTAAACGAACATTTGCCATTGTTATTTGTTAGTAGTTACTGGTTATTATTTATTTGTTAGACCTGTAGGGTGCGTCAGACGAAGTTATACAACTATTATCTAGGGTTTCAGATCTGACGCACCTTACTATTTATTTGTTAGACCTGTAGGGTGCGTCAGACGAAGTTATAGAACTATTATCTAGGGTTTCAGATCTGACGCACCTTACGATATGTACCAGTCGGCCTTAGTCTTATGGCTTTTACCTTTTATCTTCGGAAAGCTTGTCTAATTCTAAAACTGTGCGGGTTAATTCTTCAACGATCGGAGTTAATTCAGCTTGGCGGAACGCTTTTACTAAAGAATTATAATACCACAGAGTACCATCTTTTTTGCCTTTGAAGCGTTCCCAAACATTATCGCCTAATTGACGGTAATCTTTGACGATCGATCGAGCATTATAAAGTTTATCAGCAGCCGAGACCAATCTGACTGAGCCAGAAGCTGTGAGAATATGGGCAATATAGGCTTCTTTTCGTTGCCGCCAAGGGAGTTTCGGCGTTGTATCGCTGTCGGTACAGCCATCTACAATAGCTGTGACATTATCACCAAAACGACCGCGAATTGCTTCGCGAATGGGAGGGCCACCACAATCTTCGATCGCATCGTGAAGCAAAGCTGCGATCGCTTCATCTTCCGAAGCCCCGTATTCTAAAGCTATACTAGCAGTGCCTAACAAATGAGCGATATAGGGAACGCCAGAACCTTTGCGGACTTGGGTTGCGTGCAATTCAGTGGCATGGATGAGAGCGTCCGAAAATCGGTTTGATAGTATCATAGAAGTTACCTGATTCAATCATGTCATCAAAGGCTAATCCCCTGGAAACTGAAAATCTTCAAAGAGAGGTTGCGATCGTGACAACTACAATAGTACCAAAAAATACCGACCAAAAATCAGAGGTAGAATTACAGCCAAAATTAGCAAATATAGCAGAAATTCAGCCCGAATCAGAACCCAAAAAAGTCATATCTCTCGAAGATTTTTTAGTCAGACCTCGTGATAAAATGGAGTGGGTTGACGGCAACTTAATAGAGAAAACAGGAATGACATTCAAACACGGTCTCGCTCAAGTTAATCTAGCTACTGACTGGAGAAATTACAAAAATTCCAGCGGACAGGGAGGCGAAGTTATTACCGAAATACTTTGCTACACTCACAAAAATGGCCTCCGTCCCGATGTCGCTTACATCACTCCTGAACTCCTGCCGCCATCGGGCAATTTTACAGCATTTCCCCAAAGCTTCCCACTCATTGCGGAAATTGCTTCTCCCGAAGATAGCGGCGAAGAGTTATTTGCAAAAGCTCGAGAATATTTGGCATCGGGATGTTTGGAAGTTTGGTTGCTGTTTCCTGAAGCTCGATTAATATTTGTGAATGTAGGGGAACGCTGGCTGTTATTTAATGCGGATGAAGTTGTTAATACTCAAAAGGTGCTTGCAGGTTTTAGCGTAGCTGTTAACGAATTATTAGCGGAAAAAACTTGCCATAAATGTCATCTTATGAAATAATCTAGGATGTGAAAACTTTCAACTATAGCGACTTACAAAATTAAAAATATAATGGATAGATTTAGAGTAGAAGTTATTTCTCAAACACCCAATCCGCAGCAAGTAATTTATGCTGCTCTCCATCAAGACTATACTGAGAATTTCGTAGTTGACGATCGCGATTCTTGGCCTTCAGAAGAAGAATGCGGCGAAATTATTGTGAAAAGGCTATTAGCAGGCGATCGAGGTCATTACGGCCCCTTAGAACATCCCCAAATAATTTTTAATTGTGGCTATTTTCCCCACAGTGTCATGCAGCAGGCGAGGACTCATCGTGTTGGAGTCTCATTTGATGTGCAATCCCTTCGTTATACAGGCAATCAATTTCTGGATGTCGCAATCGGCAAGAAAGATATAGAAGATATTTTTTACCTGCGTCCAGTAGATTATTATACCGATCGCGAAGGCAAAAAATACTACTATTCTCCCGAACAAAGAGAACAAGATTTGCAGTGGTGTCTAGAAGCCGCTAAACGTTATAAAATTGACTTCGACGGCGGTATGTCGGAGGAACACGCCAGAGGCAAATTGCCCTTTGATTATCGCCAGCATTTTGTAGTCAGTTTCAATTTAAGGTCTTTCCTGCATTTTTGCGATTTGAGAAACAAGAAAAACGCTCAACTTGAAATTCAAAAACTCTGCGAAATGATGTGGCCTCATTTTGAAAATTGGGCACCCGCTATTGCCAAGTGGTACACAACTACTCGTTTAGGAAAAGCAAGGTTAGCGCCGTAAGAGAAATAGCTTTGTTGGCTAATTGTGGAATAGTAAGGTGCGTCGCTTTCTAAAATCTGCAAGTTTCATGGAATATCTCATAATGACGCACCCTACAGATTACAGATTTGCGTAGAGCCAGAATGTTTGAGTAAGGTGCGTCGCTTTCTAAAATCTGCAAGTTTCAGGGAATATCTCATAGTGACGCACCCTACAGATTACAGATTTGCGTAGAGCCAGAATGTTTGAATCCCCTTGGTAGTTGCTATAATTGCGATCGTCATACCCAGACGCCGACTTTTTGAAAAATTTCGGTATCTATCGGGTATCTACAAAGAAGCACATTTTACATTAACAAAACTTAAGTAAATACCAAACAAAATGAAATTAAAAATCCTACAACTGCATGAATCAGCCATAATGCCCAAATACGCCCACGAGTCTGATGCGGGACTCGACTTATTTTCTATAGATGAATTAGAAATTATTCCGAGAGAAAGCAAGTTAATTCGTACAGGCATATCCATAGAATTACCCGCAAAAACTGAAGCGCAAATTCGTCCCAGAAGCGGTTTAGCTCTCAAGCACCAAATTACTGTACTCAATTCACCAGGAACAATAGATGAAGGCTATCGAGGCGAAATCGGAGTAATCTTAATCAATCACGGTAAAACTTCCTTTCAAGTCACGAAAGGCATGAAAATTGCTCAATGGTAATAGCCCCAGTAATTCGCGTGGAAATTGAAGAAGTTAAAATGTTAAGTTCCAGCTCTAGGGGAGATAATGGATTTGGATCGACTGGAATCTTGCAATAAATCTCTCGTCTCAATACAGTTCTAATTCTAGATTTTAAATGGACAATACACCAGACAACTACCAACCCCCTCAAAGACCAGATTGGGATGAATACTTTTTGATGTTAGCAAAATTGGCTGCAACTCGATCGACTTGTCTAGCATTTCCCGTAGGTGCGGTAATAGTCAAAAACAATCAGGTTTTAGCAACCGGTTACAACGGTTCGCCATCAGGTTCGGCACACTGCACGACTCAAGGATTCTGCTATCCTGGTTTGAGTAGTTGCGACGCCAGCAAAATTTTACCATCGCGAGCGGTTCACGCAGAAGCAAATGCGATCGCCAAAGCCGCCAAACATGGTATATCTACTGCTGGGGCTAGTATTTACGTCACCCTAGAACCCTGCATTTATTGTTTAAAATTAATCATTGCCGCTGGCATTCGGGAAGTGTTTTACGAAACGACTTTTAACAGCGGAGAAAAAGCTGCTTTGAGAGATACTTTTATCAGTGAAGGTATTGTAGAACTCAAACAAATTCAGCTATCTGAAGATACAGCAAAAAAGGCGGCTCTATTTTTGTTGAAACCTACTTCTGTGCTAAAAGATTCTATAGCAGTTGACCTGTGACAGTTGACATTTACATAGTACCCGAATCAAACCGTTTATGAAGCAAGGGTTCAGGGATATATTCATGAGGTTATTTCTGTAGGAAATATTGATGAAGCTGCTGCGTCAGATTTTATCCATCTGTTTTTGGGGCGGTTCGTTGAGAAAAACCATGTTCGAGAGGAGGACAACATTTAAATTTAAGGAACTTGGCGATCGAGCCAATAAAATGTATGATATTTTTAGATCGATTCCGGTTACATCGGAATGATTTTTTAACCGCAGAGAACACGGATAACGCAGAGAGAGAACCCAAAGATACAGCAGATTTCACGTTTATGAAGTACACTCCTGGCATTCTTGATTGCTGTACGGAAACGGCACTGCCGTGTCCTCTATCTGCTAGTACCTATTTACCTGCAAAATGCTGTATGAATAATTTCCGATGAAGCGAAGATTTTGATATTAAGCGGGGGAAAAGTCCTCCAAGTATTGAAACAAAACAAAACCTGACTCGCAGGCGTTTTCCTAGCTGTCAAGTCAAATATTTTGGGTTTTGGATTGGAAAGTTCGATCGCACTTAATCAAACTCGTTAACAGCTTGCAAATAGTCGATCGCCGCATCTATCCTAGAAGAATATTTAAAAGCAAACTGATCGAACCAAAATCGCTCATCGGAATTCTTATCCAAATTTTTTAGCCAAACTTGAGCTTGTCTCACTTTCTCTCGGTGCGTTTGTACGTGCGACTGTTTCTGTACAAGTTTTTCGCTTGGCTGTTCCTGTTTGACAAGTTCCAGAGCTTTATTGGGTTTTTCATACTCAGCCTTAAGCTGTTCTGGTGTGGCAACTTTCTGAGCTTTATCTCGTGCTTCGTACTCAGCTTTAACTTGAGCTAAATCGCTGTCAACACTACCAGAATCCAAAGTTTGATCGGCAGTTTGAATTGGTTGAGTTGACGGAACCGATGCTTCTTGCGAGGGCAATTCTGTTGGCGTCGTCGGCTGGCTTTTCAACTCAGCAGACTTTTTTTTAGATTCTTGATATTCAGCTTTAAGTTCAGCTAACAAACGATCGAGCGATTCCATAACTTAACCCCCTTAAAAAAACTTAACCCCCTCAAAAAAGCTTTTCAGCAAACAGGCACGCATCTAGTTGTATTCAACTTCACCTGCCTACTTAATCTGTGATTGCATTCAGCAATACCTCTGTCAGCGTCATTCCTTCCATATCATCCATCGTCACAGTATCAACGATATCAAATTTAGCCCCAGCACTTTGCAATTCATCATCCAATATCTTGAGAAACTTAGTCGCTTCCGGGGCATTTCCGACTTGAATGAAAGAAATTGCCAACTCTTCATCTCGATCGATCTTGCGAGAAGCATCAATAATCGCCTTCATCACATCCTTGCGATCGTCCGGTTCTCCGTCAGTCACCACTAATATTGTTTCGCCATTTTGCTTCGTCTCACCGGATGCTTTTCGCTGAAAATAATTGTTCAGAGCATCTTGCAGAACCGCTGCCAAATTCGTAGTTCCCGAAGGTTCATTTTCTTGGAAAACTTGCGCGACTCTAGCTGCTGTTACATTATCGTACCGTTTGAAGCGACCGGAAAACAAGTAAACAGTCATGCCGTCAGGATCGAGTTCTTCGCATTTATGAGCTAGCGCGATCGTCGATTCTTGCATCAGTGCCCACCGACTTTTACCGCCCATCTGGTCTTTCGTGTACATACTGCCACTTTTGTCAATGATGATGGTATAATCTCGGTTGAGAAGCATAACAGTTTTCCTTTTAACTAAATATTGCTAAAAAAGAGCAAAACCAGCGAGCAAAACTTTTTGAGCCTGATTTGCTCGCTGCGTTTTTCAGTTGAGTGTCGATCGACTCTAGCCGAATTTAAACTGCAACTAAAGCATCTTTAAGTGGCTTCCAGCTAAAAGCTCGATCGCCCCCCATCTCTACTGCTATTTTAACTCGCGGTTCCAAGGTCGGCAAAACTGTCAAATATTCAATCTCCTGTTTCGACAGCATCTGCCCTTCAATAATCCACAACACCAATCCCTTCGATTTCGGAGGTAAATTGTCCAATTGAGTGCCCAACATCGGCGGCACGAAATAGGTATAACCCACAGCCCCCTCTCTACCCGTATTTTTCTTCCCCAAATGCGGCGGCCGCACCCCGTGCACGCCCGTCAAATACATCGCCAAATCTCCCAAACCGCGTGCTGTAATGGTATAAGCACCGTAACCAGCAGCTCTCAGCCGTCGCAAATAGCGCCCCTCAAAGCCTCCTTCCAAAGGAACGTACAAAGCCAGCGAACCCGACTTTTCCAAATCCCGCTTCATGTCCGCACCGGTTGTAATCAGTTGCATCAGTCCCATAAATTTGCCTTGTCTGCTGTGTTAAATGTTTGTCGATCGCGATCGTGCGAACTTCAATTATTGTCCAATGATATAACACTCGAATAATAATTGATATTTTTTATATATACTATAATAAATCCTCCTGCGGCAATAGAACCACGGGTAGGACGACGTGGAACGGTCAGTGCTATCCGCTGTCATGCTGGAAAGAGTAAATTTTCGCTCCTTTCTCGAGCTGCCGATCGAGCAAGAAATCAGGTTAGGTTTACCATATAAACTACTACCGGAAGGAGGCGATGATGTCAATAAAACAACCTTTGGTGAGCGACTGTGTTGAGTGGCCGAAGTTGCTGCAAACTCTGCCCCTCCTAACCAGTTTTCAATCGGGTTGGAGTAGCATTCAACTTGCCCATTACCGCCAACCCTCGATAAATTTGCGTGAAGTATCCACCCCTCGGCACATAATTATTATTGTACTGGGGCATCAAACATTTGATTTGGAATTTGTCTCAGAGGGTCGTTTTCAGACAATTTCATATCAAGAAAAAGACCTGGCAAATAGTTGTATTGAAGTCGTTCCTGCTGATTTACCTTGTGGAGTATTTTCTATTTCGACTGTTCGAGTAATAGAGTGGATTCAATGCTATCTAGAGCCAACCTTTCTAGCTCGGATTGCTCATGAGTCGGTCAATCCCGATCGCGTCGAACTGTTGCTGACACGGAAAAAACCCGATTTATTGATTCACCAAATCGGTCTAACACTTAGGGCAAGTTTAGAAGAGGATGGAGCTAGAAGTCGTTTCTACGCCGATTCAATGGCAACAGCGCTATCGGCTCATCTGCTGCGCTATTACTCTACTCGCAAGCATTGTTTTCGAGAACATGAAGATGGGTTGTCCAAGCAAAAACTTAGGCAAGCGATTGAGTACATCCAGGAGCATTTGAGTGAGGATTTATCCTTGAATGATATTGCGAACGAACTTGGGATGAGCCAGTATTATTTCTGCCACTTGTTCAAGCGATCGACTGGAATGTCACCCCATCAATTCTTAATTCGTCAGCGAGTTGAACAGGCAAAGTGTTTGCTAAAGCAGCCAGAACGAACCATTCTATCTGTAGCAATGGAATGCGGTTTTGCCAATCAGAGTCATCTTGCCAGGTGTTTTCGCCAATACACCGGAATAAACCCCAACCAGTTTCGCAAGTTATAACAAGATTTTGTTCAAAGTCGCAAAAAAATGTGCGACTTAATTTAAGAAGTGCACTAAAGTAATGGCAATCGGGAAAAATGATGCAGAAACAATTGAAAAACAAAATTGCGATCGCTTCTTTTTGTAACAGATACGATAGTAAAAGGAGAAGTGTGAACCGTGGTTAGTCAAAAAACGATCGAGATTGTCAAGGCAACCGCACCGATTATTAAAGAAAAAGGTGAAGAGATTACCAGGCGAATGTATGAAATTGCATTTGCAGAGCGACCTGACTACAAACGCGGCTTTGAAACCACCTGGATGCAGCATATAGACGGTGGCGGGCAAGCACACAAATTGGCGGCGGCTGTTTATGCCTATGCGACGCATATCGATCGACTGGATGAATTGGCTGCAGCAGTAGACAAAATTGCCCACCGTCATGTAGCAACTCACATTCTGCCCGAACAGTATCCGCTGATTGGTGAAAAGCTATTGCAGGCGATGAAAGATGTGTTGCAAGATGCCGCAACTGATGAAGTTATTTCGGCGTGGGCTGAAGCCTATGATGCTTTAGCAAACATCTTTATTCAAAAAGAGAAGGCAATCTATCAACAAGACGATCGAGAACTCACTGAGCGATTGACGAGAGTTGACAATTCGGCTTTAGTAAATTGAACCAAGCTATTTCTTAGACCGTGTTAGCATAAAATGGCGATCGTCTAAAAGGGATTTAATATTATGACCGTAGCGAAGGAACAGATTACTGATAGCAGTAGCAATAGCGGTTTATCGAATTTCCGAATCACTGTCGAACGTCTCATCGAACTTTTAGATTTAGAATCAGAGGATGAGTACGGGATTTTGAGACCGACTGAGTATGCTTTCAAGACAGCGATGAAATTGGTTGTTGAGGCTTACGACAGCATGGGAAACAGTTTTCCCAAAGCCTCAACAGGTACAGATGACCGAGGCAGTATTACACTAGACTGGACAAGCTTAGAACCAGAGCGTACAGTCCGCCTATTTTGTCCCTTCAGTGCGGAGCAACCAGTTGATATCTATCACCATGCAAAGAATGAAAATGCGGTCGAAGATATCGTTTCATCATCAACATTAGTTGACTGGTTGCAGTGGTTTAACAAGATATGATAGAACAATCTTCAGGGAGTGAGTCAGAGTTTGAAAATTTACCGGATAATACACTTATTTACCGAGCACTCCGAAAAGGATGGATAGATTGGGATCGATCGTCAAATCGGACGCTTACTATTTGCGGAAACGTATAAACGAGCAGAGTATTTCTGTCAATTTTTCCATTGAGCAATCTTTGAGTGCATTGAGAAACTGTGAAGGAGTTGCTAGCCTTAATGTAGGGGAAATTCGAGAATTAGGTCTAAATGTAGTACGTGACTCTTCATCTCATGGGAGTATTATAGGCTTGCCCTATCGTGAAGATAACCGTCTAAAAGCTGATGAACTTGCACTTTTGTTGGCAAGAAAGTCTCGAATTGTATGGGAATCTTCGGCAAGTTGATATCAGTAATTGAAACGGAACTTACCCCTGCGGGGTAAGTTCCGCAAGCAGCGATTCCCACGAGCTATAGGTTTCCCCGTTTTGAGAGTGCCACCATCGCAGTCATGTAATTTAAGATTGTCTTAAGATTTTATTGAAGGATACCGTGAAAGAAATGGGTGTAATGAGGTGTGCGATCGGATTGATGCTTTGAGAGGGCGGGGGTTCGAGGCGATCGATCTGGAAATTCTGCAACTGTTAGAGAGGGCGGTGGTGTTGAGTCCACGGGAATTTTCCGGATTTCCACTTCAGTTTGGTAAAATAGGGAGTAGCCTCCGAAACGTCCTGGAGTGCCGCGAAATTAACAAAATCGCAGAGCTGAGTGGAATTAGGTTTTATACATAAAAAGATATGTCATGTCTGAACTGATTGAGCGACTGCTTAAGTTGGTTGTTGATAACCTAAGTGTTAATTCTAGCTTTGATAGCGCTCGACTGGTATCTGAGCTAGAGTCGGAAATTGAGGCCGATCCTCAGTTTGCAGGATTGTTGCGAACCAATCATCTCATGATTCAAATTAATCAGGGAGATGCACAAGCCTTTCAAACTCTAGTCCAGGGTGGCACTAACTATTTTGGGGGAAATCACAATCATCTAGAGTTCAAAGAACTAGATACTGAAAAGTTAGAAGAAATATTAAAGCAACTAATTCCAAAGCTTACAAACACCCGATCGATTTTTCTCGACCATCAACCTCCTAACACTTCTGGCTTTCAAGGAAGGCTAGAGGAGATTAATCAACTTCAACAGTGGCTCAGTACAGAGGGCATCCGATTAGTTGGTATTGTTAGTCCTGGTGGCTATGGAACATCAACACTAGCTGCTCGCATCTATTATGAATCTTCATTTGAGCAAAAGATCTGGATTACATTTAGTAAAGCATATAGCTTCAATGATTTTGGTCTTGGGTTGTTGCAGGAACTTGGTCAACAAGTTAATGAGAAGTTTAACGATGAAAGTTTGACAAATGATCTCATCGCTTATTTCTCCAAAAATTCATTTCTATTGGTGCTGGACAACTTGGAATGTTTGCTAGATCGAGAGCGCCAGTTTATAGAAAAAGGATATCAAAAATTTTGCAGCAATGGTTAGAGAAGAAGAATGCTAGCACCATCTTGCTCACCAGCAGAGAACGACCTCCTATTTTAGAAGAGCCAGAGGTTGAAATTCAATGGTTACCATTAGGAGGGTTGACCGATCTTGCTGGATCTCAATGGTTGCACTACCAAGAAATTGGAGGTAATGAGGCAGACTTGTGCCACTTTTCTAAGATTGCTGGTGGACACCCATTGCTGCTGAAACTAGCAGCAGGTTGGTTGAAAAAACGCTACCCCAGTCGTGATGTATCTTATCTGTTGACCAAAGAAGACTTGAATTTATTTAAACAATTGGTGGGACGACACCGAGGTAATCTTAAAGCAAGTTTAGACAATATATTAAATGAAAGTGTACAACGATTAGAGCCTAGATTAAAGAGCCTCTGGCTAAATTTGAGCGTGTATAAATACCCTTTTGGGCTGAAAGCAGCCAAGGCAATGTTGGCGGAGTCAGTCCAAGAAATTAATCAAGAGTTTATAGAACAAAATCCACCCGATTTAGAAAAAAGTTTACAGGAGTTGGTACAACGCTCTTTAATAGAAGAGCAGCCTCATCCAAGTCAAGATGAGTGGCAGTACCATTTTTTGAAATTAGTCAAAGATTTCGCCCAAACAAAAGAAAACGACTGGAAAGGAGCAAAAGAGAAAGCCATCGAATACTGTCGTTGTGTTGCAAAGCCGTCTGGATTGACAGAACGTGAATCATTAAATGTTGCACATTACCACTGGATTTATAAATTTCCCAATTGGAAAAACCAAGGAGATATTGCTGAATATCTAGAAATTTTCTACCACTATTACGAACTCGGTGAATATGCTTCAGCATTTGATTTTCTCTGGAGTACAGGGTGTGATGCTTTTTTGAAGTTGCGGGGCTACAACTCAATCCGGGTAGAGTTGTATTTGACACTGAAGCAAGCTTGGGCTGCTGAACTCTCAAAAAATGCTTTTGACTCTGCACGGGCGCTGTTTGGAGAAATGCTTAATTGCTTGGGTACTGCTTACTGTTCTTTAGGTAAATATCCGCTTGCGATTGATTTGCACCACAAGGCGTGCAAGCAATTTAGTGAGATAGAGAATCGCGATCGAGAACAGGCAGTATCTTACAACAATCTAGGCGATGTTTACTCGAAGCAAGGAGAAAATCTGCTGGCAGAAGTATTTTTTGAAACTGCCCGCAAAATTTTTCACAGAATCAAAGATTTTAGGGGTGAATTATTATCTTTGCAAAATTTGATTGATACTGGTAGCGCTCTTGGAGAACACAAAAAAAACATTGAGCGATACCAAAGTATATTGGCATTGTACAGACAGTTTAGCGATCATTTTATAGCTAATACATTAAATAATCTAGGAATTACATACAAGAAAATAGGAAAATATCGAGAGGCTGTTTGTGTATATCGGAAGGCATTGAAAATTTTTCAAGAGCTTGCTGATAGACAGGGACAAGCTGAGTCATGGCGTGGACTAGGCGATGCTTATGAAGCTTTAGGAAGATATCAAGAAGCGATCGATGCACATCAGCAAGCGTTGCAGCTTAGTGACAAGAGATTGGAAGGAGCCAACGCACGATGCAAATTAGGATGGGATTTGCAGTCTTCAGGGCAATCTGAGGAGGCGATTGAAACGTATGAGCAGGCAATCGCAATTTTCCGAGAACTTGGCGATCGACCAGGGGAAGCTAATGCTTTAAATGGTCTAGGTGTTGCCAACACAAATTTAGGAAACTATCCGCAAGCAGAAAGCTACTATCGGGAAGCATTAAACATTTATCGCGAGTTTAAAAATCCTGATGGAGAGGCAGTTGTTTGTAATAACTTAGGTTGGATATATGAAGAATTAAAAGATTACCAAAAAGCTATTGAATCATATCAACAATCTCTACAAATTAGCAAGGGAATTCCCGATCGCGAGCTTCGTAATGATGCTAGAACTCGGCAGAATCTTGGGCGTGTTTGTAACTTGATGGGGCAAAATTATTACAATCAGAGACTATATCAACAAGCTAAGCTGTTATACCAACAGGCGCTAAGTGCTTTTGAAGGAATCAAGGGTAATTTTCGGACTAGTCAAACTCAGGAAGGAGAAGCAACAGCTCGACTTTGGTTAGGGAATGCTTATCATTTCTTAGGGCAATTCTCAAATGCGATGAATTTGCACCAAAGAACATTAGAAATTACTCGTCAACTTAGAGATCGCCCTGGAGAAGCTGAGGCTTTGCTTGGTTTAGGCAATGTTTACTACTCTCTAGGAAATTACAAAAAGCCGGATGACAAAAATGCTCTTAAATTTTATCAAGATGCACTAAGTATTTTCCAAGAACTTGGTGCCACGCAAGGAGAAGCTAGGGTCAAGCTTGGTTTAGGTAAAACATACCACTCATTAGGAAAATGCCAAGAAGCAATTAAATATTTAGGTGAAGGAGGATCTTAAGTTGTCAGACGCATTATCAATTTTCACAAATTTGGGCTATCGTGCTGGCCAAGCAGACACTCTAGACGCTTTGGGCAAGGTTTATCAGTCTCAAGGAAAATATGAAGATGCCATTAAAAAGTACCAAGAGGTATTAGATATTAGACGAGAAATTAAAGATCGCGCAGGGGAGGCTACTTCTCAAAATAACTTGGGCGATGCGTATCATTCTCTCGGAGATTATAATAAAGCCGAACAAGCTCATACAAAAGCTTATGAAATTTTTGCCGATCCTGAAGTTGGTGCGATCGCCGGATTGGCAAATGCTCGCAACAGTTTGGGTGTTGTCTATTGTTCTTTAAAGAATTATTCAGAAGCCATCTCATTGATTCAGAAAGCACTGGAAAGAAGGCGTAATAGTGGCGATCGTGCAGGTGAGGGAGATTGCCTTTGCAATTTAGGTAATATTTACTGTATTTCAACAGATCATCAAGATTATCAACAAGCAGAAAAATTTTATGAAGAAGCTCTGAGCATTCTGCAAGAAATTGAGCATTGTGAATTTCTGGCGAAAGCATTAAACGGTCTTGGTGATGTTTGTCTGGCTAAAAAACAGTACGAAAATGCTGCCAGCAATTATAAGCAATCATGGCAAATGTTTCATGACATTGGTAATCCTGAAAAAGCACAACAATCTCTACGAAGTCAAGCAAATAGCTATTATAAATTAGGAAAAGATTTACGGTGGAGTAAAAAGTACCAAGAAGCGATCGATGCCTATGAGAAAGCGCAAAATATATTTGTTGAAATTGGGGACAGCGATCGAGCACAACAATCCGAGAATCAGAAAGCTTATGTTCGACGAGATGAACAGTTAAATCAATTTGTTAGCTCACTGATTTTTGTTGCATTGAGAGGTGTTTTTGCATTGGGAGTTATTGTTGTTGCATTAGGAGTTATTGTTGTTGCATTAGGAGCAATTTTATTGGTAGCTTTTATTGCACAAAAAGTTTTCTTTGCAGTAGCCGGACTAATATCATTGGTAGCCTTGATTGCACAAAAAATTGTTTTTGGCTTAGGAGTAATTATAGTTGCAGTTGCTATTGTTATGCCATGCCTATTCGTTTGGAATATATGCGCTCCACAGTTTAAGTTCAGTAATTCTCAAAAGGTTTTTTTCTTAGTATTATTAGGTTTTGTGTTAGTGCAACCTCATGGTAATTACTTCAAGTTGCCGCAGACAAAAACAAAAGTTCCCTCTTCACCTATCATTCAGCAAACTTCACCTTCTAAAGCTCTACTATCCGGCTATCGTGTTATGTGTCCGCCAGCTATCCAGGAATTAAATGTGCGACAGCTTCCCAGCTTGTCTGCATCTGTGGTTTCAACAATCCCTTGCGATACAACAGGCGTGCAAATAATTGGGAAAGAAACTCGCGCTGGTGGAGAAGTTTGGGTTAAAATTAAGTATCGAAAAATTCAGGGATGGTCGGTGAAGCGGTTTTTATCGAAGCGCTGAACTATGCGAAAGTATCCGGAATGTTCGGAGAAATTTGTGATTCTACTGTAAGAAGGAAGACATTACCTCGCGACGGAGACAAAATTGATGCTAGAACCCATTTCCACGACTGCGGCAATGGCGATCGCCAAAATCGCCTTCGATAAATTCATTGAAGGGGGTGCAGGTGAGTTAGGCAGGAAGTTGACTGAGAGCGCGACACAGAAGGTTGAAAAGTTGGCACAAGTGGTGATAGGGAAGCTGAGGGGAAACGCAGAAGCCCTGAAAGTCCTGGAAGCGACAGAAAAAGGATCTGCGGAAGACACAAAGAAGTTAGCAAAGTATCTGGATGCGCTATGGAAAAACTACCCGGAGTTTGGAAAGCAAGTGCAGCAATTGGCAGAAGAAATTCACATGGAACTGACGCAGATTGCAGACAATAGTTCGATGATGCAGATTAATCGGGACAACAGCACGGGCTTTCAAACAAAGATAACGGGAGCCAATAATACTAACTTTTTGGGTGGGACTCACAACCACGGGAAATAGCAGGACGATCCCATATATTTGTTGTTAAGCGAGCGCTCTTGATTTTATCAGACAAGCGATCGCTTTTACTTTTGGCGATCGAACGGAAGAATGGAACAGCCCTGGGGCCATACGCGAGGAGAAGTTCCGATATTGGGGCCGATATCAGGGTTAATAGAAGGAAACTTAAAGGGTTCAGCAGATCTCGCATTTGGCTACGATACTGTGGGACTTAAGCAGTGGAAAAATGATAAATTTGCTGCGGATTCAGCTTACAAAGTCTTAAATGGATTTTATGTCAGCGATCGGGCAAATCCCGACGGTACTGGCGAGGATGTTGACGAACTTAAACTCAGCGCTAACCTCGCTGCTGGTTTAGGTGTAAATGCAGTGGTGGCATCTGGTTATGTCAAAGGTGGAATTGCAGGAGTAATCGGCATTGACTTAGTAGATATCGGCCAAAACAACGGAACGAGTGACGGCAAAATTCGAGGTTCTGAAATTGCTTCACGCATTAGCAAACCCTGGGAATTGTTTGATGTATCAGGTCAAATAAATGCTTACCTGGGGGCAGAAGTTAACACTGTCGTACCCTGGGAGTTTTGGAAAGGCGTACAAAAAGTCTACGACAAGCGTTTTGCTACATTTCAGTTAGCAAGTTTTGGTGTAGGAGAAAGTTCCGGCAGAAATGGACGGGCGGCTAACAGTTACCTCATAGGTGCAAAAGTTTTCTTTGATGCTAACTTTAACGGCATCCAAGATGACAAAGAACCTTCCACTATTACTAACGCCGATGGCAGCTTTAACTTAGATGTATCTCTGCCGGATTTCGACAAAAATAACAGTGGCGAACTCGATCCAGATGAAGGCAGAATTGTAATTGCTGAAGGCATTAATACCGCTACTTATTTGCCACAGCAAACGCCGCTGACAGCGACACCAGATGCGACTGTTGTAACGCCTTTAACTACTCTGATGGCTGAGTTGGTAGAGCAGGGTTTCGATGCCGATCGCGCGGAATTCCTGGTAAAATCATCGCTGGGATTGCCACCAACAATCGATCTGACTGGCTACGATCCGCTACAGGCAATTACGCAAAACGATCGGAACGGTTTGGCAGTTTATGCAGCGCACATTCAGGTACAAAATGCTGTCGTTCAGACGGCAAGTTTAATCGGTGGAATTGCAGCTAACTCTAACATCGATATTGCCGATCGCATCATTTCCACCCTGGCAAATCAAATTCAATCCGGTAGTGTCGATCTAACCAATCCCGCACAATTGCAAATTATCATTCAGTCTGCTGCGAATCAATTGCAAGCACAAAAAGCAGCCAATATTGCACCGGAAGTTGCTCAAATTATTGCAGAGGAAAATCAGCAGGTAGGGGCGATCGCCTCTAGCAACATCCCGCTTTCAGATGCAGCCACTCAAATTGCCAAAATTCAACAAGTCGCACAAGGTGAAGTCGCCCGAGACTTGCTGCTAGTCGCAGCAGGAATCAAAGGAATAAAAGAGGCGATCGCCGAAAATACAGGCACATCGTTAGATGCGCAAATTCGATCGGCAACCGTCAATAACCCAACTATTCGCAACAGTGTAGATAGCAATCTAACTGCTACCGAACCATTCCACGACAGTGGCATCGAATTAGTCAACAATTCTCCCGATCGCAAAATCGGCACCGATGGCGACGATACTCTAGGTGGCGACAGCAGCGATGACATTTTTAGTGGCAAAAAAGGCAACGATCTAATCTTTGGTTTTAACGGCAATGACTGGATTAATGGGAATCAAAACAATGATTTAATCAACGGCGGTTTTGACAGCGATACTCTTTACGGCGGCAAGGGAATTGATACTATCACCGGTAGCGACGGTAGCGATATCATCTTTGGCAATCTAGGTGATGATATCCTAGACGGTAGCACTGGCAATGATAGTTTGCGCGGTGGCAAAGGCAACGATTTGTTAATTGGCGGTGATGGCGACGACTTCCTCAGAGGCGAAATGGGAGATGATAGTCTAATTGGTGGAAATGGGGGCGATCGCTTTTTACTCTCTATTGATTCGGGCATCGATACCGTTGCCGATTTTGAAGATGGTAAAGATTTGCTGATTCTCGGTAATGGAGTGACTTTCTCGCAATTGGAAATTACTGAAAGTAATGGCATAACTCAGATTAGTTTTGCCCCAACGGGACAACTTTTTGCTTCTTTAATTGGAGTGTCTGCTACTGTGATTAATTCTGCGGATTTCAGTTTGTTCTAGTTAGGATTTAAAGTGCGATCGCTCTCGATAACCCGGTCGATCTAAAAAACCGGGTTTTTTCAGGAAATATCGCCCAATTATATCAATTCCGGGCAATTACCCCTCATCAAGGTGTCCAATTTTTGCGATCGCACATAACCTTACTTACCCTCAAGTATGTATCAAAATTGCTAATTGTGAAATTCAGTATAATTACACTTACGTTTCAAAAATGTTTAAGATAGTTTCGGACGCAAGTCACGAAATTGGAGATTATTTGTCTTTTTTTTGAAACCCCAGTCAGGTGCATTATGCCAAATTTAAATATTCCAATTTCAGTAAGGTCGATCGCCTTTATTGACACAGGCGTACTCGACTATCAGATTTTAGCAGATGGTGTTATCCCTGGAACTCAAGTAATTATATTGGATACCCACCGCAACGGCTTGGAACAGATAGCAGAAGCGCTGCGGGGAAGGAAATTTTCAGAAATTCACATCATCTCTCACGGTACACCGGGCAGCCTGCAATTAGGTAAAATTCAGTTAAGTTGGGAACAGTTGACCGATCGCCCTAATAATTTTGTCACAGCAATTAAAGAATGGGCGCGATCGTTAATACCTAATGCTGAAATTCTACTTTACGGCTGCAATGTTGCTAAGGGAAATTTAGGTAAAGCATTTGTACGGCGTTTGAGTCAGCTAACTGGGGCTAGTGTTGCAGCTTCTGCCAAGCTGACAGGCAGTGCAGAAAAAGGTGGCGATTGGTTGCTAGAAATAACAGCAGGGAAAATAGCAGCACCTTTAGCAGTGCGATCGGAAGTTTTGGCAGCTTACAACCATGTTCTCTCCAACTTCAGTACGGCTGCTAACTTTAGTACGGGCTTTGCTACAACTGCAACTCCTGTCAAGATAGATACGGGCGACTTTAACGGCGACGGTTTCCCCGACTTAGCTGTAGCAAACTTAGGATCGAGAGATATTTCTATATTATTGGGGACAGGTACGGGCAGCTTTAATACTGCTACCAACTTATCTAATCCCGGCAATGAGAATCCCTTTGCTATTGCCATCCGGGACTTGAATGGAGATGGCAAACTCGATTTAGCTGTAGCGAATCCTATCAGTGAGGGTAACGGCGGTTTTGTTTCCATCAGGTTGGGGATAGGTAATGGCAGTTTTAGCGATCCTAGCAACTTCGGTGAAGGGATAGATCCTAAGTCGATCGCGGCGGGCGATTTTAATGGAGATGGCAAATTAGATTTAGTCACAGCAAGTGCGAATAGCAACAACCTTTCAATGCTTTTGGGAGATGGTATCGGTAGCTTTAGCACTCCCGTTAACATTATTAATTCAGGAGGATCTCTTTATGTTGCCACGGCCGACTTAAATGGCGACAACAAACTCGATTTAGTCTCGTCCAACGATGAATCTACTAACAACATCTCAGTTTTGTTAGGAGATGGTACGGGCAACTTTAGCGCCCCCGTTAACTTTAGCGCGGGAACAGGGAATCACTTTATTAATGCAGGTGATTTAAATGGCGACGGCAAACTCGATCTTGTCGCCGCATCAAACAGTATTTCTAACGAGAGTATCTCCGTTTTGTTGGGAGATGGTACGGGTAATTTTGGTATTGCTACCAACTTTAATGTTGGATTATCTCCCGAAGCTGTGGTAACAGGGGACTTTAACAACGACGGTAAGATCGATTTAGCCGCGTCTAACGGCGCTTCTCACAATGTCTCAGTCTTGTTGGGAGACGGTACTGGCAGTTTTGGTACTGCCACCAATTTTAGTGTAGGGACATATCCTCGATCGATCGCTGCGGGAGATTTTAATGCTGACGGCAAGTTGGATTTAGCGACACCGAATTTTACCACTCAAGATGTTTCGATTCTCCTGAATCTGGCGGCAAATTTTGGGGCGGCTAACTATAGCGCGATCGAAGGAAGCACCGATACAGTAGTTAACGTACCCGTAACTCTAAATGCTACTCCTGCTGTCGATGTCACAATCCCGATCGCACTTAACCCCAACAGCACAGCCACCCAAAATTCAGACTACACTTTTTCACCTGCCACTCTCACATTCAGTGCAGGTACTAATACCCTAACTCAGAATATTGCTGTCACTGTCAAACCTGACAATATCTCAGAAAACGCCGAAACAGCGGTGTTCGACTTTGGCACAATTACCGACGGGATTGCAGGTACAACAAAGCAAACAACGCTAACTATTGCTGCCAATGATGCTATAGATTACGCCATTGCGGCCGCTACTGCCAGCATCGCCGAAGGTAACTCCGGCAAAACTCCCGTTACTTTTACCGTGACTCGCAGCGGCGGAATTGATGCTGCCAGCAGTGTAAATTATGCAATTGCAGGAACTGCTACAAACAGCAGCGATTACAATAATATCGGCGGCACTTCCGGGGCAACTGGCGTTACTGGTACGGTGAATTTTGCTGCGGGCGAGACATCCAAAACGATTACTTTGGACTTGTTGGGCGATGGTGCGATCGAACCTGACGAAACTATTGCCGTTACCTTATCAAATCCAGTTGCACCCGGTCCAACTCCGACAATTACAACTGCTAGCGCGACAACGACTATTACTAATGACGACAGCGCAGGTTTTACCGTCAATCCCGCTAGCGGATTAGTGACGACAGAAACAGGTGGCACTGCGACATTTACCGTCAAACTCAATACTCAACCGAGTGCTAATGTTAGCATTGGTTTGAGCAGTGACAATTCCGCCGAAGGAACAGTTTCTAGCAATAGTTTAACCTTCACTCCCGCTAACTGGAATGCACCGCAGACGGTAACGGTGACGGGTGTTGACGACAGCATTGCTGATGCCAGTAAAACTTACAATATTGTCACCGCTGCGGCTGTCAGTACCGATACTAATTACAACAATGTCAATCCCGAGGATGTCAGCGCCAGCAACAGCGATAATGAAACTCCTGGCATTACGATTAATCCTGCGAGTACAACTGCAACTGAAGGCGGTGCAACAGGAAGTTACAGCGTTCAGTTAAATACTCAGCCAACAGCACCTGTTACGATTAACGGCTCTCTCGGATGTTTGGTGCAAAATGTAGCAATAGATACTAAATTTTTGAATTATGAAAGCTGAAATCCTTGATTTTCCAAATTATAAGTATTAGTTATCACCATAACTACGAGAGAGCCCATTCGCACAAAAGCTCAAACAGCTCTTGATGCTTATTCTGGGGCAATTATCAAAAATCATTCAAGTCCCTCAAATGGTGGAACTAGCCTGTCAATTTATTTCCAATCTCGCGGTAAAGATTTAGACCCAGATTACAACAGCACGATTATAGATTTTGCTGATGACACTCAATGGGATGAGTTTCTTAAAAAGTGGCAAAGTCTTGGAGTCAACCGTCCGCCAGTCTTAAACATTCCGTTCCGGGATCAAGGTTTGAGTTTTCAACATGGTTTGAATCCTAGCAGCTTGCAGTTTACTTTTCAAAACAACACTTTCACTGACCCAGATCCGGGAGATACCCTGACTTACACTGCTGATTGGTATGAAGGTGTCAGCGATTTCGAGTGGCGAAATGTCAACGGGAAGCAATCGCCAGTCCCGACTGTTTGGAGCAACATTCAATCCCTACCAATAGGAATGGGTTTCGATGCCAGCAGCCGTACTTTTGAAATTAGCAAGTTGTTGCCGCGCGATCGCAACTACTGGATTCGGGTAACAGCAAAAGATGCTGCCGGTGCATCGGATATAGCATTTTTCGATTTTTACAATATAGGTCTGGGTTCTGTTATTGACGGCTATATCGCTGGGGCTACTGTTTTCTTGGACGCTAACAAAAATGGCGTACTTGATGCTAGCGAACCATCCGCAACAACTGGTCCAAAAGGTGAATACGCACTCGATATTTCCTTGGAGACGTTTGACACAGATCGAAATGGCGAACTAGATCCAGAAGAAGGCAATATTGTTGCTTTTGGAGGCACTGACACTGCAACTGGTTTGCCTTTGGAAACGCCTGTCACTGCACCGCCTTACGCTATTGTTGTAACGCTGTTAACCAGTTTAGTGACAGATTTAATTGACAAAGGAATTGAGAGCGATCGCGCGCAATCTCTGGTCAACTCTTCTCTTTCGATTCCCGCTGAAGTTGACATCACCGATTTTGACCCGATCGCCGCCACCGAAAACAATTTACCAGGTGGCACCGCAACTTTAGCCGCAATGGTGAAAGTCCAAAACTTCATCACTCAAACTGCCGCTTCGATCGACGGTGCATCAACTCTTGCTAATACTCAAATAGTGAAAGCTGTTGTCAGCGCGATCGGCGATCGAATTCAATCCGGTACTGTCTTAAATCTCAGTAATGCAGCCACTTTACAACCAATTATTCAACAAGCTGCTGCTAACATTCAAAAGCTTGACCCCAGTTTCAATATCCAAAAACTCTCGCCAGTTGTTCCGCAAGCTGCCGCAGTCATGGCAGAAGCAAATCAGCGCATTGATGCTGTTGTTTCCAACACGGAAAATGCTTCAATCCCCGAAGCAGTTGCCCGCGTCCAAAAAGTAGCTTTAGGCGAAACAACTAAAGACTTAAAGGACGTAACTGCGGGAACTAAGACAATTTCTCAGGTAGTTGCTGACAATACTGGTGCTGCTTTAGATGCCAAAATTCAAGCTGTAACATTACCTGGTGGGATTGCGGTTCCTGTAATCAGTGGTGACGCGGATTTGAGCAGCAATTCTCCCGATCGCACGATCGGTACAAGCGGCGACGATATCCTCACGGGCGACAGCGGAAATAATGTTTTGATGGGCATGAGGGGCAACGATTCGGTTGACGGAACCGGAGGTAATGACACTCTTTTCGGAGGCAAAAATAGCGATAATTTGCGAGGAAGTAGCGGTGATGATGTTTTGTTTGGCAATCGCGGTGATGATTTGTTGGATGGCGGATCGGGTAATGATAGTTTGACAGGAGGAAATGGAGTCGATCGATTCTTGCTTGCTGCCAATTCTGGGACTGATACTATTACCGATTTTGAAGATGGCAAAGACTTGCTAAGACTAGACAGCGGTTTAACTTTTTCGCAACTTTCAATTACTCAAAACAACAGTTCAACTTTAATCCGCTTGACTGCAACTGGCGAAATTTTAGCCACTCTCAATGGGATAACAGCCAACCAAATTAGCATGGCCGATTTCAGTTAAAAATACAGCAAGCCTCAGTCAGGAAACAGGAGGGAAAAACTCGAAAAAAATGACAAATTTCTCTCCTCTTTCTCTGCTATCTCCGCGTCCTGGAGTGGTTTAATAATTTCGATGCAACCAGAAGTAATACTAAATTTGGGTATCGTAGCCCCTCTATAGATTCGTAAAAGTAGGGTGCGTCGCCACGATTAATCCTCGCTCTTTGCGATCGATTTTCGAGCGACGCACCGCCAAGATTATAAAGGGGGTGGAAAACCCGGATTTGGTTGTAGTATGAGGCAGCTCTCAAAATGTGGGGGGCAAGCCCGCGCCCGGTTGCTCCGAAACAGTCCTGCTGGTTAAGGGGGATTTAGGGGAATCTAGATTCTAGGAAAAACGAGATTTCTCAATGGTTTGAGTCGATTGTTGCCACCAAAAGCGCAAAATCTGTTCTTAAGACTTGACAAAGTGACACCACTTCATCTAACATGGTGAATTGTCGCCAACATGGATACTGAGTAGCTTGCCGCTCAAGTCCCGGCGCATCCAAAGCAAGACCGAGAACATCTCGGAAAAAGCAGAGGCCGCACAACCAAAGCGCTGTCACTCTCAAATCTTGCAAGACTTCCACAAGCTCGCTCCCAAATTTAAAATTCTCATTTTAAACACCGAGGAAGGCTGTTGGTTGATAACAGTTAATTGCAGCAGCATTGAAATAAATGCTGCTGCACAAGAGCAAGCGGATTGACGCCAACAGCGCCATCCGAAACCTCTTGCGTAAATAAAAGGAAAAAAATCCGTGTCTGTAGGTATTCTTGGCACAAAACTAGGCATGACTCAAGTGTTTGACGCAGAAGGGAGAGCAATCCCCGTCACCGTCATACAAGCAGGGCCTTGTACAGTAACCCAAATTAAAACAAAGCAAACTGATGGCTACGGTGCCATCCAAGTTGGATACGGCGATGTCAAGCCGAAGGCTCTGAACAAGCCAAAATTAGGACACCTCGCCAAGTCGGAAGCGACACCTGTGCGCCACTTGCACGAATACCGCTTGGAAGACACCAGTGCGTTTGAACTAGGTCAACAACTAAAAGCCGATTCTTTTACACCCGGACAAATAGTAGATGTGATCGGTACAAGCATCGGTAAAGGCTTTGCTGGTTTTCAAAAGCGCCACAACTTCAAACGAGGCCCGATGTCTCACGGTTCCAAGAACCACCGCGAGCCTGGATCGATCGGACCTGGAACCACTCCCGGTCGCGTCTATCCCGGTAAAAAAATGGCTGGACGGATGGGGAACGTTCAAGTCACCGTCCGCAAATTAACAGTTATACGGGTGGATACAGAGCGGAATTTGCTGATGATCAAAGGAGCAGTTCCCGGCAAAGCAGGAGCCTTAGTCAATGTTGTGCCTGAGAAAAAAGTTGGGCGGTAGTTATTAGTTATTGGTTATTAGTTATTAGCAACAAATAACAACCAACAAATAACAAACAACAACAGACAACTAACAACAGACAACTAACAACAGACAAAGGACAAAAGATATGGTTAACTGTGTAGTACGAAATTGGCAAGGCGAAGAAGTTGGGGAAACAACTTTAGAATTGCGCGTAGCCAAAAAAGAAAATGCTTCTCACATCGTTCACAGAGCATTGACGCGGCAACTGAATAATGCTCGTCAAGGAAATGCTTGCACCAAAACGCGATCGGAAGTCAGAGGCGGTGGTCGCAAACCTTGGCGTCAAAAAGGAACTGGCCGAGCCAGAGCAGGTTCCATCCGTTCTCCCCTATGGCGTGGTGGCGGTGTCATCTTCGGGCCGAAACCGAGAGACTTTGAAGTAAAAATGAACAAAAAAGAACGCCGTCTTGCTTTGCGGACAGCATTCTTCAGTCGTACCGAAGACATAATTGTGGTTGAAGAATTTGCAGAGCAATTTCCGAGACCAAAAACCAAAGAATTGCTGAGTGCGATCGCCCGCTGGGGAATCGAACCAGATAGAAAAGTTCTGTTAATCTTGCCAGAACCGCAACCAAACGTCTATATGTCAGGACGCAACGTCGAATTGATGAACGTCATCTTGGCAACCTCCCTGAATGTTTACGACGTTCTCGCGGCTGACAAAATTATCGTCACCTCTACAGCCATAGCAAAAATTCAGGAGATTTACGGTGAGTAAAATCGACCCCCGCGACTATGCAGATTTGATTCAGCGTCCGATTCTCACCGAGAAAGCTACCCGGATGATGGAATTCAATCAATTTACATTCGACGTAGCCCCAAAAGCGACAAAGCCTCAAATTAAAGCTGCGATCGAAGAACTATTTACGGTTAAAGTCACCGCTGTCAATACCCAAAATCCGCCGCGCAAAAAGCGTCGAGTTGGCAAATTTGTCGGTTTTAAACCTGGTTACAAACGAGCCACCGTAACTCTCAGCGACGGAGAATCACTCCGCAAACTCCTATTCCCGGAAGTTTAAAATTTAGTAATAGGTAATGGGTAATCGGTAATCGGTAATCGGTAATCGGTAATAAAAAAGGATGAAGGATGAATTCGGACTTCACAAATTCTAATTACTAATTAACAATTACTAACTACTAATTACCAATTACCAATTACCAATTACCAATCACTGATTACCAAATTATGGGCATTCGTTCTTATCGACCTTATACCTCCAGTACCCGGGAACATACAGTTTCCGACTTTGCTGAAGTTACTAAATCAGAACCAGAAAAGTCTCTAACCAGTAATAAGCACACCAAACAAGGCCGCAATAACCGAGGCGTCATCACCTGTCGCCACCGGGGAGGCGGTCACAAACGGCTTTATAGAGACATCGACTTCCGCCGCGACAAACACAGCATTCCCGCTACCGTCAAGGCGATCGAATACGACCCCAACCGCAACGCCCGCATCGCCCTCCTGTTCTACAAAGACGGCGAAAAACGATACATCCTGCATCCAGTCGGCTTAACCGTCGGTACAGTGATTGTCTCAGGCCCAGACGCGCCGATCGAAATCGGCAACGCCCTGCCCCTGAAGAACATCCCCCTGGGTACAAGCATCCATAACATCGAGCTAGTACCGGGTAAAGGCGGACAAATCGTTCGTTCCGCAGGCGCCAGCGCTCAGCTAATGGCAAAAGAAGGCAGCTACGTCACCCTGAAACTGCCATCCGGCGAACAGCGCAAAGTCCGTGCAGATTGCTACGCCACCATCGGTCAAGTCGGCAACATAGACGCCAGAAACATCAGCCTTGGCAAAGCCGGACGCACCCGCTGGAAAGGCCGCCGACCCACCGTCCGCGGTAGTGTTATGAACCCCGTAGACCACCCGCACGGCGGTGGCGAAGGCAGAGCGCCGATCGGACGTTCTGGGCCAGTCACCCCTTGGGGTAAACCAGCATTGGGAGCAAAAACCCGACGCAAGAACAAGCGCAGCGACGATTTAATCGTCCGCCGTCGCCGCAAGTCTTCCAAGCGCGGTAAAGGCGGCAGACAAAGTTAATGGAGGAAGGAAGAAGGAAGAAGGAAGAAGGAAGAAGGAAGAAAATTTTTCATTATCTTTTTTCCCTTCAATATTCTTCCCCTTTTAATTCCAATTCCCAATTACCAATTACCAAAATTATGTCTCGTTCATTAAAAAAAGGTCCATTTGTAGCAGATCACCTGCTGACAAAAATAGAAAGACTCAACGCCGCCGGCCAAAAGCAACTAATTAAAACTTGGTCGCGAGCATCCACAATCCTACCGCAAATGGTAGGACATACCATTGCAGTTCACAACGGCAGACAGCACGTTCCCGTTTACCTCACCGATCAAATGGTAGGTCACAAACTTGGAGAATTTGCTCCCACCCGCACCTTTAGAGGTCACGCAAAAAGTGGTGATAAAAAAGCAAAAAGATAGCCTAATTAGGTAACAGGTAGTAGGTAATCGGCAGAAAAATCACCAATTACCAATTACCAATTACCAATTACCAATTACCAATTACCCAAATCGAAATGGCTGCTATAGATACCACATCCGAAATTAAGGCGATCGCCCGTTACATCAGAACTTCCCCATTCAAAGTGCGCCGAGTTCTGGACCAAATTCGTGGCAAAAGCTATCAAGAAGCGCTGATTTTACTCGAATTCATGCCCTACCGCGCCTGCGAGCCGATCGTCAAAGTTTTGCGATCGGCAGTAGCCAACGCCGAACACAACGCAGGACTCGACAAAACCAAGCTAGTAGTTTCTCAAGCTTACGCAGACCAAGGCCCAGTCCTCAAGCGCTTTAGACCCCGCGCTCAAGGTCGCGCCTACCAAATTCGCAAGCCCACCTGTCACATCACAGTGGTAGTAGCTCCGATCGCAGAATAAGTAAACAAGAGCACAGGTAATAGGTAACAAACTGCTAAAAGTTGAAAACACTGGTAAATCCAATTACCAATTACCAATTACCAACTACCAACTACCAAATATCAACTTTTATGGGACAAAAAATACATCCAATTGGTTTTCGCCTCGGCATCACCCAAGAGCATCGCTCTCGCTGGTTTGCTGACGCTAGAAACTATCCCGAACTCTTGCAAGAAGACTATAAAATTCGCAAGTACGTTCGCAAAACTCTCAACAATGCAGGAATTTCTTCTGTCAAAATTGAGCGGAAAGCCGATCAAATCGACCTAGAGGTACAAACCGCCAGACCGGGCGTTGTTGTAGGCCGCGGCGGAGCTGGGATAGAAACCTTGCGAGTTGGCTTGCAACAGCAACTCGGCAGCAACCGCCAAATCCGCATCAACGTCGTCGAAGTTCAGCGCGTAGACGCCGATGCTACCCTGATTGCGGAATACATCGCTCAGCAACTAGAACGGCGCGTATCTTTCCGCCGAGTCGTGCGCCAAGCAATTACCCGCGCTCAAAAAGCAGGCATCCAAGGCATCAAAATTCAAGTCAGCGGACGCCTCAACGGCGCAGAAATCGCTCGTACCGAATGGACGCGGGAAGGCAGAGTTCCCTTGCACACGTTGCGAGCAGACATCGACTACTCCTACTGCACCGCTCAAACCATCTACGGCATCCTAGGCATTAAAGTTTGGGTTTTCAAAGGCGAAATTATTCCTGGACAGGAACAAGAGGCTGCACCCAATGCAGCGCCACCACGCACCAAACAAAAGCGTCGTCGCCAGAACTTTGAAGATCGATCGAACGAAGGCTAACGAACAATCGTCACAGCGGACAGACCTACAGACTGAATAGACCTACAGCGCGAACTGACCTGCCCCTCGCTGTCAACTGTCAACTGTCAACTGTCAACTGTCAACTGTCAATTACCAAATCCCCCAGCCATGTTAAGCCCTAAAAGAACAAAATTCCGCAAACAACAGCGCGGGCGAATGAGCGGTGTTGCCACCCGCGGCAACGTAGTTAGCTTTGGTGACTTCGCCCTCCAAGCCATCGAACCCGCTTGGATTACTTCCCGTCAAATAGAAGCCGGACGGCGCGCCATGACCCGCTATATTCGCCGGGGCGGCAAAATCTGGATTCGCATTTTTCCCGACAAACCTGTTACCCAACGAGCAGCAGAAACCCGGATGGGCTCTGGTAAAGGCTCGCCTGAGTTTTGGGTTGCCGTTGTCAAACCGGGTCGGGTAATGTTTGAAATTGGGGGCGTTCCTGAAGAAACTGCCCGCGAAGCAATGCGTTTGGCCTCCTTCAAATTGCCAATTAAAACCAAATTCATCACCCGTGAAGAAGGCCAATCATAGCGACGATTGAAGGTAGAAGCAAGTCAGCAGAAATCAGAATTTTCAACTGCTACGGCAATCTCAATTCTGGCATCCATCACTCTTCTTTCCTTCGATATTCAGCATCAAATAGCCTTCAACCCGCACACGATCGATCGCAGAAACGATAAAGCACACAATTATGTCTTTGCCCAAGATTAAAGAATCTAGAGATTTAAGCGATGCGGAAGTAGCACAGCAAATTTTAGCCGTCAAGCGCCAACTAATGGAATTGCGGCTTCAGCAAGCTACCGGTCGCCTGGACAAACCGCATATGTTCAAGCACGCCAAACATCGGTTAGCTCAATTGATGACAGTGGAACGGGAACGGCAAATCGTTGCTGATGCTGGTGAGGCTGAAAAATCAGCAACAGCTAAATCAGCACAAACAGCATCTGCTGCTGCCGAATAAGCGCCCACCGCAGCACTCAGCCAAGAGTTAGAAGCAGCCAAATCGATCGCACAATAATCAGTTGCACAACAGAAATAGGTAGCTATGGCAGTTAAAGAACGAGTTGGCGTAGTAGTCAGCGACAAAATGGACAAAACCGTCGTGGTAGCAGTAGAAAACCGCTCCTCCCACACCAAATACGGCAAAATCGTAGTCCGCACCAAACGGTACAAAGCTCACGACGAAGAAAATCAGTGCAAATCGGGCGACCGCGTCCGCATCACTGAAACCCGCCCCTTGAGCAAAACTAAACACTGGATGGTTGCTGAAATTTTCGGTACAAAAAACGGCTAATAATTAATTGTTAATCGCGATTGGTCGCTCGCAGATTAACCATCAACTAGTCGTCAACAGTCAACAGTCCACAGTCAAAAATCACCATGATTCAACCCCAGACATACCTCAATGTCGCCGACAATAGCGGAGCCCGAAAACTAATGTGCATCCGCGTATTGGGAGGCGGCAACCGTCGCTACGGCGGAGTCGGCGATGTCATTATTGCCGTCGTCAAAGATGCCATTCCCAACATGGCAGTCAAAAAGTCAGATGTCGTTCGGGCAGTCATTGTCAGAACCCGAAAAGGTCTCCGTCGCGACAGCGGCATGAGCATTCGTTTTGACGACAACGCCGCCGTCATTATCAACGTAGACGGGAACCCCAAAGGCACTCGCGTTTTCGGTCCCGTTGCTCGCGAACTGCGCGACAAAAACTTCACTAAAATTGTTTCCTTAGCCCCAGAGGTACTTTAAAAATGTACGGAAAAAAGGGTAAAGCAACTAGCGAACCGCAACGCTATAGAATGCACGTCAAAGCAGGCGACACCGTGCAAATAATTACTGGAAAAGAGAAAGGTAAAGTCGGAGAAATCTTAAAGACATATCCTAAAGTCAGCAAAGTAATTGTCAAAGGTGTAAACGTCAGAACCAAACACGTCAAGCCTCAGCAAGACGGAGAATCTGGGAAAATAGTCACATTTGAGGCTCCAATTCACAGTTCAAATGTCATGCACTACTCCGAAAAAGAAAAAGTAGCCAGTCGCGTTTGCTACACATTTAGCGAAGACGGTCGCAAACTGCGACAGCTCAAAAAAACCGGAGAAATCATCGATAAATAGTCACTAGTCATTAGTCATTAGTCATTAGCTAATAACTAAAAACTAACAACTGAACAACTAGCAACTGACAACTCGCAATTCCCTGACCAAGCCCAGGGACAGTTAAAGAAACACAAAAACCATGCCAGACAAACTCAAAGTTATTTACCAAGAAAAGATAGTACCAACACTGATGGATCAGTTTAAATATACTAATATCCATCAGGTTCCCAAACTCGTCAAAGTCACCGTAAACCGTGGTTTGGGAGAAGCATCTCAAAATGCTAAGGCGCTAGATTCATCTATCAACGAAATCGGTATCATCACTGGGCAAAAACCAGTGGTGACGCGGGCGAAAAAAGCGATCGCAGGCTTTAAAATCCGTAAAGGAGTACCCGTTGGTGTCATGGTGACGCTGCGGTCCGATCGGATGTACGATTTTCTCGATCGACTGATCAACCTCGCACTACCCCGGATCAGAGACTTTCGCGGCATCAGTCCCAAAAGCTTCGACGGACGTGGCAATTACAGCTTGGGTTTGAGAGAACAACTAATCTTTCCCGAAATAGAATATGACAGCATCGATCAAATTCGAGGCATGGATATTTCAATCATCACCACAGCAAACACCGACGAAGAAGGACGCGCCTTACTTAAAGAAATGGGGATGCCCTTCCGGGACAACTAAGCAGTAAAGTAAGGAGCAAAACATGGCAGCTAACGATACCATAGCAGATATGTTGACGCGCATTCGCAATTCATGCATGGCGCGCCACCAAACAACACAAATTCCAGCTACAAAAATGACCCGTAGCATCGCTCAAGTCCTCAAAAATGAAGGCTTTATCAGCGAATTTGAAGAAGGAGAACCAGAAGGGATTAAGCGACATTTAGTGCTTTCTCTCAAGTACAAAGGCAAAACTCGCAAGCCCATTATCACGGCACTGAAGCGAGTCAGCAAACCAGGACTGCGCGTTTACTCGAACCGTAAAGAATTGCCCAGAGTTTTAGGCGGAATTGGCATTGCCATTATCTCCACCTCCAGCGGCATTATGACCGATCGAGAAGCCAGACGCCAAGGTTTGGGCGGTGAAGTGCTTTGTTATGTTTGGTAATCGGTAATCGGTAATCGGTAATCGGCAGGAAGAATTTAAAACAGTAAATTCTATAGATTGTCTCAATTCTTCTGACTGCTGAATTTGGAAAAACCAATTACCAATTACCAATTACCAATTACCAATTACAAACTGACCAATTACAAACTGACCAAAAATTAAAAACTATGTCGCGAATTGGCAAGCGTCCGATTAGCATTCCCACGAAAGTCACCATCACCTTAGACGGTCAAACAGTAGCCGTCAAAGGTCCTAAAGGCGAACTTTCCCGAGTTATACCAGCAGAAATCCTGATGGGACTTGAAGGCGAGACTTTACTCGTCACCCGCCGAGATGAATCTCGCACCGCCCGTCAACTGCACGGCTTGTGCCGCACCCTAGTTGCCAACATGGTCGAAGGTGTATCCCAAGGTTTTGTGCGCCGTCTGGAAATTATCGGTACAGGTTATCGGGCCCAGGTTCAAGGACGGAACCTGATTTTAAACGTCGGTTACAGCAAGCCAGTGGAAATGCCTCCTCCAGAAGGCATCACCATGGCAGTTGAAGGCAACACCAACGTCATTGTCTCCGGCATTGACAAAGAACTCGTCGGCAATACAGCAGCCCGCATCCGCGCGGTACGTCCGCCTGAAGTCTACAAGGGCAAAGGCATTCGCTACAGCGGCGAAGTCGTCCGGCGCAAAGCTGGTAAAACAGGCAAAACAGGTAAGAAGTAGACATGAAGCTTACTCGCAAAGAATCAGTCCACCGCAGACACCGCCGCGTGCGGCGCAAGGTGTTCGGCACCTCCGAACGTCCCAGATTAGCGGTATTTCGATCGGCACAGCACATTTACGCCCAAGTAATCGACGACACTACACAGCACACTTTGGCTGCCGCGTCAACCCTCGATCCGGAATTGAAGTCCGCTCTCAGTTCGGGAGCCAACTGTGCAGCCAGCGTGCAAGTCGGTCAGTTGATCGCCAAACGTTGTTCCAGCGCTGGCATAGCCAAAGTCGTATTCGATCGCGGCGGCAACCTCTATCACGGTCGTGTTAAAGCCCTTGCCGAAGCAGCTCGCGAAGCCGGGTTAGACTTTTAGGAAGCAGGAAGTTCGGCAACGGATTGTGAAACGGATGTAACGGATAGAAGGAAGCAAGTTTTAACTATCTATGAGACAAGGAAGAAAAAAGAAAAAATCGATCGCAAAATTCTGAATTTTTTTAGAGGAAGAAGGAAAAAAATTGATCGCAAAATTCTGAATTTCTAATTGTTAATTCCCGATCGCCGACTACGAGTTAATAATCCTCAATTCCCCAAGGACAAAACTATGGCAGAACAAAAAGAACAGCGCAACAAGAAAAAAGGTAACTCAAACAAAACGCGCGAAAAAGAATCCGAATGGCAAGAACGAGTTGTTCAGATTCGGCGCGTCACCAAAGTAGTCAAAGGTGGTAAAAAACTCAGCTTCCGCGCCATAGTCATTATCGGCAACGAACGCGGTCAAGTTGGAGTGGGAGTCGGCAAAGCTAGCGACGTAATCGGTGCCGTTAAAAAAGGCGTCGCTGACGGCAAAAAGCACCTTATTGAAGTGCCCCTTACCAAAGCTAACTCCATCCCTCACCCCATCAACGGTGCAGGTGGCGGAGCCAAAGTCATGATGCGACCGGCAGCCCCCGGAACCGGGGTAATTGCAGGGGGAGCAGTGCGAACTGTTCTCGAACTAGCAGGAGTCCGAAACATTTTAGCCAAACAGCTAGGTTCAGGAAATCCTTTGAACAATGCTAGAGCAGCCGTCAACGCCCTCTCCACTCTTCGCACCTTATCCGAAGTTGCTCAAGAGCGCGGAATTCCAGTAGAAAACCTATACGGTTAGGGCAGAGGGAATGAAAGGCTGTCAGTTTTGAGTGTTAAGTGTTGAGTTTGGAATCAAAAATTCGGAAACTCAAAACTCAAAACTCAAAACTACCGTCAACTCGCTCCCCAACTACCAGTTACCAACTACCAAATACCAAAACTATGAGATTGCAAGACGCCCGACCAAAAGCAGGCTCCCAAAAGCGCCCCCGCCGCTTGGGCAGAGGTATTTCTGCCGGTCAAGGCGCGAGCTCCGGCAAAGGGATGCGCGGTCAAAAATCTAGAGCCGGTAGCGGCACTAGACCCGGTTTTGAAGGGGGGCAAAATCCTCTTTACCGCCGCCTGCCCAAGCTGAAGAGCTTCCCTTTAGTGAACCGTAAAGAGTACACTATCATCAATGTAAGTAAATTAGCATCCCTGCCAGCAAACACAGAAGTCACTCTATCTTCTTTGATGCAAGCAAAAATTGTCACTACTGACGATGGGCCGCTGAAAATCTTAGGAGATGGCGAACTAAATGTGGCACTGCAAGTGCGCGCCGCCGCCTTCACCGCAGGTGCTCGCACCAAAATTGAAGCTGCGGGCGGAAGTTGCGAAGTAGTTGCTTAAAGATTTGAGGTTTGAGAACGTGTCCAAATCTCAAATCCTCAAGCCTGCTATCAAAAAATGATTTAGTCTAAAATCCCAAATCTAAAATCCCAAATCGTAACTATGGACGTTAGTAAAGAAAAAGCGCCAACTGCACAAGAGACTTTCTTGCAGATGGCCCAAGCTGCGGGTTTGCGGGGCCGCATCCTCGTAACCCTTGGCTTACTGATTTTAGTCCGCTTGGGCGTCCACCTGCCAGTCCCCGGCATCGATCGGGTCGCATTTTCCCAAAATGTTCAAAACAGCCCTTTAATTGGCTTTTTGGATTTATTTTCAGGAGGCGGGCTTTCAGCTTTGGGGATTTTTGCTCTGGGGATTTTGCCCTACATTAATGCCTCAATTATTGTGCAACTTCTAACTGCGGCTCTCCCCAGTTTAGAAGACTTGCAGAAAAATGAAGGGGAAGCAGGACGGCGCAAGATTTCTCAAATTACTCGCTACGTTTCTCTAGGCTGGGCAGTGATCCAAAGTGTTGGCATCGCTACGTGGGTGGGAAATTTGCAGGGAGTAGCAATCGCTCCTGGACCTGTATTCATTGCACAGATGACTTTGGCTCTGACGGCGGGGTCGATGTTTGTGATGTGGGTGTCGGAACTGATTACGGAGCGAGGTATCGGTAATGGAGCCTCGCTACTGATATTTATCAACATTGTGTCAGTTTTACCTCGTTCTTTGGGACAAACTTTTGAATTGGCACAAAGTGGAGATACGCAAGTTGTAGGCCGCGTAGTGGTGCTGCTGCTGGTCTTTTTGGTAACGATCGTCGGGATTGTTTTTGTTCAGGAAGGTACTCGCCGGATTCCGATTATTTCGGCCCGCCGCCAAGTCGGCCGCAAAGTTTATCGGGAGAGTCGCAGTTATCTGCCCCTGCGCTTAAATCAAGGCGGGGTGATGCCGATTATTTTTGCATCTTCGGTGCTGATTGTACCCTCTTTCCTAGCTCAATCTCTGAATAACCCGTTTTTGGTTCAAGTGGCTAATGTTTTGAGTCCGAACGGGCCGACGCCGTGGGCTTACGCGCTATTTTATCTGACATTGATTCTATTTTTTAGCTATTTCTACGCTTCGTTGATTGTCAACCCCGTAGATATGTCTCAGAATTTGAAGAAAATGGGTGCCAGCATTCCTGGGATTCGTCCCGGTCAGAAAACAAGCGATTATGTAGAGAAGGTTTTGAACCGTTTGACTTTCTTGGGAGCGATATTTCTCGGTCTGGTGGCGATTGTCCCCACGGCTGTCGAAAGCGCGATCGGAGTGCAAACTTTTAGAGGCTTTGGCGCAACCTCCCTACTGATTCTAGTAGGTGTGGCGATCGAAACTGCTAAACAAATTCAAACTTACGTCATCTCCCAACGATATGAAGGAATGGTGAAGTAATCGCAATGCAATTGATTTTTATGGGGCCTCCTGGAGCGGGAAAGGGAACTCAAGCTCAGCTCTTAGCCGCTCTCTGGAAAATACCCCACATTTCTACAGGTGACATCCTGCGCGCCTGTGTAGTTGCCAAAACTGACTTAGGTCAAAAGGCACAATCCTACATGGATCGGGGAGAACTAGTTCCCGACGAGTTATTGATGGATATCGTGCAAGAACGCATGAATCAACCAGATGCTAAGTCTGGCTGGATTCTAGACGGCTTTCCCCGCACAGTCCCGCAGGCAGCTTTTTTTGACAGACTGCTCTGCGATGTTGATGGTGCTGGGGGAAGTAACTCTGGAAAAGACTGCGATCTCAGAGCCGTCAATTTGGACGTACCTGACAATGTTTTGGTGACTCGCCTGCTATCGCGCGGGCGTCAGGATGACAACGAACAAACTATTCGTCGCCGTTTGCAAGTTTATCGCGAGCAAACCGAGCCTTTGATTGAGTTTTACAGAAACCGCGAACAGTTAGTTGCAGTTGATGGCGATCGCGAGATGCAGGAAGTTACCGCAGAGCTTCAAAAGGCTCTCTCAGGAGACTCTTGAACCTTCTCGATCGAAACTGTGACAATCAATAACTTTTGCTAAGATGTGTTAACTAGGAGTTTTTTGTGCTATTAGCTTTTGTGAGGGGTGCAAGTTCCAAGATTGAGGTGAATACTAATTGCTCTAACTTTGATTTGAGTAAAGCTAAAGTTAGCCGTTGGTTGAGTCTTTAAGTAGATCGAGTTTCCCTTTCCCCCGTGCTAATTTAACGCATACTGATCGATAGGTTTTCGCTCTGCCGGGTCACTCCTAGTTAATCAAATGTAGAGTTGAGGTAAATACCAAATTGTCTAAGCAAGATTTAATTGAAATGGAAGGGACGGTGACGGAATCCCTGCCCAATGCAATGTTTCGTGTCGATCTCGATAATGGATTCAACGTGCTAGCTCACATTTCCGGCAAGATCCGTCGCAACTACATCAAAATTCTGCCAGGCGATCGAGTCAAAGTCGAATTAACCCCCTACGACTTGACCAAAGGCAGGATTACTTATCGCCTTCGGAAAAAATAGGCTTAGATAAAACTTTCCAAAAACTAATTCTAAGTTTAATTAGAGAGAATTTGGTAAAAAGCGTCAAATTTATGCTATAATGCTACGTTTGTAGTGTTGCCGAGAAGGGCGTCAACAACCCACCGACGTAAAGGGTCAAGCCAATGTTACGCCGTGAAGGTCCAGATCGCTCACCAAAGCGCCAGCGAACTTCACCCCAGCAATGGGAGTGGGTGCAAGCGGGTTCCTTCATGAAATAACCCGCATTTTATAAAATTTAATCGAGGAAAGGTCCACACCTTGCCCAGCCTTTCCTCCCACCGCTGTAATGGGAGTGACCGGGTGTCTACCGTCCAGTATAGCGGGGTTCTCCAGGCAGGAAGAAAGATGAAAGTTCGAGCATCCGTCAAAAAAATTTGCGAAAAATGTCGCGTCATCCGCCGTCGCGGTCGAGTGATGGTGATATGCACTAACCCAAAACACAAACAGCGCCAGGGTTAGGAAACTGGAAGATTAGACATGGCACTTAGGTGCTACCTAATTGAACATTGTAGCCAAACAGGAAAACTAGGGAGACAAAAAGTGTGGCACGGATTGCCGGGGTAGACCTTCCACGCGACAAGCGCGTCGAAATAGGTCTGACATACATTTACGGGATAGGGCTCTCGCGCGCCCAACAAATTATCGCTGCAACAGGCGTAAACCCTGACACTCGTGTCAAGGATTTAACAGAAGCTGACGTGACTGCTCTGCGGGCTCATGTAGAAAGCAACTATCAGATAGAAGGAGACCTCCGGCGCTGGGAGTCAATGAACATCAAGCGCCTGATGGATATCGGGACTTACCGCGGTAGGCGTCATCGTTTGGGTCTGCCGGTGCGGGGTCAACGAACCCGCACCAATGCCAGAACCCGGCGGGGCGTTCGTCGCACAGTTGCGGGCAAGAAAAAAGCTCCTTCCAAGAAGTAACAGCTTTTTTGGAAAATTACGCTGGGGGCTGCTGGCTCCTGGCGCTTTGGGGAATTAGTTGAGAGAAACGTTAAAGAGACTAATATGGCGCGACAACAAACAGGCAAGAAATCTGGTGCAAAAAAGCAGAAACGGAATGTACCGAATGGGGTAGGCTACATCCAGTCTACCTTTAACAATACGATTGTGACTATTACCGACCTCAACGGTGAAGTAATATCCTGGGCGTCAGCGGGTTCGAGCGGTTTTAAAGGAGCTAAGAAGGGGACTCCCTTCGCAGCGCAAACAGCGGCCGAAAGTGCCGCTCGCCGAGCCAACGACCAGGGAATGCGCCAAATAGAAGTAATGGTGAGCGGGCCAGGAGCAGGTCGAGAAACTGCGATTCGGGCGCTGCAAGGGGCAGGACTGGAAATTACTCTGATTCGAGATGTCACTCCAATTCCTCACAACGGCTGTCGCCCTCCCAAGCGGCGTAGAGTCTAAAACGATTTGAGATTTTAGATTTTAGATTTTGGATCGTGGCTAATTGCTGAAAGCTCAAAACTCATGCTTTCAACTATTGCTCCGTCTATCCAAAATCCGAAATCCTTTCAGGGGTATGCTCTGTAATCTAAAATCCAAAATCCAAAATCAAAAGTGGAAAAGGGAGGTCACTCCGTGGCGCAGTTTCAAATTGAATGTATAGAGTCTAACACTGACAAAGACCGGAGTCAGTACGGAAAATTTGTCCTAGAACCGCTCGATCGCGGTCAGGGAACAACGGTTGGAAATGCGCTGAGGCGAGTTATGCTGTCAAATTTGGAAGGGACAGCGGTAACTTCAGTCCGGATCGCGGGTGTCAATCACGAGTTCGCCACGATCGAAGGGGTACGAGAGGATGTTCTCGAAATCCTGCTGAATATGAAAGAGGTCGTCCTCAAAACCCATTCTCAGCAGCCGCAAATAGGCAGGTTGCGGATCGAGGGGCCAGTCACAGTGACGGCAGATCGATTTGATTTGCCTTCTGAGGTAGAAATAGTCGATCGGTCTCAGTATATTGCGACTCTCTCCCCGGGTCTACTCTGGAGATGGAATTCAGAATCGAAAAAGGGATCGGATACCGAGCCGTAGACCGCAGTCGCGAAGATGGATCGGCTTTGGATTTTCTCCAGATTGATGCCATTTTCATGCCGATTCGCAAAGTCAACTACAGCGTTGAAGACGCTCGGGTAGGCGGCAGTGTCGAGAAAGATCGGCTGATTATGGAAATTTGGACTAATGGCAGCGTGACACCTCAAGAAGCTCTGAGTCAAGCTGCCCATATCCTGGTAGACCTGTTTGCACCTCTCAAAGACATCACCCAAGATTCTCTGAAACCGGAGTATCCAGGTGAAGCCGATCCTACCAGCCAGATTCCGATCGAAGAGTTGCAGTTGTCAGTGCGGGCTTATAACTGTCTCAAGCGGGCTCAAATTAACTCAGTGGCGGACTTATTGGATTATACCCAAGAAGACTTGCTCGAGATCAAGAACTTCGGACAGAAGTCCGCTGAAGAAGTGATTGAAGCTTTGCAAAAGCGTTTGGGCATTACCTTACCCCAAGAAAAGTCAGCTAAAAGTTAATTAATGGGTAATGGTAATGGGTCATGGTAATCGGCAGCAGGCTCAAAGATGAAAAAATTTTCTCGATCGCCAATTACCAATTACCAATTACCAATTACCAATTACCAATTACCAATTACCAAATTACCAACTACTATGCGTCACCGCTGTCGCGTTCCCCAACTAAGTAAACCGGCTGACCAGCGCCGCGCCCTCTTGCGATCGCTGACCACCGAATTAATCCGCCACGGTAAAATCACTACTACTCTCGCCCGCGCCAAAGCGCTGCGTTCAGAGGCGGACAGAATGATTACCCTGGCCAAAGATGGCTCCTTGGCTGCTCGCCGGCAAGCTATGGGCTATATCTATGACAAACAGTTAGTACACGCACTGTTTGAAGCAGCCAAAGAACGATACGGCTCGCGAAACGGTGGCTACACCCGCGTCGTGCGAACTGTCCCCCGTCAGGGAGATAATTCCGAAATGGCGATCGTTGAATTGGTTTAATTCAATTTTGGGTGGGAGATTTTTGATTTATGAGTGACAATCGAAAATCCCAAATCGAAAATCCCAAATCGATGCAGCGCGTTGCTCTGGTAATCCAGTATCTCGGCACTAACTTTCACGGTTGGCAGCGACAGCCGAACCAACGTACAGTACAAGAAGAGATTGAAACAGCAATTTCAACTGTTCTGAAACGCCCGGTAACGTTGCACGCAGCCGGGAGAACTGATGCGGGAGTTCACGCTGCTGCTCAAGTAGCCCATTTTGACGCCCCGGGCCCTATTCCGGCTCACCGCTGGGCAGACGTTCTCAACTCTCGACTGGCAAAAGATATTTTAATTCGAGCTTCGGCAAAGGTGGAACCTACCTGGCACGCTCGGTTCTCAGCCAGTTGGCGACGCTATCGCTACACCCTTTATACAGATCCGATTCCTAATTTGTTTGTGCGTCCTTTTGCTTGGCATTATTATCACGCCCCTGTGGATGAATCTTTAATTCAGGCAGCTTTGGCGCCGCTAATCGGGCGGCACCATCTGGCTGCTTTCCACCGCGCCGGGTCTACTCGCCCTCATTCCTGGGTGGACGTGCAAGCAGCAGAGTGTCATCGTTCTGGGCCTTTAATTTATATCGAGGTTCAGGCGAGCGGGTTTCTGTATGGGATGATGCGGCTGCTGGTAGGGTTGCTAGTGCAGGTTGGTCGGGGGGAGAGGGCGATCGACAATTTTACAGATATCTGGGTCAACGAACGCCGAGAAATGGTAAAATATTCCGCCCCCGCTCGAGGTCTGTGCCTGCTGCGAGTTGGTTATCAAGACTTTCCCTTTTCTCCAGATGTCTGGTATGACACTCAGCCCAAATTAGTCATTAGTCAGCAGTCATTAGTCTTGAGCTAACGACTACTAATAAATAACTAAAGACAACTCACAACTAACAATTAAGAACTGACAACTGACAACAGTTAACAGACCACTAACAACAAACGATGAACAAAACTTACCTCCCTACTCCAGATACCCTAGAACATAAGTGGTACGTGGTCGATGCCGCCGACCAGCGGCTGGGCCGTTTGGCAACTGAAGTTGCCATGTGCCTCCGGGGAAAAAACAAACCGACTTACACTCCTCACCTCGATACCGGTGACTTTGTAATTGTGATTAATGCCGAAAAGATTGCTGTTACTGGCAAAAAACGCACCCAGAAAATCTATCGCCGCCACTCTGGAAGACCGGGCGGCATGAAAACAGAAACTTTTGCCAAATTGCAAGCACGTTTGCCCGAAAGAATTGTCGAAGAAGCTATTCGAGGAATGCTGCCTCACACTTCTCTAGGCAGACAATTGTTTACTAAACTGAAGGTGTACGCTGGTCCTGAGCATCCGCACGCAGCTCAAAAACCACAAGAGTTAATTATTAACACGATTCCGGGAGGAAATGAGTAATGCAAGCAACAGATACTGGCCGCGCTGTGTACTGGGGTACCGGCCGTCGCAAATGTTCCGTGGCGCGGGTGCGCTTGGTTCCCGGCACTGGCATACTGACTGTCAATGGTAAAGAGGGGGATTTGTACCTGCAATTCAACCCAACTTATTTAGCCCTCGCTAAGGCTCCTTTGGAAACTTTGGGTCTGGAAAATGAGTACGATATTTTGGTGAAAGTTGAAGGTGGCGGGTTGACAGGCCAAGCTGATTCAATTCGTTTGGGTGTGGCTAGAGCACTTTGCCAATTAGACCCGGAGAACCGCAAACCTCTTAAAATTGAGGGGTATTTGACTCGCGATCCGCGGGCTAAAGAGCGGAAAAAGTACGGTTTGCGGAAAGCTCGCAAGGCTCCTCAATACTCGAAGCGGTAATCGAGGGCAGAAGGTTCGGCAACGGATTTTGTAACGGATGTAACGGATGTAACGGATAGAGGGAAGAAGGAAGAAGGAAGAAGGAAGAAGGGAGAAGGGAGAAGGAAGAGGCAAAAATTTTTCAGATTCTATCTTTCCAGATTCCATTCTTCTTTTTTTCCAGGTTTATTTCTGGTTCCCGATTAGGGCTTTCAAAGCAGATGGGGCAAGATTGTGGCTGTTTTTGGCGCGCAAGTCCTAGAACGGTTAAAATGGTTGTAGAGTGAAAAATTAGGGAGTTAAAAACAATGGCAAAGGCTGGGATTCATCCTGAGTGGTATCCGGAAGCTCAGGTTTATTGTAACGGGGAACTTGTAATGACTGTTGGTTCGACTAGACCCAAATTGCAAGTTGATGTTTGGTCTGGAAATCATCCTTTTTATACTGGCACTCAGAAGATTATTGATACTGAAGGTCGTGTGGAACGCTTTATGCGGAAGTATGGCATGACAGAGGTGGAAATGCCGAAGGCAGATGCTTCCTCTGGTCCACTGAAAATGGAAGCTCCTAAAGCAGAGGCTAAGCCTGCTGGTAAAGGCAAAAAGAAGAAGTAGCCGGATTGTCATTTGTCCGCAGTTTGTTGAGAGTAGTTTTTTCTCCCGACATTTCTACCGACAACTTATTACCCTCGGATTTGAGATTTTAGGTTGAAGATTTACAGGTTGGCAGTTGAGTTCGATCGACCTTTTCTTGATCGAAATTGCACTCTAACTGCTCTTCAAATCTAAAATCTAAAATCTAAAATCTAAAATCTAAAATCGATCGATTGGAGGACAACTGACAATGGCTGAATCTTATTTGCTGGATAAATTGAAGTCGGTAGAGCAAACTTTTCATGAGTTGACTCGCCGCATGGCTGACCCGGATGTTGCTAGGGATAATTATGAGTTTCAGCGGGTAGCGAAAGCTCGATCGTCGTTGGAAGAGGTGGTCGATACTTTTGATCTGTGGAAAACAACTCAGGATGATTTAGTAGGTGCGCGTCAAGTGCTGAAAGAGGCTGCGAGCGATCGAGAATTGCAAGAAATGGCAGCTTTGGAAGTTGAGGAACTTGAGTCAAAACTGGAGAATTTGGAAACCCGTTTGAAGGTTTTGCTGCTACCTCGCGATCCGAACGATGATAAGAACATCATGCTGGAAATCCGCGCGGGTACGGGCGGAGATGAGGCTAGTATTTGGGCGGGAGATTTGCTGCGGCTGTATACCCGTTACGCTCAAACTCAAGGCTGGCAGGTAAAGTTGGTGAGCGAGTCACTGGCGGAAATGGGTGGCTTTAAAGAGGTGATTCTGGAAGTTACGGGCGAGAGCGTGTACAGCAAGCTGAAGTTTGAGGCTGGGGTACATCGGGTGCAGCGGGTGCCGGTGACTGAGGCTGGCGGCCGGGTGCATACTTCGACGGCGACGGTGGCCGTGATGCCGGAGGTTGATGATGTGGAGATTCACATCGATCCGAAGGATATTGAGATGAGTACGGCTCGATCGGGCGGTGCTGGCGGTCAAAATGTGAACAAGGTGGAAACTGCTGCTGATTTGTTTCACAAGCCGACGGGTATTCGGATTTTCTGTACTGAGGAGCGCAGTCAGTTGCAGAATAAGGAGCGGGCGATGCAGATTTTGCGGGCTAAGCTCTACGAGATGAAGTTGCGGGAACAGCAGGATGAGGTGAAGTCGCGGCGTTTGGCTCAGGTTGGTACTGGTTCGCGATCGGAGAAAATTCGCACTTACAACTATAAGGATAATCGCGCTACCGACCACCGTTTGGGGGAGAATTTTTCGCTCAATACGGTTTTGGAAGGGGATATTGAGGGGATTATTCAGACTTGCATTTCTCAGGATCAGCAGGAACGTTTGGCTGAGTTGGCTGCTTCTACTAATTGATGGAGTGATACCAAGTCCGGGTTACCCACCCCCTTTATGAGACTGTATGGTGCGTCGCTATGAATGGCTGTAAATAGACGGGATTCTCAGAGCGACGCACCCTACCACTATCGAAGGGATGAGTAACTCGGATTTAGTATGATGGGGGACTAGGCACATTTTTGGATGTGCCTTTGTTCTCTGATGACTTGACGGATGTGGTTGAGTAGGTCTGTCTGCGGTTTCAAAGTTCGATCGGGCTGTCCCCTTATGTTGGGTTCCTAGCTCAGAATTATTTGTTTAGCGACCCCTTCGGCGTATCAAAACTTAAGTTGTAATTATTAGTTTACTTGCGATCGGCCGCGGGAGTATTTTTCAACCCACATTCTGCAGATCGGATTCGGATGACTGGGACTTTTGAGGTTGACCTACGGAATATTATGTTAAACCGGAAACAAATTGGATTTTATCTAGAAGACATTGAAACGCCTATTGGTAGAAATGTTAGTTTAATTATTACCGGACTCATTCTCGTATCTTCCGCCAGCTTTATTGCCGAAACTTACCCGCTTTCGGAACCTGTTAGAAATAAACTGCAAACTCTCGATAACGCCCTTTTAGTCGTCTTTGTGGTTGAGTATTTATTGCGACTGTGGTGCGCTGACAATAAATTTAAATTTATTTTTAGTTTTTTCTCTATAGTTGATTTGGTGGCTATATTACCATTTTTAATGGGATTTGTCAATGTCAGTTTTATCCGCATTTTTCGCTGGTTTAGAATTCTCCGACTCATCCGTTTTCTGGAATTAAAAAATTCTGTTTTTCGCATTACCAGCGAAGATGGTGCGATTTTTTCTCGGATCTTGTTTACTTTGCTGGCAATAATTTTTGTTTATTCTGGTTTAATTTATCAAGTCGAACATCCCGCAAATCCTGAAAACTTTGGCACTTTTTTGGATGCTGTTTATTTCTCGGTTGTCACGATGACGACGGTTGGATTTGGCGATGTTACTCCGATTTCGGAAGCTGGACGCTTTCTGACTATTTTGATGATTGTGACGGGAATCGCTCTTATTCCTTGGCAATTGGGGGATTTGATTAAGCAATTAGTTAAAAGTGTTAATCAAGTAGAAACTGTTTGTAAAGGTTGCGGCTGGTCGGTGCACGATGCTAATGCTATATTCTGTAAAATCTGTGGCACTAAGTTATAGATATTGGTGACTGTTGACAATTGACAGTTGACTGATACAGCATTTTTCAGGTAAGTAGGTACTAGCAAAGATAGAGGAGACGGCAGTGCCGTGTCCCACGGCGATATATCGCTTGGGGGTGTACTTCATCAACGCGGAATCTGCTGTAACTAATGACTGATGACTACTGACTAATGACTTTTTTAAGCCAAGGGCAACAAAATTTCAAACTCGGTGCCAATTCCTAACTCCGATCGCATTCTGAAAGCACCGCCGTGTTTGCCAGTCACGATTTGATAGCTAACTGCCAAACTTGTTTCTTTGAGAGCGCGTTTTTCTGTAGAAAATGAATCCAATATTTTTTTGTGTTTGACAGCAGACATTCCCGGCCCGTTATCGGCGATCCGGATTGAAACCCAGCGAAGGTGCGTTTTGTCGGGGTCGATCGCAGGTTCGGGAGAGCAAACTTGAGTTAAGATTTCAATTTGCGGTTTGCGATCGAAATCTTGGAATCCCGCACCTTTAAACTCCTTCGCCAACTCTTGAGAGACTGCTTCGTTAATCAAACCATCGATCGAATTCGTCAAAATATTCATAAATACTTGGTTTAGCTGTCCTGCATAGCAGGGAACCGGTGGCAAGTAACCGTAATTTTTTACTACTTCAATTTCCCCAGTCAAGCGGCTTTTGAGCAGCAAAAGAATGCTGTCAATGTTGGCGTGCAAATCTGCTGGTTTGGGATAAATATCGTCTATGTGGCAAAAGTTTTGCAAACTGCTTGCCAGCTTACTCAAGCGTTCGGCACCGGCCTTGATACTAGCAACTGTTTTGAGGAAATCGTTTTGTAAAAAGTCAAAATCTATCTCTTCCTTGATTTGTGCTATCTGTGAGGGAGGATCGGCACAGTGCGCATCGTAAATTGAGAGCAATTCCATCAGGCTTTTGCTGTAGTCGCTGACGTAAGTTAAATTGCCCCAAATAAAACCAACGGGATCTAAAATTTCGTGCGCTACTCCGTTGACTAAACGCCCCAAACTAGCCATTTTTTCGCTTTGAATCATTTGAGCTTGAGCTTTTTCGTAGCGCACTTGAGTTTCGATGCCACGAATTTGCCAGTAGGCGATGTTGAGTGCGTGAGAGTCCAGCAGCCGATAAGGTTGAGAGTCGATTTGAACTACGATCGGTTCTGGCTGCAATTCGGGCGATCGGCGCAAGGCCTGCTGTGCTGCTGCCAAAATAGTTGTACTCTCGGACAGCACTAACATCTCGATGCGAGCGTAGCTGTAGAGAATCTTCAGTGGTAGATGCAAAATAGTTCGGGGCCTTGGGGTTTGAGCAGGTACTCCAGTAGTCTTCGGCGCGATATCATGCCGGCAAATTTCCCTGCTTCTACCAAGACGACTCCCGGCAGCAGGGGATGTTTTTCAAATATCTCAGCAACCGCGGCTCCCAAGCAGCTAGATTTGACCTGAAAGTGATAGAGGGGCAAATCCCGGAGGGTAGAGTCTAGGGAAAGATCTCGATCGCTCCCCTCAGAGAGTGAAGGGTCTAGTTGTTTAGAATTGAATGAATTTACCACTGGAACTTTGAGTTGCCGAAACACCCTGATTTTTGAAATTAGAACGTACTTAGGACTTACGCACGGGGGACCAGAAACCAGGTTTTTTGCGAAAATTAGGCGCTGGAACTACGAGATTCGGCCCTATTCCCGGTTTCTTTGATATTGGTGCGTAAGTCCTGGTACTAATAACCTAGCCTATCTTTTCACCGCCACCATGAAAGAAGGGGCAACGGGAGCGAAAGTTCTGTTTGTTAAGCTATGGGCAGCAGGATCTCAAATTCGGTGTTCTGGCCGGGCTGCGATCGAACATTTAGTTGACCTCTGTGTTTTTCCGTGACGATTTGATTGCAGATAGCCAGCCCCATACCTGTTCCTTTGCCCGCTGGTTTAGTCGTAAAAAAGGTGTCAAAGATCCGCTGCTGATTTTCTGGGGAAATGCCAGGCCCGTTATCGGCAATACAAATTGCTATCCACAGGCAACCCCTGGCTTCTAGCACTTTAGTGGTAATTTGTATTGTTGGCTGCCAAGTCTGCGGAGACTGTATCTCTATTTCTCGATCGACCGCGTGTTCTGCCAGGGCATCTAAAGCGTTGACTAACAAATTTAAAAATACCTGACTCAACTGACCTGAGTAGCAACTAATTAGTGGCAGTTCGCCGTAATCTTTTACCACTTTTATGCCCTTTTTGCAGCGGTTTTTCAGAATTAATAGGGTACTCTCAACGCATTCGTTGATGTCTGTCTCCACTGCCTTGCTCTCATCCATGTGAGAGAAGTTGTGCAGTCCATTGACAATTGTTAGCAATTGTTCGACTCCTAACTTCATCCCTTCTAAAGTTGCAGGCAAATCTTCTTGTAAAAAATCAAATTCAATCTCTTCTTTGATAGCAGCAATTTGGGCAGAAGGTTCGGAAAATTCTGCTTCGTAAGCCGCCATTAGTTGGATCAAGTCTTCAAAATAGGACATCAGAAAACTCCAATTTCCCCAAATACAGTTGAGTGGGTTTCTGATTTCATGCGCTACCCCTGCTACCATTTTCCCCAAACTCGCCATCTTTTCTGTTTGGATGATTTTTGCTTGGGTTTGCTTTTGAAGCAACTTATTTGTTAATTGGTTAATTCTTGATTGAGCGACCATTAATTGATGTACATCTAACAGCCTGTAAGTATCGTTTTCTAATACTACTACTATTGGATCGTAAACTAATTCTGCTGTCCTGTAAAGAGATTCCTGGGCTGCTTCTACAATTAATGTATCGCTAGAAAGCAGCAGCATATCTTTTCTTGAAAACTGATATAAAACTTCGATCGGCCGCTGAAAAAACATTTCTAACCCGTAACGGCGGTTGACTCTTTCAAAAAATAGCCGCCGAGAAATCATGCCGACAAACTTGCCATTTTTTGTCAAAATCACCCCTGGCAGTACGGGATTTTTTTCAAACTCCTGGGCTACTTCTTTTGCCTGTTGAGTTAATTCAATTTGGCAGTCGTAGAGTGGCAGGTCTTGGAGAGTTGATTTTAAGGAGAGGTGCCAAGTACAAATCTCAGGTATATGCAACACTGATAACTCCGAGTTAGACTCACGCAAAGCAAACATATATGAAGCCTCTATTAAATGTTGTATTGATGGATAACGCAAGTTGCTAATAATCTGTTATTTATTATTGGTTATTTGTTTGTTCCAATCAGCAATAAAGATTAGCCGTTACCCATTACTCATTAGCCGTTACCCATGATTAAGGATTGCAGACTGCCTCAAGCTGAAGCTGTCCGTTGAGTAAATTACAACAGCGTCGCCGCAGAAAACCCGATCGACCGGGCATTGTCTGCTAAAAAGTTTCTTTCTAAATCAATGTTAAAGGATAAAAGCTGTTGTGCAACTCAGAGATGTTAACTGTAAACTTTTTACCATAATATACCCTGCGAGGGCCTGTTTTACTGAAATATTAAAATTTTATAAAGTCCCGATTGTAATTTTTGATACTATTTTTGCGTTGTTGGCGGGAATAAGACCATATATCGGGGGTCAAAAGTCAACATACCTGCGACCGATGGAGGGGACGCCGGATTTTAGATTTTAGATTGAGTCCCCGATTCATCTGGGGGCTGGTGAGGCTATGTCAAGGTTCTACCTCTGGCCACAGGCGTTCTAGTTGATAGCGCCAAGCCGCGAGAGTCTGTTCGCGGGAGTCTCGCCCAAGTTCCATTGCGCCCATCAAGCCCTCTGCGTAGAAACGGTCTAAACTCTGAAGGGTAGTTTCGATCGACTGTCCGCGGATCTTAGCCACTTTGATGATTTGACGGATGCGGGTTTCTATCAAGTCGCCGAAGAAGTCGGACAAGCCCCGCTGCTGCAAAGCAAGCAGTTTAGCAATGGCAGCTAAGAAATCTGCTGTGGTGAGTGTGGCGCAATTGTGCTGAAATACACCCCACAAGACGTTTTGATGTATGGCGTAGCGAGTTTCGAGGGTGGTGTCAAAGTTAGCTTCTAGCAGTTTATCGAAAAATGGTTGAGCTTCTGAGGCCTCGGCGATCGGCAGCAAAATCCGCAGCCAAATACCGTCTTCTGAGAGGAGCACTAACAGCCGAAATTTGGAGGTTTCTACTTGCCAAGAAGTGGCTATCGGTGTCTCAACGCTTTCGCCAAATAATTCTTTTAGTGTATTGGTAATTTCTTCAGGAATCATAGTAATGGGTAATTGGTAATGGGTAATTGGTAATGGGTAATTGGTAATTAGGGAAGCGCAAAAAAACAATAACAATCGTGAATTGTAGGGGCGGGTTTTACCAACCATAATCGCCTAAGACTAATCATCTCATAAACCCGCCCCCGCTCATAAACCCGCCACGCAACTTATTAAAGTTTAGATTAGTCATGAGACATCTCCTAAAAAGATTGTCAAAAACAGGCAGGATGCCTGTTCCACAGTAATTATCGGAGATGTCTATTAGTCAGCAGTGCGATCGATCTTAAATTTCAAATTGATTTAAGGAAGCCAGCGGGGGTGATAGCCGGCAAAGGGCAGTTCTTCTGGCTGCATTTTTGGTTGAGAAGTGTCTGCGGATGTTTCTACTAAGGGTAGCAGCCAGAGGCGACTGGTGGCGATCGACTGTCCGCTGTCGTTGCGGGGACTGTTTCCTGCTGAGGGTTTCGCTGCTGTGACTGATTGGTCGAATATTAATGCGAGTCCGTCGGGAGATAAACTGATTTTAGTATCTAATTGATTGGGCAAAATCAGCAACGGTTTGATGCTTCCGACTAAACGAGTGCCATCTTTTTTGAGGTCGATGGCGGCGATGAAAGGCTGTTCTTTGTAGTCTGCTGTTTTCAGGCGTTCGGCTAACAAGCAATAGAGGCGCTGAAATTGATTGTCTTTGTTTTTGCGGGGGTCAAAATAAACGGCAATAATACTGCCGGGAATGCGCAATATTTCCTGTTCTGCACCTTGGTTGTCTAAGATAAAGAGCGATCGGGTGAAGTCGGTATTATATTTAACGTAGGCGGCGGCGGAGTTGTCGCGGGCCATTCCTAATACTTGTTCGTATTTTGGCAAAAATTCTACTGGGTTTGCTTCCTGTGTCAGTGGGACGATCGCCAATCCTTGTTTTTGAGATATTACCATCGATTTGTTGTCGGGCCGAATCATAAAATCCCCGCCTTGTTGATTTTCTAAGCGCCGGGGCGGCATTTTTTCTTCTAAAATCCAAGGGCTGAAATCTCCGGGATTGTGGCGGTTTACGCGCTGAATAACTATAATTTTTCCGTCGGCTGAGAGGTCGAATTTAAGGTTTTGATAATCTTTGGAGTCTAAAAGTTTGTCGATTCTACCGGCGATTGCAGGGGGCTGCGTTGATTCTGCGGGGGATTGGGGATTGATGCCGGTGGTGACTGTGAATAGTTCTTGAGTTATGGTCCCCCCTGTACGGGCTTGCGATCGATCTGTTGCTGAGAATAAAATGCGATCGCTGTTAGGATAGGGTTTAAAATCGGTGACGACTAAATCTTTGGGAGTCAGTGGTATTGGTTTCGGTTCGCTACTGGTAAGATTAACTAACATTAACCTACTTTCTGTTTCGCCTGTGACGCCGATGTAAACAAAAGCGCGATCGCGACTGCGAAATGTACTGCTAAACGGTTGAATTGGCGTTCCTTTATTTTGGTTGTTTTCTCCGAAATACTTGTCGGTTGCTTCTGCAAGTTTTAATGTGTAGGTAACGCCATAGGGTGCAGGGTCTTTGAGAGTGTAAGCCATGCGCCGTCCTGCCCAACTAAATTTACCGGGGAGGGAGGGTTCTAGCTTTAAGTTTGCCTCGACTGTGGAGTGGTTCATCGGGCGAAAGAAGGTGAGGATAAATCCGGTATCTTGGGCGCCGATTTGTTTATTTTCCCAGGTAAATTCTCGTACTCGTGGTGCAGTACGATTGCCCAGCAGCAGCAGTCCCGTTAATACAATCAGCACTAGAATTAGTGTGAATGCTGCCCGATCGATCGGCTGTTTGAACGGTAAAATACCGAAGAATGAAGGATTAAGTTTTTTGTTAAAAATACTCATATGGGAATGGGGAATGGGTAATGGGGAATGGGTAATATCAAATCCGGGTTTCCAGCTCCCTTGATTCTTGAGTCGGCGTAGGCCGAGATTTGTTTGTGTAGATGCGGTTTTAACCGCCGAGCTTATGTGCGGATGTTCTCTTAATAATCATAAGGGTTTTTCGGTTCGGGAATTGGTTTGAGGGAAGAGGCTTGAATGATTAATTTGCGCTTACCTTGTAGTTCTTCTGCGATCGCTTCTCCTTCTATTTCAAACCAACTGTCTGGGGGAAAGGCCGCGCGGGTTTGATTGGGTGGCAGTTTGACTGGCAACCCTATTGGATAGGCATCTGCTGCGCAGCAGGTAATGATAAAACGCCCGATCCACAAATATTGTTCTGCTACGTTCGGAGGGTGAATGACAAATCCTTGAACATTGACTTTTTGACCTGTGTATGTATCTGGTTCTGGATTAAAATTTAACAGTCGCACCCACTCAACGAGCGATCGTTTTTCGGGTTTTGTGGTATTGCGAAATTCTTGGGGTTGCAGTCTGGTAATAGGTAGGGATTCGGTAAGGCCTCGTTCTAATGCTGTCTGGCTGGTAAATGTGCGCGGCGTTGTTACTAAACCTATTAATGCGACGCTCAACATTAAGGTACTGCCGAAACTGGGGGGAAATAAAGTAACGTGTTCAACTGCTGCCATTCTGGGAGAGTCAATTGCTGGCGTTTGTCGTGATTTCTTGTTGGTTCGATCGAGCTTGAAGAGTTCCCAAGTTTTCAACCCACCAATGACGATTAAACCAATACCTCCCCCCACAGTCAAGCCAAAGTAATTGGGGTGAATCAGAATGTTTAATTTGCCAGTTATCCAATATTTGAGGAGCAGTATTCCCCACACTAAGATAGCTAGGGCGTCCAGCCAAGGGGCAATTTTTTTAAGATTCATTTTTGAAAAGTCATTGGTTATTGGTCATTCGTAGGGTGCGTCGCCACCAATAATCTACAACTAATCTGGAAAATCTCGCAGCGACGCACCATACTTTGTTGTGAGATATCCTTTGTAATCGTCTCAAACCAACAATCTCATAAACCCGCCCCTCTCAACGACTATATAACCGCCATCTAATAATTTTAAGCTCATTCTCTGCCAAGTCCTTAACCTAGATATAAATTCACGGCGAGGGTCATTAAAAAAGTTAACTGAGCAGCCAGTACCATCAAGTAAATTACGGCTCTGCCCCGAAAAATTGATAGCATCAAACCGATACCTTTAAGGTCAATCATCGGGCCAAACACGAGAAATGCTAACAGCGAACCACTGGTAAAAGTGGCAGCAAAAGACAAGGCAAAAAAAGCATCTACTGTAGAACAAATCGACACGACTGCCCCTAAGATGAGCATGGCGAAAATCGAAGAAACAGGGCCTTGTCCGAGGTTGAGAATTAGTTCGCGGGGGGCGGCAACTTGAATGATAGCCGCGATCGCACTGCCAATTACTAATACCCCTCCCAATTCACGCAACTCCTGTACCATACTATCTAAAAGCAGGCGCAGGCGCTGTTTGGAAACGCGGTGGAACATGGAGAAAAATTTTGAGGATTTGTCTGTTTTGCCCGTTTTTAAGGGCTTCCAGTCCTCTTGCAGCAAAGATTCGATCGGCATCGGACCTCCCGGCATACCGAGCATAAACGTCCCCGACTGCAATAGTGCCGAAGTTTTGGCTTGGACAAGCTCTTGTTCGGAAAAATCAGGTTTTGGCAGAGGGATCGCGCGGGCAACCTCCGGTTGTAGCAGGGGCCGCAAGTCTTTCTGGGCGCTGAATACCCAGCCAATAATTGTGGCTGTAACCAAGGAAAATACCACCCGCAAAACTACTATTTCTGGCTGATCCCGAAAAGCGATCCAAGTCGCCCAAATTACCACGGGGTTGATGGTGGGGGCCGCGAGCAAAAAGCCGATGGCCACCGGTGCGGGCACTCCCTGCATCAGCAATCTGCGGGCTACCGGCACATTGCCACACTCGCACACCGGAAACAAAAAGCCGATCGAACTGCCGACTAAAGCCCCCAACAGCGGGTTTCGTGGGATGCGGGCTACGAGTTTGCGCTCGTCTACAAACCCCAGCAGCAAACCTGAGAATAAAACTCCCAGCAGCAGAAAAGGTATTGCCTCTACTAACAAACTGAGAAACAGGGTGAAAGCATTATTTAACTGATTTGTCAGTGCGGGTTGCATCCATCACCTACTCGTAAATTACTTAGGACTTATGCACGGGTGGCCAGAAACCGGGTTTTTTGCGAAAATTAGGCGCTGGAACTACGAGATTCGGCCCTATTCCCGGTTTCTTTGATATTGGTGCGTAAGTCCTGTTACTGTCTTTGTCAGAACCGGTGTCAATCATAGCAAAGCGCGACACTCTAGCAGCGGACAGCTTGCCCGCTCGCCGGCCGAAGGGTTGACAGTGTAGGGAATCAAATTGTTGATGCGTAAAAGGCTTTAGGCGATCGCAAGTCAGGTTCTTTATCGAAGAAGGGAACAGGGAACGGGCAACAGTTTCCTGTTAAGAGTTCCCAATCGGGGTATAAAACCCCATCTTCTATAAGTTGTTTGTTTGGGTTGGGGTTAAATCCCCATCCCTTGGACAGTCTGTTGCCTGTTCACTATTGCCTCTTCCCTTTTATGTCCTAACCGATGTGGCGGTTGCTATAAGTTAAGATTATGTTAAACATCCTGCGCTCCTGTTGTTAGCTGGAATTGATGAATTATAAAAGTAGCATGAAAACTCCGTGTTTTCAGATTAGAAATAAAAGGCTTTAGCACGTTAAAACTTGTTTGTATTAACAAAAGGTTAAAAAATGAACGCTAGGTTAATTGATAGTTAAATAATCCAACTAACCGTTCATACCCCTAAAGTCCATATAAAATAAAGTTAGGCATTATTGCCGGGGCGCATCTCTATTGCTTATACTCTATATTGCTTATACTCCGATCGGTAAAATTTAATTTACCGACTCTCAGCTTTTTTTTGTAATTTAAAAAGCAGTTTGCTATCCGAAGACAGAAGCATGAAGTCATTTAGCAGAATTTTTTCAAAATAGCTGTCGAATATCTTCAGTATAACTGCCTTCTTTCAGTCAGGGGTAGAGCCGTAAAGCAGTCCGCTATCGGCTGACTACTTTTTCGTAGCTCATGTGTACTTGCAAATATAACTCCAATCTTCGTGCTGGTGAATTTATGTTAAATATGTCCTGCGCAGACAGACAAGTCCCGGCTATGTTAGAGGCTTTTATACCAGAGCTCCGTTTGGACTCAACTCTTCAAGAATTATCCTTGTACGATTTTCAGGTAGAAGAAACTGATTTGGGCAGTAAAATTGCTCAGATGTTGGAAGCCGATCCGCTTTTACCCGGAGTCATTTTGACCGATCGAGATCAATTTGTCGGCATGATTTCCCGGCGGAGGTTTTTAGAATTTATCAGTCGTCCTTTTGGGCGAGAATTATTTTTAAAGCGACCGGTGAGGGCTTTGTACCGCTTTGCCGAAACGGAGGCTTTGATTTTTTCCAGCAATACTTTAATCGTAGATGCAGCCAGGAAATCGTTGCGGCGATCGAAAGAACTGCTTTATGAGCCGATCGTAGTTCAATTATCTGCTCAAACTTATCGTTTGCTAGACGCACACGAACTGCTAGTATCGCAATCCAATATTCACGAACTAGCAACAAAATTACTGCGGCAGCAAACCCAATCCCAACTCATTCAAACCGAAAAACTCGCCAGTTTGGGACAAATGGTTGCTGGAGTCGCCCACGAAATTAGAAATCCCGTCACCTGTATCACTGGAAATATCGGCTTTTTGTCTAACTACGCCAAAGACATTATGGAATTGGTGTCCGCTTACGCAGAAATTGTCGGTGAGAGTGAACAAATTGACCAACTCAAAGAAGAAATAGAATTTGATTTCTTGCAGGAAGATTGGGGGGAAATCCTCAAAAGTATGACAGTTTCCGCAGAAAGGCTGACCGAACTCGTCACCAGCCTGCACACCTTCTCTCACATGGATGAAACCAATCTGAAAGCAGCTAACATTCACGAATGTATTGACAGTACGTTGTTAATTCTCAAAAACCGCCTCAAGTACGGGATTAAAGTAACGAAAAGCTATGGGGATTTGCCTTTAGTCAAGTGTTACTCCGGTCAGTTGAGCCAGGTATTTATGAATATCGTCAGCAATGCGATCGATGCTTTGGAAGAGATCAAAGGAGAAACAGGTTTTGCACCTGCTATTACTATTGAAACTGAGATAATAAACAGTTATGATGGAGACTGCGTGAGTTCGGACTTAATTCAAAATTATGTGGGGGGCGATCGAGACAATTCAAAACTGCTATCTTTAGCAACTCACAACGGCGACTTGAGTTCAGAATCAACAGAAAAAAGTCAAAATCATAGTTGGGTAGTGATCAGAATTGCAGATAACGGGCCTGGTATTCCGCCAGGAATTCAGCGACGGATTTTCGAGACATTTTTTACCACTAAACCAGCCGGAAAAGGTACGGGTTTAGGATTGGCAATTACTTATCAAATTGTTACGGAAAAGCACAAAGGCAAGTTGAATTTGCATTCAACCCCAGGTACGGGTACAGAATTTGAGATTTTGTTACCATTAATTTGAATTCTAGGGACGGGTTTTATAGCAGTGGACAGCTTGCCCTGAGCGTGCCGTTGGGTTGACGCCGTGTAAGGTCATCAAATTGTTGATGTGTGACGGGGTTTTAGGCTTTATTATTACCGACTTATATCAATTCCGTTAGCATCGGAATTATACCAAATCCGGGTAACTTACCCCTTTTATAATCTCGTAAATGTAGTAAATGTAGGGTGCGTCGCTACGAACAACTCTCGTTGCTATTGGGAGATCTCATAGCGACGCACCATACCAATTATAA
>JAAUPI010000327.1 GCA_012035135.1 Microcoleus sp. CSU_2_2
AGCCCTTTTTACACCGCTAAAAATGTTAAGATTCAAGAAAGATTGACGGCGGTTAAAACCGCTCGTGTCGCTTACATCTCATAGCTAAAGCTGATGAGTTTTCCGCTTTCCGTCCTTGTTTTATAAGGTCGCTTTCTTCAATTCTTTAATCTAACAATCTAAAATCTAAAATCGCATGACCGATCGAGTTATTGTCATCGACCATCCTTTGGTGCAGCACAAGTTAACGCTAATGCGACAAACTCAAACTAGCACGGCGAAATTTCGCCAACTTCTTAAAGAAATTGGGATGCTTTTGGCTTATGAAGTGACGCGAGATTTGCCGCTAAAATACGTGCAAATAGAGACGCCGATCGCCTCGATGAATGCACCTGTTCTGGCGCCGGAAAAGAAACTGGTAATTGTCTCAATTATGCGCGCTGGTCAGGGACTTTTAGACAGTATTTTAGAACTAATTCCATCGGCTAGGGTAGGACATATTGGTTTGTACCGCGATCCGACAACTCTGATGTCGATCGAATATTATTTCAAAGTTCCCCACGATATCGAACAGCGAGATGTTTTAATTGTCGATCCGATGCTAGCAACTGGCAATTCGGCAGTGGCGGCAGCAGACAGGCTGAAAGAGGTTAACCCGAAGTCAATTAAGTTTTTGTGCTTGCTGGCAGCACCCGAAGGAATTAAGCACTTTCAAGAACAGCATCCCGACGTGCAGATTTATACGGCGGCAATTGACGAGCGTTTAGACGAATATGGCTATATTGTACCGGGATTGGGAGATGCAGGCGATCGGCTCTACGGCACTATGTGAATTAAAAAACAGCAGGAAGGAGAAATAAAAAAGTAATTTCCTGCTGTATACGCAAATACATTCATTTAGAAATAACTGAATTAACATAAGTCTTAGTTTGATAGTGCTTTACCAGGTAAATAGCACTCCTCAAACATCAGGAAAGACCTAGAGCGAGCAATGATTGCAGGAAGTTTTTAATCTAAATTCATAAATTGCATTGATTAAATGTATTTACTGCATATTTGGGTTAAAGTCTCTGTATTTAGTACAAATAGTTCCTGCAATTACTTCATAAAATATAGGTATGATGCTGACCACTGGCGATCGACTAATAACAACTTTGAAACGAGGAAAAAAAATGGAGACTAAAGTACGCAAGGAAGCCCCACATCAACCTGTTGAGGAAGTGAAAATTAACAGCACCAACAGTTCAGAGTTTGATCTGTGGGCTAAGGCAGTTAAACGTCAGATGATTGCAGCACTCTCTAAAAAGGGCGATATCTAAGCATCTCAATGATTTTTGTGGGTGAGTTGTGTAAATTGCACGTTGTGTAATGTGAGTTAACAAAATTTTTGTGTGTTGTTGTCTGGGAGGACGAGATCTAGGTACTTTAGCTAGATCTCGTCCTCAATTTAAGGTAATGGGTAATGGGTCAGAAATAATAGCTGTTAGCTAACACGAGCGAAAATTACCAATCCTTCAATTCCCTATTACCTATTACCGATCGTCTAGCGTACCTAGAGTTTGCTGAGAATTGCTCTAATTTCTCACGATCGCTTGTCAACCGCAGCCAGCAACCGCAAATTTCCGTCTTGAACCTGCACGGCTTTCACTGTTCCCACGGCGACTCTTTGTTGACCGTTAGTCATCGCTACCTCAATTTTAATCTTCGGGTCAGCCTGCAAGCCCAGCCGCCCCCAGAGCCACTTCACTTGAGTAGCAGGAAAAGAGCGCACTTCGACATCTGCAAACGGCGAATTAACCCAGCGGTTCCCGTCATAAAAACTTGCCACCTGCACCTGATACCAAACTTGTTGTTCAGTCAATTTCAACTCATTTTTTGCTTCGGGTTCTAGCCACTCCGCAGGATTGATATTGTTAATTAAAGTAGCGGAACCCATAATTTGACTTTTGTGACCTTCTAGATTCTCGGCAACAGAGACTGCTTCGTCCAGTTTATTTACCAAATTCCGAATTTTACTCCTAGTTTCGCTGTCCGTATCCGACTGTTGGTCGAGCCAATTCATCGCCTCGCGAACGCCGTCTTGAGCGGCCACAATTAGTGCACCCCAAGCTTTCACGTTCGCGTCAGTTGGATTCACTCTCAAGGCGGCGTCTACGCGGTTCCACAGCCTCCCGCCGTCATTTTTGAGCGTTTTAGCAATTTCGTGACTGTTGCTCGGATCGGCTTCAAACACCTGCAAAGCTTCAGTCCAGCGGCCGTCAATCAACTCTGCTAGAACTTGCTGGCCCGGACTCGCCCAAGATGCGATCGCCTGAGCTCGAGTAATTTTAGCGTGAAATTCGATCGTATCTAGCTGAGCCTGCGCGACGATCGGCCAATTCGCACCGGCTTTCCCCTTAGCAGAACGCATGACATTTAAAGCCGGAGACCACAGCCCGCTTTTCGCCAGCCGCAGGGCATTTTTGTAAGTCTCGTCATTGACAGCAAATTCTTCCAAAGAAATCGCTGTCAACTGAACAGGGTTCGGCACAAACTGGCGCGAACCAATTTGATAAATCATAAATTGCGGTTCCAAACCAACAGTTTGGTCGATCGCCAATTGGGGGTTTGACCCTTTAACAATTTGCTGCCAATTCGGCGGTTGTCCGGCCGCACTCGTCCAATCCAACAGCGAGATTAAATGATTTTGGCTGGGGTTGTAGCGAACCACTTGTCCGTAGGGAATTTTCTTATCGCCCTGTAACAATTGACCGCTGACATTAAACCAAATTCCCGCAGCCGGTGGCTTACCGTCAAAGCGACGTATTTGTGTCAGGGGTAGCGACTGATTGGAGCCTTGATTGTTAGATTTAGAGTCTGCTAAAGAAGCAATTACAAAAGATTCCGCAGGACCTTCTATATTTACAGAACTTGCTAGCTGAAAATACTGTACGGTATCGGAATCTCGATCGGGAATTTGTACCCGCTTATATACCCGAAGTTCGACAATTTGACGACAAGGATTTTTGCAAACAGTAGCAGCGTTAACATTCCTCTCCACCATCACCGGTAGTAGCAAATCAGAAACTGAATTATCGCTAGATTTATCGATAGGAAGTGGCAGGGGTTCTCCGATTGTGAATCCCAATTTGCGGACGCTGGCTTTGATTTGATCGAGAGTTTGGATCGAATCTCTGGTAGCGAGGGGGAGGCGGGACCACTCCGGTACAAACTTAGCGATCCACTTGTTGCTGTTGGGATCGACAATTAGCTGGTAACTTAGCCAAGCACCGCCTCCCATGAAAGCTGCGCAGCCGCACAATATGCTGAGGGCCGTCACATTAGCGATCAGTCTTTTCCAGGGATATCTGGCGACTGTTTGGGAGGCGTTGGTAGGAAGCTGGGACTGTTGAAGATTTTGGGGGCGTCGGGCTTGGCGGCGGCGTCTCGTTGGAGGAGGAGCAACTTTTCCATTTTGTGGGGGTTTGACTCTACCTTTTGAGGGGTTAATTTTGTGTTCCATCGTCCAATATTTAGAATTTAGATTTTAGAATTTAGAATTTACGATGCAATACTCGATCGTATTGCTGACCTATGATGTCCCAGGTGTATTCGCTTTCGACGAGCGATCGCGCACTGCGAGACAACTCTTGTCTTAACTGTTGATTTTCAAACAAACTGGTAATCGCCTCAACATACTCCTGAACTCCGTTCGCTCGCAAGGCCCTTCTCGGTTGGCTACCACCACCAACTGCTAAACCTTCCAAACCTCGATCGCTCGCTACAACGGGCGTTCCCGCAGCCATCGCCTCTAAAGTTTTATTTTTAATCCCAAAACCAATTCGCATCGGTACAACACAAATAGCAGCCTGATGCAAATATTCTGCCACCCTTTGCACCCGACCTACTACTTGAATTCCTGGCAGTTTTCCCAAATCCAACACTTCCGGGACTGGCGAGGCCCCGACTACGGTGAGGGTAGTATCGGCATACCGCTGCTGGACAATCGGCAGCACTTCCACACTCAGAAACCGCACCGCATCAATATTGGGCAAATTATTCATTGCGCCTGCAAAAATTAAGGTGTGTCCTCCCGGATCGATCGAGCGATACGGAAATTCTGCCAAATCCACCCCGTTAGGAATTACGTCAATCGGAGGTACGGGGGGGGCGGGCACGGGGGGG
>JAAUPI010000328.1 GCA_012035135.1 Microcoleus sp. CSU_2_2
GCCCATTTTCAGCAATACACCTGCCAAAATCATTGAAACGGGGGCAGAAGCTTCGCTGTGGGCGTCGGGCAGCCAAGTGTGCAGGGGGAAAATCGGAAGTTTGACGCCGAAGGCAATTAAGAATCCGGTATAGGCGAAGATTTCCAAAGCCAGCGGGTAGTGCTTGCTTGCCAAAGTTGCCATGTCAAAGTTGGGCGTACCGCCCCAGAAAGCCATTGCCAATCCCGCGACGAGGATGAAGATGGAGCCCAAAGCTGTGTAGAGAATGAATTTAGTAGCTGCGTACTGGCGTTTTGCGCCGCCCCAGATGGAGATTAATAAGTATACGGGAACGAGTTCGAGTTCCCAGATTAGGAAGAACAATAACAAATCTTGGGCGGCGAAGACTCCGATTTGGGCACTGTACATCGCCAGCATCAGGAAGTAGAAGAGTTTGGGTTTTTGGGTAACTCGCCACGCGGCTAAAATTGCCAGGGTGTTGATTAAGCCGGTTAACACGATGAGGGGCATGGACAAGCCATCGACAGCTACTGACCAGTTGAGACCGATTTGAGGCAGCCAAGCGTAACTTTCAGCGAGTTGAAATCCCGCATTTTGCAAGTCGTAGCTCCTGCAAAATGCCCAAAGGCTGAGGAAGAAATCGACGAGGCCGACTCCGAGTGCGTACCAGCGGACGGTTTTGCTGGGCAGCAGGGGAATCACTAAGGCGGCGAGCACGGGGAATAGAATGATGGCGCTCAGCCAGGGATATGTATTGCTTGTTTGTTCGAGCATGGAGATTTATACCTACGCAGCACATAATCACATTATATTGAGCTGGATTAAGAATTGTTAAGGCCTTTTACAAAAAAACACAAAAAATTTTTGGGGCAGGGCAACCCGCTAAAATATCATAAAATGTATTTTTTGTCAAGCAAAGAGACCGATCGCGCCCGATAGGTGTTACGTTATTGTTACTCTTTTGCCACTACAAAAATTAGTATTATTGAACCGCGAAGACGCAAAGGGCGCGAAGGAAGAAGAAGAAATCAGTAGATAATCTTCTATAGCGATGCAGGCAAACTCTATGGATATAAGGATGGACTGCAAAACTCCGTCACGCTTGCATCGAACAACCAAGCCAGGAAACGATCGATCTTCTTTTAGAATGCCATCGATCGATACCGTTGCCAGAGCTCGCCCTGAAGCCATCTTTTCCTAAATCCGGATCGCAATTCAAGTTAGGGGGTAATGAATGGGGAATCGTCATTCGTTTTCGTTCGCAAGACGATCGCAATTGGTGGTGGTCAATTGAAAAGATTGATAAAATCTAAACCTATGTCAACTGCTATTTACCAATCTCCACCGCCACCGCCACCCCCAGACTCGCCACCTCCAAAGCTGCTGCCAGAATCACTACTGCTGCAATCGCTGTTGCTACTACTACTGGAATTGCTGGTACTGCTACTGTAATCGCTGCTGCGGTTATAGTTGTTACAACTATTAGAAACGTTTCTACCTCGGGAGTAGGAATGAGAAGGAAACACCCCAGCAAATAACTTATGAAATATCTGGCGTACAACCCACCAAATCAGACAGACAACTGTAAGAGCCAAAGGCAGTCTGTTTTGAGCTTGACTGTTTGCTGTCGGATTTTGTAAAATATTGACTAACGCTTTCGTCCCGGCTAATGTGCCACCGTCGAAGTCTTGCTGTTTGAATCTGGGCGTAATTTCCGTTTGAATAATACTCACAGTTTTAGCATCTGGTAAAATGCTTTGAATGCCGGAACCCGTTTCAATTTGCACCCGGCGTTCCCCCGCAGAAATTAACAATAAAACTCCGTTGTTTCTGCCTTTTTTACCAATTCCCCAATAGTTAAATAATTCTGTGGCAAATGCTTTTGGTGTTTCAGATGGCTTAGTGTCAGGTACTGTGACAACTGTGATTTCCGAACCGTTTTTTGCCTCTAAATCTGAAATCATGCGATCGAGCTGATTTTCGGTGCTGTTACTGAGAATGTTTGCTCTATCTGTTACCCAACCGCCATATACTTGGCGGGGATTCGGTACTTCTTTTACTGTTATAGCTTCACTAGCGAGGGGCAATGCAATTGCTGACAAACACAGCAAACTAACCCAAATTATTTGTTTTTTACTAGATTGTATCTGCATGGCTTCAGTCTATTGAATAACTGCAAATCAGAAATTAACATCGATACTTCTGCTTAATTACAATTAAATAAACAGCTTGCTCTCCTGTCAATTCATATTATTCAGAAGTTGGATTCATAAAAGTCATAAGTTGAGACGTGCCTGGGAGTAGTGTCAACTTATGATTTTGCAGCCACGATCGACCGCTGCTGCAACATTGTTTACCGCGCGATCGCTATCTCGTCGCGCAATGAAATAACGGAGTTTTTAAATCTGATTTGTATGACTTTATGAATAGACCCAGCAACCGGACTCTGCCGCTTGCTTGAAGAGAGCGATCGAACCTTTTTGGGTTTCCTGTACTTATTCAGCAAGCCCTAACTAGAAATCATAGCGCCTCGAGTATCGGGCTTGATCGCCCGTACATCTGCTTTCACCCCAAATTCCATCCAAGCAGTCGCCATTGCTTCTTTAACAACCTCAGCTACTGCTGCCTTTGTCAAAGCTAAAATAGTCGGCCCCGCGCCGCTAATTACCGTACCGCAAGCGCCAGCAGCGACAACTGAATTCTAAAATTGCTTAACAGCTAAACATCGGGATTTTGCATCAACCGCTGCTTCAAACGCGCCGGATCTCCCCGATCGACCACTTGACCATGCTCCAACAAAAAAGCCCCATCACAATAATTCAACTCATCCAAACGGTGAGTCACCCACAAAGCCGTAATCCCGCGATTTTTTACCAATCGCTGCACCGCAGCCACCAAATCCAACTGAGAATCGGGATCTAACAAAGCCGTCGGTTCGTCCAACAGCAAAATTTCACAGTGACGGGCAATCGCCCCAGCAAGCGCAATCCGCTGTTTCTGCCCCCCACTCAAAGCATAAATCGGCCGTCGCTGCAAATCCAGCAAATTCACAGCCTCCAAAGCCTCCGCCACCCGATCCCGCACCTGAAGGTTAGAAAGCTTTTCCTCCACCAAGCCAAAAGCTACATCCGCACCCACCGTCGGCATCACCAGTTGGTGATCCGGGTTTTGGAACACAAAACCAATCCGCCCAGCCAGGTCAATTTCCCCTGACTGGGGGTGCAGCAGCCCAGCCATCAGCCTCAGCAGTGTAGATTTGCCACTGCCGTTAGTACCCAAAAGCATCCAAAACTCGCCCTTGGGTACATCCAGAGAGCAACCTTGCAAAACTCGATCGCCCGACGGCCAGCTAAAACACAAATCCCGCACAGCAACGGCCCGCTGACTCATATCCGCACCTGCACCCCCAGCCATCATTCTGCTGCCGCTGCCATGGAGACAAAGCCTGGGGATCTTCCTGTAGATGATGCCCCCGATTTCTGAGAAACCACTACCCCAGAAATCTCGCTACTGACGACAGCTACCTTTTTCTCAGGATTTTTCTCACACGTGAGTTCCAAAATTTGCGGTTGGGAGTTGCGAATCGCTTCCAGAACCTGTTGGTAAACAGTCTGTGCGTCCTCCTCCAATTTCCGCTGTACCGACAGCGAGACGGGCGTGTTCTTCACAATGATGTCAATGCTGAACATATAGTCTTCAAAACCTAAGTCGGAACTCTACTATCAGTATATATAGTGGAAGTGCCCAGATGTGGAAGAGGGGCTTGGGAGACAAGCAGGACTTCGGGGGCTTGAGGACGAACTACACATCCAGAAGTTTTTAAATTAAGACTTGCTCTTGTAAAGAATTACCCCTATAATCATCATTACGGTAAAGAAACGTAAACTCTATTCATAATTCAACTCATTTTCTGCTAAGCAGAGGCAGCAGTTGAAAACTAGCGAATAGAGACCCGCCCGTTGTAATTATATACATTTGGAGATTTGCGTAATGACAATTGCAGTCGGACGCGCCCAGAACGAAAGAGGCATCTTTGATGTCCTCGACGACTGGCTCAAGCGCGATCGCTTCGTCTTCGTAGGCTGGTCAGGTCTACTGCTATTCCCCTGCGCCTACCTGGCCATCG
>JAAUPI010000329.1 GCA_012035135.1 Microcoleus sp. CSU_2_2
ACCTCAATGGCCGGAAAATCCATGCACTTCACTCTTGAAAGTTCCCTATTCCCTGTTCCCTAGCTGTTGCCTGTTCCCTATTCCCTGTTCCCTCCCCCCTTGCAGATCACTTATTCAGCAAGCCCTACCTATTACCTAATTTCTATTCCAACCTGACTTGTGCCCCCCACAAATCTTGGGGTAGAAAGACTCTTTCGACTGACAGGGGAGCAACTGGGGCCGTGAGGGTAAATTGACCAGCTTCAATTTGCTGCTTCAATTCCAAAGCTACTTGTCGGGAGAGAAACATACTAGCAAGAGGGGCTGTCCGCACGGGTTTGCCCTCTATCAAAATGCGACCTGTTTTTAGCTGGGCATAGCTAACTAAACCGAAGGTAGGACGAACGCGCCGGGGGATGGAGAAATCTACCACCGGCGCTACTATTTTTTTGTCTGATACCGCGCAGTTGGCGACGACGGTTTCGTTTAAGACAGGAAAGGGGATGCCGACTCCCAGCATCAGGGATGGGCCGTAGTTTTTGAAGTAGCAGCCGCGTACCCATTTGGAATTCATCTGTTTGGCGTCGCCGATAAGTGCTAGGGTGGCGGCCGGGCCGATGGGTGTGCGGTTGGGCTGGCGTTTTTGCAGGGGAAAGTGCTGGGTACCTTCCCAAGTGATGTAGCCTTGAGCGCCTCCTAGGAAGATGCGGGTGCCGATGCCGATCGTTTCGAGGTCGGGGTCATTTAGTAGGGGAGACATGGCTCCTAGGCTCGAATAGACGGCGTTGCCGAGGTTTGGTTGCAGGGGGCCGAGGTAGGTAAAGAGAGGTCGATCGCCCCCGTTAACACCAACAATAAAGTTTTGATATGCGTTCCGAGGATTGAATAAATAAAACTGGTTGATGGTATCGCGGGTAATCGTGGTTTCAAAGGAAGCACGGGGGTAGCAGTCTGTTACTTGTCCCAGGGCGCGCAATTGTACGGGTTTGCCGGCAATCAAGTCTTCGATGACGTGTCCGCCACCGCGTTCGCGGGATTCTTCGCCGTCTTCGGTTACTTGGGTGGCTCCCAGGTACAGGTCTACGGCTCCAAAGCCGGAGTAGGCGAGAACGCCATCTAGCCAACACTGGCGGATTTTGATCGGGGGATCGGTGTGGCCAAGGTTGATAATTGCGCCTGATGATTCCATCGGCTCAAAAGTGCCTGTAGTGATGACATCGACTTCTTTTGCTGCTTGGGTAACGCTGGTTTCTTGAACTCTGTTTTTGAGTTCTTCGATCGTCCAGACTGTGGCTTTGCCCTGGCTGATTTTATCGTTTATTTCATCGATCGATCTCATGATTATTGATTTTCAGGAGTGTCATTTTCTGCACGATCCGGGATGTCGATTTTTGGTTCGGGCAGGCTTTCTGGTTGGCTGTGTTTGATTCCTATAGATTCGTACTCCTCGTGGATAGCAGAATCAATCGCTGCTAAGTTTCTAGGATTGGTATGCCACTGGTTGAGAATGTCTTTAATTAAAACTTCTCTAATCCAAACTTGAGCAACAACCGTGAGAGGGAGCGCAAGCAATAGTCCTAAAAATCCAAAGAAGGTAGCGAAGAATACTTGAGCTATTAATGTGACGGCGGGCAGTAGCGATACTTGCTGTGCCATGACGTAGGGTGTGAGGATATTACTTTCAAATTGTTGAATTAGAAAGTATAAGATTAGCACAAAACCGGATTTTAATGGAGAGTCTAAAAGTGCGATCGTCATTGGGGGAATGACGCTCAAACCAGGCCCGATATTGGGTATTAAGTTCAGAAATCCCGCTACTACAGCGTGAGCTAGGGCTAGGGGAACTTGTAATACAGATAAACCAATTAAACTCAGAAAAGTGATGACGCTCATGCTGATTAAAGCACCAATCACCCATCTGCCGAGGGCTACTTCGCATTCATCTAAGATGCCATCAACTCGCCGCCGATAAAATGAGGGAAATAGCTGTATGAATGCTTGGCGATAAGATAGAGGTTCTGCTAATGTCATCAATGTCAAAACTATGACTAGCAAAAAACTGAGAATAACGCCTAACGTGTTGCCGACAAAGGCTCCCGCACCGCCGACAAGTTGGTTAAATATGGGTCGGAGTTGTTGGATAATGTCGTTAATATCAAGATTCGGCAGTCGCTGACCAATTTGTCCTGAAAAACGAGTTTCAATCAGATCGATCCACTGATTTAATTTTGCTATTCCTTGAGGTGTTCGTTGAGTAAGTTGTTGAAACTGTTGGGTAAAGGGTGGTACAACGATCAGGAATAAGCCTACGAAGATCAGAATTAGGAAGCTAACTGAAAGTAAGACTGCGATCGACCTTTTGAGCCGGAATTTTTGCAAGTAGCGTGCTAGTCTATTTAAGGCTGTGGCTAAGACAATGGCGGCAAATAGCAGCAGTAGGGCTTGCCGGATTTGCCACAGGATATAAAAAGATGCGATAAGGGCTAATAAGCCCATCCACTGTCCTAGCTTCATGCGATTTTAGATTTTAGATTTTAGATTTTAGATTGAGGAGTAGAGTATTGGGAATTATAAGACTATAACCTTTGTATCTCTCATTTATAGCTGAGTTTCGATCCCCCTAAATCTCCCTTAAGAAGGGGGACTTTGAGCATTTCCGGTTCCCCCCTTCTTAAGGGGGGTTAGGGGGGATCGGGGCCTAATCGTCAGACACCAGTCTGGCACTAAGTTCGCAGCTCGAGTTGACTCCTATCTTTACCAAGATACTCTACTGGGACAGCAGAGCAAACAATTTCCTCAGTTACCTTTGGCGAACACCTGCTGCGCTGTCAGGTTCAATTCTGGGAAAGTTGGGGACTCAATCCGTTCGTCCCCCCTAAATAGTTTGACTTGATATTCGCCATCAATTAATTGATAAACTGAAAAAGTCGGTCGTTTGGGGTTGCCGATAAACCGCCTGCCGCCCAATCCTAGATAGTCTACAATCCAATATTCTTGAATTCCCATTGACTCGTAAGCCTCTAGTTTAAGCGCATAATCATCTCCCCAGTTAGTGCTGGTTACTTCTACGATTAGGGGAACAGATGAACCCATTGTGATAATTGATGATTTCTGCCATCGCGGCTCGTTTATAATGGTTTGCTCGTTGAGTACGATCGTATCTGGTTCGTATCCAGATTCTTCAATATTGGGTTTGATGACGCATTCTTTGGGGATGAAGTACGGCAATTGTAGGCGTCTGATTTCAAAATTGAGATCGGCTAAGACACAACCTGTCAGTTTAGAATGTTGACCGGTGGCTTTTGGCATTTCAACAATTTCTCCATTGTGTAGTTCGTAGCGGTGTTCTGAGTTTTCTGGATACCAATCAATGAATTCATCGAAGGTTACGAATTCTGTTAGGGCTTGAATCATGGCGATGGCCTCAATTTTAGTGGTGGTTGTGCAGGGCAGGAATTTATTTGCCTTTAGATAAGTCTAGCTCGATCGCACTTATCGATCGTGTCTCTACTGCTGTTGTTGCGATCGCCAGCCGAGAAGTGCAGCTATAATCATACTGGGGGTAAAAACGGCAATTAGGGCGATCGCATTGCTAGATGGAATGGATAGAATGGGGCCACCGTATTTGATGGTGAGGGTGAGGGCGATCGACATCAAGAATACTTTCAGGATAAATTTGGTGTTGTCATCCATTGGATTGGTCTTTGGTTGTATAATTAGGCATTGAGACTATTATCGCAAATCTTTGATTCATATCAATCAAAATAAATTCTATTTTTTCAACAACAAATCCAAGCCGCACAACAACAAGCGGTGAAATTGTTGGCGGAATATGTCTTGAGAAGGTACTTTAATGAATCAGCAGATCGGCTCGATACAGCCGTTAGCAATTTACTAGAATTGCCAGCGATCGAATTGACTGTGTTGGTAGAAGAATTACCGCAGTTATCGGTTGATGAATTGAGGGCAAGATTATAGAGTTTTTGGAGGCGATGGAGTTCCAAACCAACGGGAAACGCTATAAGATCGAGATCGATCTCCGTAGGGACACGGCAATGTCCAAAGCGTGTCAACTTAACCCGCTTTCCCACAGTCCGCCAGGGAATTAATTCCCTGTCTAATAGCGAAAGTCCTCTAAAGAGGACT
>JAAUPI010000057.1 GCA_012035135.1 Microcoleus sp. CSU_2_2
ATGATTCTCGCAAAGCGGCGGCTAGCAATGGTTGGTCGATGTTTTCCACAGGATCGTCTGGTAATTTAAAGTCATCTGGTAATTTTTCCCAAGTTATAGTGTACTTGGTTTTGGTTTCGGGTGGTTTCGATAATGTTTGGGTCATTTGTTTATCGGGAGTGGTAGAAGTAATTTTATGAACGCGATAAATTTTTGATGAAAATTTGATAGCGAGATCCCCTTAATTTTAACGCAAGTTCGATCAAACTCCACGCGCCGAATTCGCGATCGAATTCATAAAATCGAAATCCAACGAGCGGTAATAACTTGCTGCGATTTGTGCGATCGTCATCTACTTTCTGCGATCGGAGTGCCTAAGTCATCAAACATTTAGCTTGCTTTCAAAGCCTGAATAAACTCCGTAACCGCATCGTATTGGTCGAAATAAGTTACATATTTTACTAACAAAGCAACATCGAACTCAGGCAACAATTCGCTGCGATCGACTTTTTCATACTCATCTCTCAAATAATAAATGCTCAATACTCCATCTTCCCAAAACCAAACTTCAGGTATCCCCAACCGCTTGTAAAGTTGCAGTTTATCGATGCCGCCGCTGGTGAATATAACTTCGATCGCCAAATCTGGAATTGCCTTTTTAGTCTGCAAATTATACGACTCATCAGGCTCCTTTCTCGCTCCCAGTTCTTTACTTCCCAAAGTCGGCCCGCCCTTAACATAAAATCGGATGCCCTTCTCTCTCAAGTATGCTTCTAACAAAAGACCGAGCGTACTTTTTGTCTCTTCATGTTCGGGGCTAACGCTCATAATTTCTAAAATCCCATCTAAGTAAGCAAATTTGATACCGCCGACAGACTCAAAAGCGGCTTCGAGGGATTCAAATTGAGCCCAACTCACTCCTTTCAGAGTCAGGCAGCTATCGGTAATTGAGTTTTTTACTGCTGTTTGGATCATATTTTCTCCCGCGCTATTTTTGAGTTTAATCTTTTGAGGACCCGACTGCTTTCTCAATTTTACTAAATTTTGTTCGCGAGCGATCGCGCTTTTAAATTCCTTAATGGCTCTCTCATATCTGGACCGATCGGAAAAACTAATCGATCGAGCCAAACGCTTACTGGCTAGCGATCGCCCCTCATACCAATTTTATAGCTCGTTGTATAGAATCCGATCTCCCCTAACCAAGAGGGCGGGCACTCTTGGCACCGCCCCTACCAAAACAAATCATAGAACACAAGAACTTCCAAGCGCGATCGCAATTTCTTGAAGCAATCATGAATTGCGATCGGCAACAACCTTTAACTGTTATTCTCCGATAATTCTCCAAACTGCTGTTGGTAACGTGCTAACGTAGCTTGTAGTTCAGCAGCTCGTTGACTTTCTGCTTCAGCTCGTTGACTTTCTGCTTCAGCTCGTTGACTTTCTGCTTCAGCTCGTTCCCGTTCTAATTCCAATTGTGCTTCTGCTGCTTCTCGCTGCTGTATTTCTGCTGCTAATGCTGCCGCCAATTCCTCAGCTATCAATAATTTCTCTCCATTATCTTGACGATAAAATCCTATCAATTTTTCCTCTACTTCTAAACGCAGTTGCAATACTTCACTGCGGTTTTCTTTCAGCAACTCATAACCTTCTTCCCCTAATCGATAACCCCGCAATTTTTCTGCGATCCATTCTCCTTTCGGGTCAAACAACCAGTATTCTTCTACTTCTAATGCTTCGTACAGCTCTTTTTTGCTATTTTTATCTGTTCGTTGCGTTCCGGCTGATGTCATTTCAAATATGACTTTGGGAACTTGCTTCTCTGACCAGATTTTATAATGATCTCTGCCGCCTGGTTCGACATCGAAAATTACCATCACGTCTGGTGCTACTCGCAATTTTGGGAACCCTTCGGCGTAGTATAAAAATTGATTGGCTAAAACTGTTGCCCGACGACCTGTCAAGTATTGTTTGAGGACTTCTAGGGTATTTAAAATTGCATAGAGATGGTCGTAAGTTTCTGCCACTGGTTCTCCGTCAGCGCTAGGGTAGATGATTTCCAGAGTTTCTTGGGGGGGAGCAACGGGAGCAATTGAGATTGCAGTCATAATTTTCCGAGCCTACCATTGATTTATGACTCTATCATAAGTTAAGCGATTCTAACTAAGCGCGATCGCCCCTGAACTTTAATTAACGCAAGCACGCGCGTGCGAAGCTATCCCGTAGGGAATCGCTCGTAAGCGTTGCCCTCGAAGAGGATCGAACTCCAAAGTCGCATCACCATAGAATTTAGCAAATCGAAATCCAACTCAGGTACTAACTCGCTGCGGTTTGTGCGATCGTCACCTCTGCACCCAGATTGTACAGAGCAAACAGCCATCTTCCCAAAACTGCTAAAGTGGCGAAAATGTCTTAAAATAAAACTAACTATTGGGAGAGTAGACTATGCTACAATCCGACCTGCAATACACCTTGCCAAGCAGTGACGAATTAATCGATTCGGACGATTTTCCAGTGGATAATGAAGAACAAAATTTCATACCCAATGTGCTGCTGTTTTTATTGGAATACATTTGGAAACAGCGACAGGATTGGTTTTTTGCAGTTGATATGGGAGTTTATCATACCACAGGAGCGAATCCGAAAGTAGCTGTAGTGCCGGATGGCTTCTTGAGTCTCGGTGTCGAACGTCGCAAGGGCGGTAAGTCGCGCAAAAGCTACGTAGTGTGGGAAGAAAATAACATTCAACCAATTTTAACGTTGGAAGTAGTGTCTCAAACTCCAGGCAATGAGTATGACGAAAAACTAGCAATTTATGCCAAGTTGGGCGTGTTGTATTACGTGATTTACAATCCGCAGTTTTGGCGGCGAGACGAACATTTACCGTTTGAAGTTTATAAGTTAGTAAATGATGCCTATGAACTCCAAATAGGGGAACCGTTTTGGATGCCAGAGATTGGGTTAGGAATTGGTCGCTGTCGCTTGCCCGACGATCCGCTAGAACGGGAAATTTTGAGTTGGTATGATGCTAAGGGCGATCGCTATCCTAACGAAGCAGAAGCAGAACGCCAACGGGCAGAACAATTAGCCGAGAGGCTGCGACAGTTAGGAGAAGAGGTATAAGCGATCGCACCTTGACCTTAATTTTGCGCGATCGATCGTAGTATCGTATCCACAAACATTTAACTCGCCTTTAAAGCCTGAATAAACTCCGTAACAGCATCGTATTGGTCGAAATAAGTTACATATTTTACTAACAAAGCAACATCCAACTCCGGCAACAACTCGCTGCGATCGACTTTTTCGTACTCGTCTCTTAAATAATAAATACTCAATACTCCATCTTCCCAAAACCAAACTTCAGGTATCCCCAACCGCTTGTACAGTTGCAGTTTATCGATGCCACCGCTGGTGAATATAACTTCGATCGCCAAATCTGGAATTGCCTTTTTAGTCTGCAAATTATACGACTCATCAGGCTCCTTTCTCGCCCCCTGTTCTTTACTTCCCAAAGTCGGCCCGCCCCTTCTATAAGATCGGATACCCTTCTCTCTCAGGTATGCTTCTAACAAAATACCAATGGTACTCTTTGTATCTTCATGTTCGGGGCTAACGGTCATAATTTCTAAAATCCCATCTAAGTAAGCAAATTTGATACCGCCGACAGACTCAAAAGCGGCTTCGAGGGATTCAAATTGAGCCCAACTCACTCCTTTCAGAGTCAGGCAGCTATCGGTAATTAAGTTTTTGACTGCTGTTTGGATCATAATTTTCTCCCGCGCTATTTTTGAGTTTAATCTTTTGAGGGCCCGACTGCTTTCTCAATTTTACTAAATTTTACTAAATTTTGTTCGCGAGCGATCGCCCCTTAACTTTAATTTTGCCCGATCGCCCGTTCAAAATAAGTCATGTATCTTACTAGCAAATTAACGAATAACCAATATTCCGGTTTTGATTATAATGTTGTACTCATGGCAAAATCTCTCCTTAATTTAGGTGATTTTAACTTTAATTTAAGGGTTATTTGCTGGCTCTGCTGGTTTTGCTATTCTTGCTGTTTGTGATGGTAAAATAGGCAATTTTTGCTGTTTTTGCAAGTTAGGGAATCCAGGTACAACCGATCGCTCTCGATCGATCGTACTTGCATTTACTTTTTCAGAAAGTGGCGCTAATGTTCGAGCAACTGCAACTTGCTGTCGCAATTGTTCGCTGGAACCCAACAAACCTCCCAATCCATTGATTAACTTGCGAATGTTGTTGCGGAAAGCTGGATCTCCTGTAACTTCGTCTACGTCGGAAGTGATTTTCTGCACGTTCTGAAATGTAGCACGCGCTGAATCTAAAGTTTGCTGCAATAATAATAAGTTGGCGGGATTGTTGACAGTGCTGGATAAATCGCGTAAGTTGGCAGCAGCTTGAGCGGCATTGGCTGATAAAACTTCTAAATTGTTGAGCAATTGTCCTTGATTGATTCGGTTAATTGTCGGACTCAAACCGCTGACAGCAACTTTCAGTTCCTGACTGCTTCGATCGAGGTTGTTCAGAGTTGAAACTATAGTAGATTTGTTCGTTGCGACGAGAGAATTGAGTTGGTTGGCTGTTAAAGTAATTTGATTCGCTGCTTGAGTGACTGAATTTGCAGAAGCGATCGCAGCAGCAGTTACTTCTTTCGTGGAATTTTCTGCGGTTGCTGTAACTTTCCTAATATCGGTTGCAACTGCTAATAATTCTCCTTTCGCCGATTCATTTAAGCTTCCTATTTCCCCTCTCAGCGATTGACTTAAAATTCCGACTTCTCCTTTTAATGATTGATTTAAAGTGCCTAACTCTCCTTTTACTGATTGATTTAAGTTGCTAAACTCTCCTTTTACTGATTTAGTTAAATTTGTTATTTCTCCTTTGGCAGTTTGGGTTAAACTAGATAAATCTTGCGTGAGTTGGGCAGCACCTTTAGCCGTATTGGCAGTGTTTTTGGCGATAGATTTAATATTGTCGAATAGCGCAGGGTCTGTGTATAAATTAGCGAGACGGACTGTCGATCGAATCAGTTCGTCGAGACTGACTCCAGCTTGACCTTTTAAACGAGAATTATTGCAAATAACCTGGATCGGACAGTTAGCATCAAACAGATTGGCGGTAAGAAAAGATTCTGGCAAAACTGAATTGGGCGTAATGTCGATCGAAGCTTCTCCAATCAAACCAGATTTATTAGCTTCGATCGCCACATCGCGAGGCATTACTAAATTAGCCGGAGAAATTTCCAGCATTACGTCTACCCCGTTTGGGCCGGGTTTGAGGGCAGTAATTTTGCCGACGGCAACCCCGCGATACCTGACAGGCGTGCCTATTTGCATCCCTTGGGCGCTGGCAAATTCTACGGAGAATTTGTAACTGCGGTTGCCAAGCTGTACACCGCGCAGCCAGAGAACTAAGCCTCCAAATAAACCGATTCCGATTAAAATTAAGAACCCGACAGAACCTTCTCTTACAGTTCGCGATCGCATATTTTCTCCTTAGTCATTGGTCATTAGTTATTCCCAATCTCAAATCTAACCCAATCTAAAATCTAAAATTTAAAATCTCAAATCGTACTGACTATCCAATAACTTGAATCGGCCCATTTACGCTGCCACTAAAAAATTGTCGAACTAACAAATTATCTGTCGTTTCAATATCGCTAACTGTTCCCTCCCACTGCACCTTACCTCGATAGAGAAATACGATCCGATCGGCCGTGCGACGGATGGTACTGTCTTGGTGAGTCACGATCGCATAAGTGCTGCAAACACCTTGGGCCGCCTGCAACTGACGAATTAAATCTTCAATTACCGTCGAAGCGATCGGATCTAAACCAGCCGTCGGTTCGTCGTAAAGTAAAACCTCCGGATTATCCCTAGCATTATCGGGATTAGCCATAATTGCCCGGGCAAAACTTACCCGCTTGCGCATACCCCCAGACAATTGGGCAGGATAGCGTTCCCCAATTCCTGGCAAACCCACCATCTCCAACTTTTCCTCTACCAATTCGCGAATCCGGCGGCGCGGCAGCTTAGAATGCTGGTAAAGCAAAAAACCCACGTTTTCCTCCACCGTCAGCGAATCAAACAAAGCCGCTTGCTGAAACACCATCCCAATCCCGATCGGATCTGCTACATCGTCCACCCATCCGGCCCGCCGCTGTCCTTGAACGAAAACCTCACCGGCATCCGGGGCCAGCAAACCCGCAATTATCCGCAAAATCGTAGATTTCCCCGTCCCGGAAGGGCCAATAATTGCCAGGGCCTCTCCCCGATAAATCCTCAGATCGACTCGATCGAGGATTGGACTCTGCCCGAAGGACTTACTTATGCCCTTGAGTTCAATTAGTGGCTTAGCCATAAAATGTTATCAAAATGTTGTCAGCCATCAGTCATCAGTCTATCGAATGACTGATAGTGAATGCCTCTGGGCTGAAATTGACTGCCGAAATCAAAACTCTCTTGTATTGTAAATTTGTCAATTCGAGCTGTTCCAATACCCTTAAGACTAATTAACCATGTCAATTAGTGCACTTCCTAAAGCCCTCCGCTTCTTGGCTAAAGCCAAGCAAGTTTTTGCCAACAAGTCCAGAAATCCTTACCCCCAGTCTTTGCGAAATGGACGAGTCCATCAGTGGTTCAAGTGGTTGGCCCCCGGACTGTTGGTGAAGCGCTGGCTGCTGATCAGCGCTAGCGGGGTGATGCTGGCTAGTTTGGGTTTGGCGATTTGGACTGGAATGACTCCTATTTTCTTTTTGCTGCAATTGTTGCGCAATTTTTTGGCGTGGATTGCAGCAGTGGTACCCAATTACGTGTCGGGCCCAATAGTCATCGCCACCGGGATTTTGTTGATTCTCTGGGGACAAACCCGCAGTTTGAATTCGATTACCAGCGTACTGATGCCGGAAGGAAACGAGGAATTGATCGATCGACTGCTGAATCACCGTCGCTTGAACCGCGGCCCGAAAATTGCGGCAATTGGGGGCGGTACAGGCCTTTCTTATTTGATCAGGGGACTGAAGGAGTACAGCGCTAATATCACGGCTATTGTGACTGTAGCCGATGATGGTGGGTCTTCGGGGCGGCTGCGGCGGGAAATTGGGGTGTTGCCGCCGGGGGATATCCGCAATTGTTTGGCTGCTTTGGCTGATGAGGAAAAGTTATTGACGGAGTTATTTCAGTATCGGTTTCGGGCTGGGGACGGTTTGGTGGGGCACAGTTTTGGGAATTTGTTTTTGACAGCGATGAGCGATATTGCTGGGGATTTGGAACAGGCAATTGCGGCGAGTTCTAAAGTTTTGGCAGTTAGGGGAGATGTGCTCCCGGCTACTCTTTCTGATGTTTATTTGTGGGCAGAATTAGCCGACGGACGGCGGATTGAAGGGGAATCCAACATTACGAAAGCTAAAGGTCAAATTGTGAAAATTGGCTGTGTTCCGGCTAATCCTCCGGCCCTGCCGCGGGTGGTGGAAGCTATTTTAGAAGCAGATTATATTGTGATCGGCCCGGGGAGTCTTTATACGAGTGTAATTCCGAATTTGTTGGTGCCGGAAATTGCGGAGACGATCGCGAAAAGTCAGGTGCCGCGCATTTATGTTTGCAATATTATGACTCAACCGGGAGAAACTGATGGATATAGTGTTGCCGACCACATTCGGGCGATCGATCGTGCTTGCGGCCGCCCCTTGTTCGATGCTGTTGTAGTGCAGGGAAAAGTCCCTTCTGCAAAGGCTTTGATCCGTTATTCTCAGGAGAATTCTTATCCGGTTTTGCTCGATCGCGAAGGGGTAACAAAATTGGGGCGGCGAATCGTCATCGCGAATGTGATGGATGAAGATGAAAATACGGGTTTAATTCGCCACAATTCTCAGAGGTTGGCTGGAATGTTGTTGCGTTGGTACAGCCGCGCTCAGAATATTTAAGTTGTTGACTGTTGACTGTTGACCGTGCAGGCTAATGTTATTAGTTACTGGTTATTAGCACCACCAAGTAAAAAATAACAAATAACAAATGACTAATGACTAATGAAAGTAAGGTGCGTCGCTATGAGATTATCTGTTTTTTGAGGGATTTCAGGGTGGCGACGCACCCTACGATTAATGACTAATGATTAATGACTGAAATGAAAATTTTTCTCCCAGATGCTGAGGCTACGCGCAAATTTGGTCTGACGTTAGGTCGATCGCTCCCCGCAGGGACTATAATCTTATTAGCAGGAGATTTAGGTGCTGGCAAAACTACTTTGGTTCAAGGTATCGCTGAAGGTTTGGGGATTCAAGATTCTATTGAGAGTCCTACTTTCACGCTGATTAACGAGTATTTAACTGGGCGAATTCCGCTTTATCATTTAGATTTGTATCGCTTGGAACCGGAAGAAGCAGAGGCTTTGCACTTGGAGAGTTATTGGGACGGATTAGAAATGGATTTGGGAATTGTGGCGATCGAATGGGCGGAAAAATTGCCGTACACACTTGAGAATTATTTGCAAATTTGTTTGAGTTATTGCGATAATGGGCGGCAAGTTGAAGTGAGGGGGAATGGCGAGTTAAAAGGCAAAATTACTATTGCATCACCATCCTAGGGGCGAAGCATTTGGGCGAAAAATTCTATATCCTGCGAGTGAATAACGGCCAAAACCCTACGAGTAAGCCGCATTGTTGGATTATCAGTCTTATAATGCGAAATCCTAATTTCATCACCATCGTAGGGGCGAAGCATTTGGGCGAAAAATCCTCTATCCTGCGAGTGAATAACGGCCCAAATGCTTCGCCGAAACCCCACGGGCAAGCCGCATTGTCAGAATTTGCATATTGTGATTTCGTGTTGGAAATATTTGCGCATGGGGATTTCGCGTTGGAAATATTTGTGCATGGGGATTGTTCGTTGGGATTGGGCGAAGCATTCGGATATCATATTTTGCGTATGTTTTATGAATTTTCGCCCGAATGCTTCGCCCCTACGGGATTGACAGGATTTTGGCTGATTGATTTGTTTTTAGGGATTTTTTTGAGGGAATTTTGTGTTTCGATCGCACTTTTTGACCATATAATTTTCGTCATCATGCCATTTCAAGGGATTTTCCATTATATATTTTCTGATATTATGATAAGCTCGTTCATCGCGGATAATTTTTTCATAATAACCATCTTGCCATATTGTACCATAATTCCTAGTTAAGCGATTGACTCTACGGGTTACTATTGATTTAAAGTTTTGTACTAATGCCCCTAATGAACCTGATTCTGTTCCTTTCGGCAATGTAGATATCTGAGAAGACGATACAGGTTGGACGATCGGCTGTTTAAATAATTGATTTTTGTTAGTAGTATAGTCGTCAGTAATCAAAATAATTCCGTGTAGATGGTTGGGCATAATCACAAAAGCGTCTAATTTTATAAAAGGAAAATTCTGTGGCAAGCGATGCCAACAATATTGAATGGTTTCACTAATTAAATTAAAGTGCATTACTCCTGATACAATTTCACCAAACAAACATTGTCTTTGGTAAGTGCAGATAGTGATATAGTAAGCTCCTGGTTGTGCGTAATCGTAACCTTTTAAGCGAATTGATTTCTTGTGATGGATGTCTGGGTTATATTTCACGGCTTGCTTAATTCTGTCATTTTTAACAATTTCATTTCATCCGCCCTACGGTTAAGCCGATTTTATCAAAGTAGTTTGGATGATGTCAATTGCCAATTATCAATTCCATATCCCAATTTCATCAGCATCGTAGGGGCGAAGCATTTGGGTGAAAAATCCTATATCGTGCGGGTGAATAACGGCCCAAATGCTTCGCCCAAACCCCACGAGTCAGCCGCATTTGCGAAATCCTAATTTCATCAGCATCGTAGGGGCGAAGCATTTGGGCGAAAAATCCTCTATCCTGCGGGTGAATAACAGCCCAAATGCTTCGCCCAAACCCCACGGGTAAGCCGCATTGTTGGAATTTGTGCATGGGGATTTCGCGTGGGAAATATCAGAATTTGCGCATTGTGATTTCGCGTTGGAAATATTTGTGCATGGGGATTGTTCGTTGGGATTGGGCGAAGCATTCGGATATCATATTTTGCGTATGTTTCATGTTTTGTCGCCCGAATGCTTCGCCCCTACGGGATTGATGGGGTTTTTGGGTAATTGATTTATTTCTCGGAATTTGTGCGTGAAGATTTCGCGTTGGGATTGGGCGAAGCATTCGGATATCATATTTTGCGTATGTTTCATGTTTTGTCGCCCGAATGCTTCGCCCCTACATATCTGTGTCAAATGTTAAGGCTTCTCCTCTCACATTTGGATCTAATTTACCCTTCTCAAACACAACTTTTCCTCCCACAACCGTCACCACCGGCCACCCGGTTAAATTCCAACCTTCAAAGGGACTCCAGCCGCATTTAGTTAACATTTCTTCCCGCAAAACCGGGCGGTAATTGTCCAAATCTACCAATACCAAATCCGCGTCAAAACCCGGTGCAATTTGCCCTTTTTTCGGAATATTATAAGCTTTAGCAACTGCGGCCGACATCCAATTAGCAACTTGAGGAACCGTACACCTGCCCTCGACTGCTTGTGTCAGCATCAAAGGCAAAGAAGTTTCTACTCCGGGCATTCCTGATGGCGTGTTCGGATAAGTTTGAGCTTTTTCTGCTAATGTGTGTGGCGCGTGGTCGGTGGCGATAAAATCAATTACGCCGTCTAATAAAGCTTGCCAAAGTATTTCGTTATCGCGGGTCGATCGCAGCGGTGGATTCATCTGAGCTAAACTACCAATATTGGCATAAGCACTTGTATTTAATAACAAATGCTGCGGCGTCACTTCCGCCGTTACCCAACTCGGTTTTTCCTGGCGCAAAAACTCAGCTTCCTCACCCGTCGATAAATGCAGAATATGAAGACGGCGCTGATATTTTTGGGAAAGTTTTAATGCTAGCTGAGTTGCTGACAAAGCTGCTTGATTGTCTTGAATTTGTGAGTGAATGGCAACATCAGAAATTCCGGCAAATTCTTGACGCCTCTGGTTGATTCTAGCTTGGTCTTCCGCGTGCACGGCAATCAGTCGATCGCCTGCAGCAAAAATCGGCTCTAAAATTTCTTCAGTATCAACCAACAACTGCCCGTGCATGGAACCCATAAACACTTTAATTCCCGGAGTCGGATTCGCACTCAGCAAATCCGGCAAATTCTCGGCCGTTGCTCCAATAAAAAAGCCGTAATTAACCAAACATTTCTCCGCCGCGCGGCGTAGTTTATCATCTAAAGCAGCTTGAGTTGTTGTCAAAGGTCGCGTATTCGGCATTTCCAAAAACGAAGTCACGCCGCCCTTAGCGCAAGCACAGCTAGCTGTAAACAAATCTTCCTTGTGTTCCAAACCCGGTTCCCGGAAGTGTACTTGCGGGTCAATTACTCCCGGTAGCAAAGTTAAGCCGATCGCATCTATTTCTCGATCGGCAGATTCAGCAATCTCTGGGGCAACTCTCACAATGGAGCGATCGCAAATTAGCACGTCCCCTACCAAAAACTCCCCATCGGGCAAAAGAACGCGAGCGCGGCGGATTAACAAACTTGATGTGGTTGGCATAAGATATAATTAATTGAGCAAACAGCGTGCGAGCCTAAAAAAAATTTATCCTTAAAATAGTGCCACGAATTGTAAGAAATATAACTAGCTTTCGCACCATTTGTAATTTATAGTGCGCGCAATGCCCACCTTACTCCTAAAAATAGGGTAAAAAAATAGTGTAAAAATTTAAAACTTGCATCCTGATTTGGCAAATTTCCTCACAAAACTCCGAATTCAGTCTATAATTTGTATCCAGCCTAGTCACTCATACTTATGACTCGTGTAGACAAGTCAGCCGACGAAAAACCCCCGCAAGACACCGAAAATCCCTGGATCGAAGGAATTAAGACGATCGGCTTAGCAGCAGTCTTAGCCTTTGGCATCCGCACCCTCGTTGCCGAAGCTCGCTACATTCCCACAGGCTCGATGCTCCCAACCCTGCAAATTAACGATCGGCTCATCATAGATAAGATGAGCTATCGATTCCAAAATCCTCAGCGAGGAGACATCATCGTATTTATGCCTCCCGATCCGGCCAGCTTGTGCACGGGACAGCCACCGCCCCTGAAAGATGCCTACATCAAGCGAGTAATCGGATTACCTGGGGACACCGTGGAAGTCAGAGAGGGAAAAGTTTATATCAACAAGCAGCCACTACAGGAAAAGTATATTGAAGAAATTCCGCAGTATACTTACGGGCCTGAAGTTGTATCCCAGAACTCCTACTTGGTACTCGGTGACAACCGCAACGCAAGCTGCGACAGCCACTATTGGGGCTATGTACCCAGGCAAAATATTATCGGTAGAGCAATCGTCCGTTTTTGGCCTTTCAACCGTACAGGTTCGATCGACCCCTCCCCCCTTTATCCGGCTAAAAATTAGCTAGAGCAGAAGGAAAGCACCACACGGATTTTGACACAGATACACGGATGAATTATCGATCGTAGTGATATCAAATCCGGTCGCATCGGAATTAATATTACCCGCGATCGGGACACGGCACTACCGTGTCCCTACAATTTATCGGGGTAGGGACACGGCAGTGCCGTGTCCTCCGTTTCTATCTAAAATCTCAAATTTAAAATCTAAAATCCGATGAGGTTTCTCGATCGAGCACATTTACAACTTTGTTATACATTTCCTCTGCCTCTTGCTGCGAATTGCCGATACTTGTCAATCCCAATTTGCCAAATTCCGACAAACAACCCATTAAGTGAAACACTGTACCCGTCTCAGTACCAGTGTCAAAGTGCAGTTGATTGTCAGCAATAATATCCATTAAATCATTTGGCAACAATCCCCGATAACGGTCTTTTTTCAAATTATCAGAAGCCACATAATATTTCGGACGACCCTGCTGACTATAAAATAATCCTGTAGAGCGTTCGTACCGACCATTTGTTAACAGTTTCAGCGCCATAAATGGATGAGTTGTGCCTCCCTTGCGCAAGTTAATTTCAATTGCTTGAATATCCCACTTACCGTCTGATTTTTTCACGGCGACAAAATCTACTCCAAATCGCTCTAAAGCGCCTTTTGCCGCTAAGTTTTGCCCAACTTTCCATCCCAATTCCTGCAACGCTATCCGATAAGATTCGTCCGCTGGAAATCGGCATCCCAGAAAAATTTGACCGTCTGGCCCTCCTAAAATTTGGTCGTGGGTTGAGAGAATTTCTACTTCGCCGCTAGGAACAATTCTGCCTTGAACGCTGGGTGAAAGCTTTTCTGATCCTTCGATAAATGCTTCGGCAATTGCCCCTAATTCCGGTATGCGGCTGCTGAAATTTTCCCAAGTTTCGGCTGTTGCTTGAAAACGTAACTTTGGGAGTCGATCGGCTATTGCTTGTAGTCTATCCGAAAGTGCTGTATTTGCGATCGGCTTCAGATCCAAAATAGCATTTCCCTCCCCGGAAAAGCCTTCATTTAGCTTAATTACCATCCGCTGCAAATCCGGCTGCCTCTCCCACAATTGAACTGCTGCTTCTGCCAAATCTTCCACATTCCAAACTAACTCCGAACCGTCAGGATAAGGCACGCCAGATTCTTGAAAAATCTGCCTACTACCACTTTTTGTTCCCCAATATAGCAAATCAGGATCGCTAGCCCACAAAGGAATTCCTAATTTAACAGATAACTCGCGTTCTAAAGGCGTTGAGTTGTAACAAACCATATAAGATTTTGTCGGCCGCACTGCTTGACGAATGCGTTCCATCAAGCGGGGGCGTTCTAAAATTTTCTGGGTGAGGGGTTTGGCAGAAGCATCGTAAGTAGAGAATAGCAAAAGCCGATCGCGCGCGTGTGAAAAAGGAATGCCTGGGAGCAATTGCAGGTAATAATCAATAATCATTGGATGCAGCGGCTCGGAAGTAATATAAATCAGGCGCGTCCGAGGATTTCGCAGGCGAATCAACGAAAATAAATGCCGTTCTTCGTAGTGGTAAGCACCCTCAACTTTTTGTATTTCTTGCTGGTCTAAACTGAGGGAAGGAATGACGATAATGTCGCAATCTCCACTGTCAAATTCCTCGATTTCTTTCCAGCGCTCTCGTAGTTCTGTCTGAAGATTGCGAAATTGCTGTCCGTATTCTGAGGAAGCATTTTTTAACTCTTGCATTTCTTTTTATCCCGTTTTTTTTAGATAATAATTTATGTCTACATGACTTAAGATCCCCGTAGGGACACTCCAAGAACCCATCGGTGTCAACTTAATCTGTGAGTCCGCCAGTCCTTGCATCCGCCCACAAGTCCGCCAGTCCGCCAGGGGTTGAAACCCCTGTCTAATAGCTAAAGTCCTCTAAAGAGGACTAATAAGTTTGACAATTTTCGTCTTCTTCTTAGTCCTCTTTGAGAGGACTTGAGCTTTGAGGCAGGGGTTTTAACCCTTGCCGGAATGTCGGTTTAACGTGTTTGCTGACACAATGGCAGGACGCCCACCCACAATAATTTGATCGCGCCTTGACTGTAAAATTTAGATGCACCTGGGTTGACTTACTCGATCGCAATTCTAGGAAACTCATCGCACTCGAAAAAGTTTGGCATATTCCAATATAGGCTCTAATCGGTGTTGATTTTGCTTAAGTGCCGATCGCAATTTTTCCGAAGGGCGGAACACCAGGGGAGCCGGATATTTTTTCAGCATCTCGCTGTCTGGTGACTGGGTTAGCAACATCAGCCGCACGTCTTTTTCAAGCAAATAACTCAGCGACAGCAAATCTCCCATGTTAGTAAAATCGTTGCCACGATCGCTGATTACAATTGTATCTTTAATCAATCTATTAGCGATCGCCTCTTGATTAATAGTTCTGGCAACTCTCGCATTAAAATAGCTCAAGTCTTTGCTCCACCAAGTATCCGCAAAAGCGCTAACCGTACAGGATGCTATACTTGCTGTAAATACCGTTGCTAAAGCGACTCGCCCGAACCACTGGCGATTTTTTACGTTACTTGCTAGGAAGTAAGCAACTGCTAACTGTACTCCCGGAAAGCAAGAAATCAGATAACGGCTGACAGCCGATCGCTTGCCACCGATAATTATATCCGGCAAAGCCAGCATCAAAAAAGGTACAAAAATTGATGTTAAAATAAATAGCCAATTAACTATGCTAGTCCAGCGACAGACTTGGTAAATTGCCACTGCTATTAATAAGATAAATGGCAATCTGAGCAGATAAGTCCAGATACTATCAAAGCCAAAATCTAGGTCAAAAAATATTGCTGTAAAACTTAAAGTCCATAATTTTACAAGATACAAAAATCCGGGAGATACTCGCGTCCAATCTGTAGTAGCCGAGGCTCGTTGTAGATTAGTTGCTAATACATAAATCCAAGGAATATACAAGATTAAAGCGACTGTCAATGATAAAAAAATCGGGAATTGATGACGTGACCTTGTAATTCCCTTTTCTTGACTAACAGCCAGTAAAAAATTACAAAAACACCCTGTCCGATTAGTGTTAAAGCGAAAAAAGGGTGAGTGTATAAACCCAGGGCGATCGACAACGCATATAACACCCAATTTGGCCAACTCTGCAACCGCATTGCTCTTAGCAGCAACCAACTGCTGCCAATAACTGTTACTGTCAGCAAGCTGTACTGCCTTGCTGTCTGAGCAAATAAGAGATCGAAAGGAGATAAAGCTAAAAGTGCTGTTGCTAAGGTCGCAGTTAAGTTTGAGGCAAAAATTTCTTTAGCTAAAGCGTACATCAAAGGCAGGGATAGCAAACTCAATAGTGCAGGCAAACTGCGGGATGCTATTAAAGAACTGCCAAATTGCTGCATCCAAAAACGAGCCATCAGAAAGTATAAAGGCGGATGCTGCGGGTCTTCAAGTGCTAAAGAATGAATTGTGTCTGCTGCCGTACTTCCCGGTTTAATTCGCTGATATTTCTGCAATTCTGGCGCGGGAACAATCTGGTTTTGGAATAGTTCGTCGTCGATTTCTTGCCTGGTGAAACCAGCGGCCCGGATTGAGGTGTAGGCTTCATCGTGCCAGTAAAGTTTACGATCGAGCTCAAAGCAGCGAAATCCGATACCTAATAAAATGACGATCGCGAGCAAGCCCATCAGCCATCGGGAGTTGGTGCGATCGACAGATTTGTCTTGATGTGTTGTAGATGCCATATTTGCCTTAATTGTTGCGATTACTTGTTACCAGGCTCTGCCTGGTAACACAGATCCGGAGGCTCTGCCTCCAATTTTAATGTAAGCTTTTCGAGGCAGAGCCTCTGGACATGGGGTAAGAGGCTCTTCCTAGGAACCAGTTAAAATCCAAAATCTAAAATCTAAAATCGGATGTTCCAGCAGACGAATCTTCAGCAAAATCAAGAATCGTGAATCAAATCCTCCCAGAACCTCCCCACCCCAAAAATAACTGCTAACATACGTGTTGTACAGTTAATCAACAAGCTCCGCAAGGGCCCTACCTGTGTACCGCAAATGGCAAAAAAAGATACTTCTACAAAAACAACTACTGAAAACCCCGAAAAGCAAAAAGCCTTAACTGCGGTACTATCCCAGATTGAGCGCAGCTTTGGCAAAGGGTCGATCGTCCGATTGGGAGACGCCACTCGCATGAGGGTAGAAACCATTCCCAGCGGAGCCCTGACCCTCGACATCGCCTTGGGTGGCGGTTTACCCAAAGGCCGAGTCATTGAAATTTACGGCCCAGAAAGTTCGGGTAAAACCACTCTAGCTCTCCACGCGATCGCCGAAGTCCAAAAATCCGGCGGTATCGCCGCCTTCGTCGATGCGGAACACGCCCTCGATCCTACCTACGCCTCAGCTTTGGGCGTCGATATTGAAAATCTCCTAGTTTCCCAACCCGACACCGGGGAAATGGCCCTAGAAATAGTCGATCAACTCGTGCGTTCCGTAGCCGTCGATATCGTAGTCATTGACTCCGTAGCCGCCCTCGTTCCTCGCGCCGAAATTGAAGGTGACATGGGCGACTCTCACATGGGTTTGCAAGCCCGGTTGATGAGTCAAGCTTTGCGGAAAATCACCGGCAACATCGGCAAATCGGGCTGTACCGTCATTTTCCTCAACCAATTGCGACAAAAAATCGGCGTCACCTACGGCAATCCCGAAACTACAACTGGCGGTAACGCTCTCAAATTTTATGCCAGCGTGCGACTAGACATTCGCCGGATTCAAACCTTGAAAAAAGGCACAGACGAGTACGGCAACCGCACGAAAGTTAAAGTGGCTAAAAATAAAGTTGCTCCGCCTTTCCGCATTGCCGAATTTGACATTGTATTTGGCAAAGGCATTTCTACTTTAGGCTGTCTGACTGACTTGGCTGACGAAATGGGAGTAATTATGAAAAAAGGTTCTTGGTATAGCTATAACGGCGAGAACATAGCTCAAGGACGAGACAAAGTGATCCAACACATGGAGAAAAATACCGATTTCAAAAATGAAATTGAGCTATTAGTGCGGGAAAAACTAGCTACTGGTGCTGTGGTTTCTGCTAATTCTGTCGCTCCTGTTGAGGAGGATGAGGAGGATGAGGATGCAGATGTAGAAGTAGAAGTAGAAAATTTGGAAGAGATGTAACACGACTGACGTACAGAAAAATTGCGTGAGTCTTCGATCGTAAGGTGCGTCGCCTTCTACAATCTACAACTTCGATCGAATATCTGATAGCGACGCACCCTACAAATTAGCAGTAAGGTGCGTCGCTTTCTAGAATCTACAACTTCGATCGAATATCTGATAGCGACGCACCCTACAAATTAGCAGTAAGGTGCGTCGCCTTCTACAATCTACAACTTCGATCGAATATCTGATAGCGACGCACCCTACAAATTAGGCAGGATTCCTGCTCAGAGTGCGTTCAGGATAGAAAATACCAAAATCCCCAACTTCACAGAAGAAATCGGGGATTTAAAATAAAAGTTTTTCACATTTAATGTTGAGGAGTCTGGTGGAAGGAAATCTCTAAAACTTCTATCTGCTTGTTGAGAGTAGCAGAACGCTTCTTAGCATATTTGTCGTGCAGAAAGATAGTTAAGGCAACACCCACGGGCAACACAAAATAGATAAATCCCAGCAACATCTGAGCAATTTCTTCCTGCTGAGCAGCATTGAATTGAGGCACAGCGGTAGGTTGACTTGTCGAACTGCTGACTAGCGCTTGTGCTTTTACTTGCGGTTGAGCTTCCTGGGCGATCGCCCCAGAAGCAGTTCCTAAGCATCCTGCCACCGCCACACATATAGTTAGAAAACTAAAAATTTTTGATTTAATGTTCAATCTATTGCTCGTGCCACTGGTTGAGTGTCGATCGCCTTGCTGAGTTTCTATTTCGGTTAAGCGTACAAGCATTTTTACTTACCCCGCCTTAAAGTTAATTTAATTTCTGTATTCAAATATACTTTTTTTTAAGTTTTAACGCAATAAGTATATATTACTAAAATTATAACTAAATGCAATATCTGCATGATCTGGATGCGATAAACACTTTTACGACAATAAAAAGTAACTTACTATACAAATTTTCTAGAGAACATCCACTTGAATTGGAACGCAACGGATTAAAACGCGATAGTAAATAAACCGTTTCCTCAAAGAGTTAGAAAAGTCAACTCAAAATTAATAATCTGTATTTACTTCTTAGGACAACTAAATATGCTTCAAGGGCTTTTATCGTTCAGAGGGCCTTTTCGGATTCTGAACCTGAGCTGGTTTGCTTTTTTCTTAACTTTTGTAGTGTGGTTCAACTACGCGCCCTTCAGCACCACGGTGCAGCACGATTTGGGATTGACAGTCGGGCAAGCCAGAATCATCAGTCTGTGTAACCTAGCTTTCGCAATTCCTGCACGTATTATTATCGGGATGTTGCTCGATCGCTTCGGGCCTCGCATCACCTTCTCTTCACTCCTGGTGTATGCAGCATTTCCGACTCTGGCCTTCGCCTTTGCCCAAAACTTCAATCAGTTGGTGTTGAGCCGACTGGCGATGGGAATAGTCGGCGCTGGATTCGTCGTAGGCATTCGTTTAGTTGCCGAATGGTTTCCCCCAAAAGATATCGGCTTCGCTCAAGGTATCTATGGCGGCTGGGGCAACTTTGGCTCTTTTATCGCAGAAGCAGCGTTACCCGCGATCGCGGCAGGAACAGCTTTTCTCTCGATCGGGCAGACAAATTGGCGACTCGCGATCGCCCTGACTGGCATTGTCACAGCAGTTTTCGGAGTCATTTTTTACTGCAACGTTCAAGACACTCCGCCAGGAAAAGTCTATCAGCGCCCAGCCCGCAACGGCGCAATGGAAGTCACCAGTGCCAAAAGTTTTTGGGCATTGTCGATGACCAATATTCCGCTATTTGGCGCCTTAGCTTTAATTGCATGGCGCTTACAGAAAGCCAATTTTCTGACAACAAATGTCATGTACGGCATTTTGGCTAGTTTAGCAGCACTCTATTTAATTCAAGCTTACAAAGCCTGGGAAGTTAACCGAGAAGTTGTCATCGGTCAAAAACATTATCCACCTCAAGAACGCTATCAAATCAGTCAAGTATTTGTATTAGAACTAGCTTATGCAGTTAGCTTTGGTTCAGAATTAGCCGTTGTTTCCATGCTACCTGAATTTTTTGAACACACTTTTCATTTAAGTCATGCGATCGCTGGGCCAATAGCTGCTACCTATCCCCTCATGAACTTGGTCAGTCGTCCAGCCGGAGGCTTAATTTCTGACAAAATCGGCAGTCGCAAGTGGACGCTAACAGTCATGATTGGCGGAGTCGGATTGGGGTATTTAATCATGAGTCAAATTAACGCTAACTGGCATTTGGCAGTTGTAATAATCATGACGATGTTATGTGCCTTCTTCGTTTTCGGTGCAGCAGGTGCGACCTTTGGGATCGCCCCCTTAATTAAACAAGAAGCAACTGGTCAAATTGCCGGCAATATCGGTGCTTATGGCAGTGTTGGTTCTGTAATTTACGCCACTCTTTATAGCTTTCTGCCCCAAACAGTTGCAGGCAACCGCATCTTTTTTGACGTACTCGGAATTGCGGGTTTAGTTGTGTGCTTCCTTTGTGTTTTCATCCTCAAGGAGCCGAAGGTTTCTCAACACAAAGAAGTGGCAGATTCAGCTATGCTACTCGGACACTAATATTAAATCCGTTAGCATCGGAATTATTCACACCTCTCTTCTTTTGCTCTGTATTCTGTCCCTCCTCTGTGGTTTAATCATGCCGATACCACTGGAATTGATATAAATACCAAATCCGGTTTTAAGTAGAACAAAAAAGATAAAACTGCTGCGTATAACCAGAGATAAGGTTTTTTCATCACTATACTTTGCCAGTCGATCGAGTATCACTAATTTGAGCGACAATGCACTCGACCGATCGTCCAAAATCCGTCGGGTCACTTTCTCCAATCTCAAATCTCAAATCGATAAAACTTCACCCTACTTCACCTCCCTTCAACTCGCTTCACTGGGAAGCACCCCAATCGATAAGTTTGCGCGCTGTCGCTTCTGACTCATTGCAGATACAAATAATTCGTAGCAAAATGAATTTATACACGTAAGTAAGGAGTTGCAATCACCCCTAAATACTGTGGATTTTACGGGTACTATGGCGAGAGTACACATGATTTGAGCAAAACTAGCGCGATTGTTAAAGTTGGCAAATTCCACATCTCAGGCTTTTTGTAAAGAAATGCAAAGCTTCCTGAAACACAATTAGTTAAACAGAAAATACGAATTTCTGAACTAACACACTCAAACAATCGAGTCGATCTAGAAAAAAAATGAACTAGACAAACGTGACTTAAATGTTAACAAGACTTAAATCATTGCTCCAAGGAGAATAAATCATGTCACATTCTGACTTAGATGTTATATTAAAGATGGCTCAAACAATTAATCCTCAAATTAAGAGCGATCGAAAAGTGGAAATTGATTTGGAAAAATTGCGCCAACTGCCGGCAGGAACATTAGGGTGCGAAGTGGCGCGATTTCTGGATGAACAAGGCTTTGAGCCGATCGAATCGGGAGACTGGATTCAACGAAACCACGATGTTTGGCACGTTTTGACAGGTCTTTCACCTTCAGTCAAAGATGAATTCATACTTCAAGCGTTTACTCGCGCTCAAGTATTTCGTCCTTCCTGTGCGATTTTAGTATTACTTGGACTTCTAAGTGGCAAGTGTACAATGGCGCAGATTATCAAAGGTTTGAAACACGGAAGAATTGCCGATCGACTAATTGAGTGGGACGTTGAATCTGATTGGGAAACTCCTTTATCGGAAGTGCGAAAAAAATTAGGGATTCTACCATTAATTGATTAAAAATTTAACTCATTTTCTGATTGCAAAATTATGCTTAGCACAAATTACAAACCAGTAGTTAGCCTTAGTCCCCGCGAAAGAGCGATCGCCCAATTAGTCGCTCAAGGCCTGCCAAATAAATGTATTGCCAAACGTTTAGATATCAGCCACTGGACGGTGGCTACTTACGTGCGTCGAATTTTTATCAAACTCAGTGTTTCTTCTCGAACAGCGATGATTGCACTATTAATCCAAGAAAATTTACTCTGGGATTAACGATTTTGGGAATGGGGCATCGGGCATCGGTCATGGGTTATGAGTTATTAGTCATTAGCTGGAGTTTAGACTAAACTCCAGTCATTAGAAGAAACAACTAATAAATAACAAATAACTAATCACAAATGACCTGTTATATCAATTCCGGTTGCACGAGATGATACCGAGGACACGGCATTGCCGTGTCCCTACCCCAAAACAATATTGTAGGGAAACGGCACGTGCAGTCTCCTGATTTCGGGTAATATTTATCCCAAAGCTAAAGAAGGAGAAGAATTTCTCAGAAAACTCAGCAATTCTCGATTCACGGTTTGCGGAACTTCTTGCTGAATCCAGTGTCCGCAATTCGGAACTAATTTTAGCTTGAACGGAGCGGTAATTAACCTGTCTAAACCTTCTACAAGTTTATGGCTCAAAAACGCATCTTCTTCTCCCCAAAGCACCAAAGTAGGTACATTCACAGTTTCCCATTTCTGCCCCAAATGCCAAAGCCTCTGCGGGTGAAATATCTGTCGGTAATAATTCACCGCTGCTGCCAATACTCCCGGCTTTTCCAAAGCCGTCTGATAAATCTTAGTTTCCTCAGCGCTAAAAGCTCCTTTGCGAATAGCTTGTCCTTGAAAAACATTTTGCACAAAATCTTTCAAGTTTTGCTGAATCAACCATTCGGGAATACCAGGAACCTGAAAAGCGAAAACGTACCAACTGCGGCGGAGTTGATCTAAGTTACTCGCCATTTCCTGTACAAATCGCTGCGGGTGCGGAGCGTTTAAAATTGCCAAACGGTTGAGCTTTTCAGGGAATTTTTGAGCTAAATGCCACGCGATAACACCTCCCCAATCGTGACCAACAATGTGAGCTTTTGTATAGCCGAGTCGATCGATCAAACCGCGAATATCTGCACTCAGCGTATCTAAATCGTAGCCACTTTCCGGTTTATCCGAATCGTTGTAGCCTCGCAAATCCGGCACTACAACCTTGAAATGACGGGCTAGGGCAGGGATTTGATGCCGCCAAGAGTACCAAAACTCTGGAAAACCGTGCAGGAGTAAAACCAGTTCGCCTTCACCTTGAGAAACGCAGTGCAAGCGGATCTTGTTTGTTTCGACAAAGATATGTTGCTGTTCGGAATCTAAAAAGTTCATATTGGGAAAGTTAGACTTAGCTTTTGGTCATACAGAAACTAAAAAACGGTAGCAGACTGAAGCTACCCAATGGTTTTAATTTCTCTAATTTGATTGTAGCCGATCGCAGATACTAATACTATTTCTTAAAATTTATTCAACAATAGCTGATCGGGTGCGTCGCCATCTACAATCTTCAATTCCGAGCTACAATCGATGAGCGAGTGCACCTACTCTCAGGGCGAGCATCATTCTTCCCTATTCCCTATTCCCTATTCCCTATTCCCTATTCCTTATTCCCTATTCTTAACAGCGGCGCAGCCGATTCAATAATAGCACAATTTCGTCAGTAGCCGATCGCATCTTTGCAGCGGACAGATCGGATTGATTGACAATAATGCTAAACACCAGTGGCTCGTAATTCGGAACTTCCACATATCCCGACAGCGCCGAAACTCCGCTCAAAGTTCCAGTTTTTGCTTGCAAAATTACTCGATTTGGTGTATTCTTAAATCTGTTTTTCAAAGTGCCGCTCTCGCCAGCAGCAGGCAAGGATGTGCGGTAAATAGATGCAGCAGGTGAATTCGCCATTAATCTCAAAGTTTGCACCAAAGCTTCTGGACTAATTAAATTATGGCGCGATAATCCTGAACCATCAGCTAATATGTAGCTATTGGGATTTACCCCTAATTGAGTTAAAGCTGTTTTTAACTCTTTTAAACCAGCTTCACTGGTATCCTCTTGTGGAACAGGCATCTTGCCTGTGGATTTTCCCAATAATCTTAATAAAACTTCTGCATAAACATTGTTACTTTCCCGGTTAGTTTCTTTCACCAATTCTGACAGCGGTGGCGATTCAATCTGCGCTAATTCCTGAGTCAAATTGCGAGAACTAGATGCAACTAAAGCCTGTTGAATAGGAATTCCCTCAGCCGCGAGGGCTTGCTGAAAGTGCTGCAAAAAATTATTAGCAGGATCGATAACAGCTACGTAGGCTGATTCTGACTCAGCACCCGCTTTCAATTGTCCGCGAACTCGCAGGATTGGTAAGCTGAAGTCTCTCCCAACATCAACAAACTCGGATTCATTTTGTCCGACTGTCACAGAATTATTCTGAATTTGCCATCGATTGACGAGTTTGGGTTCGGCAAAAGTAACTTTCAGCGGTTGTCCGATCGACTGCGGTGATAAAATTAGTTCGATCGCATTTTGATTAAACATTAAACTATTAATCGGGGCGCCGTAGCCAGCTTGGGCATCTTCCCATTCCCAATTCGGATTGATTGCATTTCCTTGGAAATAGCTATCATCGCCAATTAACTGGTTAACTTGACTAATTCCCCGCTGTTTTAACTGCGATGCCAAGGATTTTAATTGAGTTGCAGTAATACTCGGATCGCCTCTACCAGCAATGTATAAATTACCATTTTCGGCGCCGTAAATAGATGTCCGAATCCGAAAATTAGCACCGAGTTTTTGCAAAGCAGCCGCTGTTGTTAACAACTTGACATTTGAGGCGGGAATAAAGTATTTGTTGGAGTCGCGACTGTAGAGAGTTGTAGCAGAAGCTAGGGGTTGAATCAAAATCCCCCAGCGCGATCGACTAAATTCGGGACGATTGGTGATCGCATCCACCTTTGCACCCAATTCCCCCGCACAAATATCTCCAGAAGCCTCTGGCATTTGCGCGAAAACCGCTGACGAATTACCCAACAGCAGCACTAACAAAGTAACCGCAATTCCTCTGATTCTCAAGTTGTACATATAGAACCCATTTGAGATATTTTAAATCACCTGCGCACCGGGAGTCTTCGGGTGCGTCGCCACCTAGAATCCCTAAAAAAATCGACAATCTCGCAGCGACGCACCTTACTAGGAGTCTTCGGGTGCGTCGCCACCTAGAATCCCTAAAAAAATCGACAATCTCGCAACGACGCACCTTACCATTAGCTGTGGCAGCAAAAGCCTCTGGCCTACCGCTTCGGAGGCGATGAGATGAATGCGAGTGAGCCGCGTGAAGAGCACCCGCCCACGAGACGTAAACGCGCCAGCGAACGAGAGATGGGCGGGTGCATGAGAAGGCGAACAAAATCCCTTGCACTCGC
>JAAUPI010000330.1 GCA_012035135.1 Microcoleus sp. CSU_2_2
CCGTTGGGCATCACAATTACTTGATTTTTTTTAGTATGTCTTGGATGCTTTCCTGAGTAATATTTTTTTTGCTCCCGAGCATTCGTAGGCCTTTCTATAGGCTGCTCGTAGCTATCTACTATCAATTCCTTCTCCTGCAAAATTTCCAGTACCCACTCTAAATCTGAATCATTTTTTTTTACTTGTTCTAACAAGGAAGCGGGCAAGAGTTCTCTCAATATTTTTACCCAGCGGTGAAAAATATTATGAGCGGTTGATTCACCTATCCCAAATTGTACGCCAAGGATTTGAAATGTGGGTAGGTGATGCAAGTACACTAATGTCAAAAGAATTTGGTCTCGGACTGTCAGTTTAGGCGGCCGACCGCTACCGGGCTTAATGATGCGGGTTTTCTGAATTTCTTTCTGTTGTTTCTGGCGATCGTACAGATTTTGGACTTCAGAAATTAGTTCTATGAGTTGGTCATAGTCCATACCCAGCAGTCTTTGAGTTTCCGATGGATGGCTTTCTATATATTCCCAGAGCTGGCTCATGTTTTTTTGGTAAAACTCCATTATAATTTAAGAGCGATCGGTACGCAATTTCTTTTTGGGAGATCTCTATTAAAAAAAGTTAAGCGGACGATCGGTCAATTAGGGATAGTACAGTAGAGACAATTATGACATACGATTACGACTTGTTTGTGATAGGTGCAGGTTCCGGCGGATTGGCGAGTTCCAAGCGGGCGGCATCCTACGGGGCGAAGGTGGCGATCGCAGAAAATGACTTAGTAGGTGGCACTTGCGTAATTCGCGGCTGCGTCCCCAAAAAACTGATGGTGTACGCCTCTACATTTTCGCACCTTTACGAAGATGCGATCGGCTACGGTTGGAGTCCAGTAGAAAGCAGTTTCGACTGGGAAAAACTTGTCACCACCGTAGACACAGAAGTGCGCCGCCTCAGCCAACTTCACATCAGCTTTCTCGAAAAAGCCGGGGTCGAATTAATTTCAGGATACGCCAAATTTATCGACCCTCATACCGTCGAAGTTGGCGATAGAAAAATCACCGCTGCCAAAATCTTAATCGCTGTCGGCGGAGAAGCCCATCGCATCGAAATTCCTGGTATCGAACACGCGATTACTTCCCGCGAAATCTTCCTGTTAAAAGAGCAGCCGAAACGGTTGGCAATTTTGGGCGGAGGCTACATCGGCGTTGAATTTGCCTGCATCATGAACGGGTTGGGAAGTCAAGTAACTCAAATCATTCGGCGCGATCGAATTCTACACTACTTCGACGAAGAAATTCGCGCCAACGTGCAAGAAGGAATGAGCAAGCACGGCATCAATTTTGTGACAGGAAGCTCGATCGAATGGATTCAGAAAACTCCTGAAGGTTTGAAGTTGCAATTGTCGGGAAAATCCCAAGAAACCTTGACAGTAGACGCAGTGTTGTGCGCTACCGGACGCTTGCCAAACTTAGAAAAATTGGGTTTGGAAAATGCGGGAGTAGAAATAGAAAAAGGTGCGATCGCAGTCACAAAAGACAGCCGCACTAACCAGCCGCACATTTTTGCAGTGGGAGACTGCACCAACCGGATTAATTTAACACCAATTGCGATCGCTGAAGGTCGCGCTTTTGCAGATACTGAATTTGGCAATAACCCCAGAGTAATCAGTCACGAAAATGTAGCTTCTGCCGTATTTTCTCAGCCGGAAGCTGCTACAGTTGGCTTAACGGAAGAGGAAGCTAGAGCCAAATTTCCCGACTCAATTAAGTGCTACACAGCCAAGTTTAGACCGATGTTTCATGCTTTGACAGGTGCGGATGAGAAGACTTTTGTCAAGTTAGTTGTTGAAACTAATACTGACAAAGTTTTGGGCGTACACATGGTGGGGAAAGATGCCGGCGAGATTATTCAAGGCATGGCGATCGCCGTTAATATGGGAGCTACCAAGAAAGATTTCGATTCGACTATTGGGATTCATCCCTCGACTGCTGAAGAGTTTGTGACTCTGCGGTAAAGCTAATAAAATCGGGACTACCCGCAAATTACTCGTTACCAGGCTCTGCCTCCTCTTTCCCCAGCGAGGCAGAGCCTCTAGATATCAGTTCCCAGGCAGAGCCAGGGAACCAGGTTACTGAAGGCGATCTTCAACCCGCGGAGGCGCGTGAGTGTCTGTGTAGACGCGGTTTCAACCGCCGTCTGCATCTACCTGCCGTCACAGAAAAAAAGAATTTTAGATCATTCATTTGAACCTTTTTCGCGCCTCTGGTGTCTAAACCCCTCAGATAACAAACAGGTGAGGGAGACTTCACAGGTGTTAGGTGTGCCAGCAAATGTTTTAACCGATGACTATTCCGACTCGGACTTAGTTGCTCAATGTTTAAAGGGCGATCGTACCTGCTTTCGCTACCTTTACAAACGCTACCAACATAAAGTTCGATCGACTCTTTACCAACTCTGCGGGCCTTCACTTGTTGACGATTTAGCACAAGAAGTATTCCTGCGAGTCTGGAAAGGATTACCCAAACTTAAGCACAAGGACAACTTTTCTACTTGGCTTTATCGAATTACTTGGAATGTGGCTTCCGATCAAAGGCAAGCATTTGCTCAGCAGCATTCTTTTGATTCAAAACTCAAAAATCAAGCAGAAATAGCTCCGGTTATTATCAAAGACAGTACCTCGGATTTGATGCAGTTGCACTATCAAGATTTAGTGCAGCGGGGACTAGAGCAATTGAGTTTTGAACACCGCAGCGTTTTGGTGTTGCACGATTTAGAAGATATCCCGCAAAAAGAAGTGGCAGAAATTTTGGGACTGCCGGCGGGAACTGTCAAATCTCGCGTGTTTTATGCGCGAAATGCTGTGCGACAATTTTTGGAAAAAGAAGGGGTGCGAGAGCTATGAATAACAGAAATAGCGACAAAAAGTTAGTGGATTTTTTGAAGCAATATCGCCCAAATATTCCAGAAGCTGCACCGGATTTGGAGCAAAAATTGCTGGCAGCACTAGAAAGGAATGAAGTCGATCGCCCAGATAGAAACAACCTGGAGGCGCCATTAACTGCGTCTCATCAAAAAAGGTCAAAAATCGCCTGTTTTCGCAAATCGGCTTTCCCCGCTGCGATCGCTGCTGGCTTGCTACTTGTTTGGTCGGGATACCGTGCCTTAGATACAGCACAATTACCAGCGGATGAAACAGCTCACTTAGAAGCATTTCTAGTGACTAACTGGGAGGGTGTCTTGAACGATTCTCGCGGGGAAACTCCGAGCGATCGTCCGCAAACAGACTGGTTGAATTTCGACAGTTCTATTAACAGCAAACCGCCTACCAATAACTAATCTCAAAGAGGTAATTTTATGTCAATTCGCCGCATTTCTGCAATAGCCGTTTTAATGTTTACCCTCGGCAGCACCGTCGCCGCAGTGGCCATTCCCAACCCAGTAGCACCGCAAACACTGGCACAAAATCAGCAGCCAAATCGACCTGCTGGCAGGGAAGGTCGGCTGTTTGAGCAACTCAATTTAAGCGCAGACCAAAAACAGAAAATGCAGGCAGTTCGCGATCGATATAAAGACCAACTTTCCCAGCGAATGCAAGCAGTGCGTCAAGCCAGACAAGAGTTGGAAACTATGATGTCCGGCACGGCTAACAACAGCCAAATCCGCGAAAAACACCGCCAAATTATGGGATTGAGACAGCAGTTTGAAGAAGTTCAATTTGAAAGTATGTTGGCAATGCGAGATGTACTCACCTCAGAACAGCGCGGTAAGTTAGCTCAACTGATGCAGCAGCGGCGACAAGCTGTCAAAAATCGGATGCAAAACGGTCCAAAAAAGCAATAACAGGACTAAAGTCAAGTGTCCTACTCAATTATTCGATTTGTATGGTGCGTCAGACGCTGTTCTACGGTGATTATTCAGAGTCTCGGAGCTGACGCACCCTACTACTAATTAGTATGGTGTCATACCAAATCCGGGTTACTTACCCCTTTTATAATCTCGTAAATGTAGTAAATGTAGGGTGCGTCGCTACGAATAACTCTCGTTGCTATTGGGAGATCTCATAGCGACGCACCATACCAATTATAACG
>JAAUPI010000331.1 GCA_012035135.1 Microcoleus sp. CSU_2_2
TGTTTTTTCTCAACCGAACGATCGCTCTTAAGGGATCGGATCATGTCCGGTCGATCTCCAATAATAAAAACGGTTTGTAGTGGGATTCCTTCATCAGAATTCCTGACAATTAGAGAGCCGCTTTTTTTGCTCGTAGCTCGTCCCCCGGCTCTGCCGGGGGACGCAGATCCGGAAGCTCTGCCTCCTGTTTGCCTGCGAGATCGATCGAGGCAGAGCCTCTAGAAATCGGTTCCTAGGCAGAGCCTAGGAACCAGTTCACCAGTTCAAGAGGCAATTAACTACTTCTTCTCTTGACGCTCTTTCGCCGCCTTAATCACTTCTTCAGCGATGTTGTTCGGACAAGGAGAATAGTGTGAGAAGGACATAGAAAACTGTCCGCGCCCAGATGTCATAGTACGCAAGTCGCTAATGTAACCAAACATTTCGCTCAACGGCACATCTGCCTTGATTCGTGCTCCTGTCTGGCTTGTCTCCTGAGATTTCATCATCCCCCGACGGCGGTTGAGATCACCGATTACGTCGCCCATGTAATCATCTGGTGTGAATACATCGACATTCATAATCGGTTCCAGCAATTGAGGCCCAGCTTTCGGAATTGATTGCCGATAGGCTGCTTTGGCCGCAATTTCAAAGGCCATTGCGGACGAGTCAACGGGGTGGAAGCCACCTTCTAGAAGCGTGAATTTCAAGTCTAAACATGGGAATCCAGCCAAGACGCCTTTGTCAATGCAGCTTTCAAAGCCTTTTTCGACGGCTGGCCAATATTCTCTTGGTACACTACCACCAGTCACTTTTGACTCAAATATGAAGCCACTTCCAGGTTCACCAGGCTCGATCACGTAGCCGATTTTGGCAAATTGACCGGAACCACCTGATTGCTTTTTGTGGGTGTAATCGTCTTCCAGGCGCTTGGTAATCGACTCGCGATAGGCTACCTGCGGTTCGCCGACTTCGACTTCGACGCCGTGGGTGCGCTTGAGAATGTCTACTTTGATGTCGAGGTGTAACTCGCCCATCCCCTTGAGAATCATTTCGCCACTTTCCTGGTCGGTCACCATGTGAAAAGATGGGTCTTCTTGTACCATCTTGGTGAGGGCTGCTCCCATCTTTTCTTCGCCGCCTTTGAGCTTCGGTCTGACCGAAATCGAAATAACGGGATCTGGGAATACCATCGGCTCTAGGGTTGCGGGATTTTTGGGGTCGCAGATGGTGTGTCCGGTGCGGACGTTTTTCATGCCGACAATCGCCACAATGTCCCCTGCTTGAGCCGAGTCAATTTCTTCGCGAGAGTTGGCGTGCATTTCCACCAAACGGCTGACGCGTTCGGTTTTGCCTGTGGCGGTGTTGAGTATGGTGTCACCTTTGGACAGGGTACCGGAGTAGATGCGGGTGAAGGTGAGAGCACCGTAGCGATCGTCCATGATTTTAAATGCTAGTGCCCGCAATGGTCTGTTGGGATCGACGAGGGCAAATTCGCCGGTTTCATTGCCATCGAGATCGACTTCTGGCTGCGGTGTGACTTCCATCGGATTTGGCAGGTAGTCAACGACGGCATCAAGAACTAACTGTACGCCCTTGTTTTTAAAGGATGAGCCACAGTAGGTGGGGAAAAATGCCCGATCGCGAGTACCTTTGCGAATGCAGCGTTTGAGGTCATCAATACTCGGCTCGTTGCCTTCAAGATATTGTTCCATCAGATTATCGTCTTGCTCGACGGCCAGTTCGATCAACTGTTCGCGCCAAGTTTCGACATCATCAACCATATCGGCGGGGATATCTTTAATTTGGTAGTTCATCGGATCGCCGGAGTCATCCCAGATCCAGGCTTTGCGGGTCAGCAAATCGACTACGCCGCAAAACTTTTCTTCAATGCCGATCGGCAATACCATTACCATCGGCTTAGCTCCGAGGATTTTATCAACTTGCTTGACAACTCGGTAAAAATCTGCACCGGTGCGATCGAGCTTATTGATGTAGATAACGCGAGCAACTTTGGAATCGTTAGCGTAGCGCCAGTTGGTTTCAGATTGAGGTTCAACTCCACCTGAACCGCAGAACACCCCAATCCCACCATCGAGAACCTTCAAGGAACGGTAGACTTCAATGGTGAAATCGACGTGTCCGGGGGTATCGATGATGTTCAGTTGGTGTTCGTTCCAAAAACAACTTGTCGCGGCGGACTGAATCGTAATCCCGCGTTCTTGTTCTTGTTCCATGAAGTCCGTCGTCGCCGCGCCTTCGTGTACTTCACCAATTTTATGGATTTTACCCGTCAGTTTCAGGATTCTTTCAGTGGTGGTGGTTTTGCCAGCATCTACGTGGGCGAAGATGCCGATATTTCGATAACGAGTCAGATCTTTCATATTTGCTCTAGAGATTAAAATGCGACGAACAGTTGGCGACCACCTGCAAGCGTGACCAGCGAGGAAATCTATGTTGCCGTTCTGTGAAACTTACTCAAACCTATTTATTGTAAGCTGAAGTTCACTTTTTGCTTCACTCTGGGGAGTCGGATCTTACCAGTCCACAGACTTAGCATCAGGCAGAACTTGCCTTACTTTTTCCAATGGGTTGCTACCGCTCCGTAAAACCTCTGCAAATTCTTAACAGGGTTAACTAAACAGGCTTGCTGTTTACTTCTTGCTTCAACGTAGTCTCAAATAGACTCGCTCTTTAAGCGGCATTTTATGTCTGTGATTCCCACAGTCTGCAATCACGCCAGCTAATTTGTGATTCTTCAGAAATGCTTTAATTGATAAGTCTTCAATTTTCACAATTACTAAATATCAACATATTTACATCAAATGTAATTATGTAAATCTTACCATAGAATTAGCTAAAAATTTGAAGATGCCAAGCACCGAAGTTTTAACTATTTTTGCTAACCGGGTACGCGCAAGTCAACAAGCAAGGCTTTAGCCGATTCTAACCAGTCTGGTAACTCGGGTAACATCGCGTACACCCAGACGATCGCGTGTAGCTTCCGCATCTGACGATATGGTTCCAGGGTTGCCAAGTCGGGGGCGTTAGGATAAGCTGCTATCCCTTCGTCGTCGAGGTTGATGCAGTCCCAGGCGATCGAACCCGTGCAGGTGTCCTCAAAATCGTTCCACAGCAATCCTTTCGCCGTTGGAATTAAATTTAAGGCATGGGCATCTCCATGCAGCGGCTGTAACAAACCGACTGGATTGCTTAACTGGGGCAGCAGTCGATCGTAAGTTGTTTGCAGCAGCGTCAAGTCACTTGCAGGCAAAATATTGCCAAGCTGCTTAAGTCGATCGATCCCGCGAGGAATATCGTTGAGGGGCGGCCCTAGCAGCGGTAAATCGCCCGGATAATCGCGCAAAACAGGGTGCAATTCCGCTTGCATTTGTCCGACGATCGCCGCTGCTGGTAAAGCATCAGAGACGGGTTCAAAATAGCGCCAGAAGGTCATCGCCAAACCGTCGCAATGGTGGGGCTTCGAGGGTAAAAGATCGCTGGGAGGGACTACAGGAGCACCTTTGGCAGCCAAAAACTCGGCGACAGAGAGTTCGCGGGCCAACCAAGACTCAATGGGCGATCGTAATATAGGGGTCAACGTACTGATCCGAGCAACAATTGGTGCAGGTTTCAGGTGGACTCGCACAGAATAGGCATCAGCAAGCACGTGGGGGTCGATCGCGCGAACCCCGTAGGTAGAGGCAACAGACACCGACGCTGCGACGGCGCGGGCAGTGAGTGCGGATCGATCGAGTTCTTTGGATGACATGGTAGAAACTTTGCTTCTGTAGAATTTCAACGCATAGAGAACCAACTAAGCTAACTGTTGCTTAACCTGAAGTCTGCTTCGTAAAACTTACCCAAACTTAGTTAAAGCTATCTTTAACCAAAATTCAGAGTTCACTTCCTGCGCTATTGAGTGGTCGGCCATCCCAAGGTAAGCAGGCTATCCCCCTCAAGCCGAGGGTTCCCAATTTAAAATATTTAAACTGGCGTTCAAATCGCGGTCTATCGATAAGCCGCAAACAGGACAGTCATAAGTCCGAATGCTGAGTGGCATATCTTGCTTGTGTCCGCAATTGCTGCACAG
>JAAUPI010000058.1 GCA_012035135.1 Microcoleus sp. CSU_2_2
CCCCCAGAAGCAGTTAACCCCCCCCCTACCCCCCCCCAAGGGGGGGAAAAGAAAGAGAGGAGAAGGAAGAACTAAAATTTGTTGGTGATTTTAGTTTTTTGGGAACAGCAAATAATTTTGTTCATCCTGTCAAAGTTTTGATGTGTAGCAATTCGTTGGATTTTACAGGGGCACCGCTGCATCAGTATGAAATTGCGGTGAAATTAGCTGAGCAGGGTATGATTAAGCCGATCGTACTTTGCGTTTCAGACGGCCCACTGCGACAGGCTTACGAACAACAAGGAATTGAAGTAATTGTTCGTGATAATCCTCTGGAACACATCTACCAGCGCGATGCTTATGATGCAGCTATCCGCAGTTTTAGCGAGGAGATTAAAAGTTATCAAGTAGACGCAATTTATGCTAATACTTTAGAAAACTTTTTTGTAGTTGATGCCGCGCGGGCGATCGGAATTCCGGTTGTGTGGAACGTGCATGAAAGCGAACCTTGGCAAACTTATTTTAACAGATTTGGCTCTGAGATTGCAGCCAGAGCTTTAGAGTGTTTTCGCTTTCCTTACAAGGTGATTTTTGTGGCGGATGCAACGCGAGACAGATATTTGCCTCTCAACAGCCACCACAATTTTACAGTGATTCACAATGGCTTAGATTTGAGTAGATTGGATAAGTCGGAGAATGCTGATTCGACGAGGAAAAGTTTAGGCGTTGCAGCATCAGATGTGGTAATTTTGGTCTTGGGAACGGTATGCGAAAGAAAAGGTCAACAGGATTTAGTGAAGGCGCTGTTTGATTTGCCTGAAAAATGGCACAATAGAATTAAGTGTTTTGTTGTGGGCGATCGACCGAGTATTTACAGCAATCAATTAGCAGGTTTGGTTAGTGAATTGCCCAAAGAGTTGCAGGAAAAGGTGACAATCGTTCCCGAAACTTCGGAGACGGCAAAATATTATCAAGCTGCCGATATTTTTGTTTGTACTTCTAGGGTTGAAAGTTTTCCGAGAGTGATTTTAGAAGCGATGGCTTACGATTTGCCAATTATTACAACTCCGGTTTTTGGGATTAGAGAACAGGTGAAACCGGGGATTAATGGTTTATTTTACACTCCCGATCGCCCGGATGAATTAGCCACAGCATTGAATACTTTATTGGAGGATGAATCTTTGCGGGATTTGTTAGCAGGTAATGCTAAATATGTTTTGGATTCGCTCAATACTTTTGAGGAAATGACTCAAGCTTATGCAGAGATTTTCTGCGAAGCGTATCTTAGTAGTCAGTAGTCATTAGTCATTATATCAGGTTTGGTTAAATAGATCTAATGACTGTAGGGGTTCCCCTCAACAATAACTCTTTTGAGTACAGACAAATTAAATAAACCCGCCCCCGCCCATGATAAAATCAGGAGGCAGAGCCTCTAGATCTGCGTTACCAGGTTCTACCTGGGAACGAGAAACACGAGAAACGAAGACTTGTGGAACATATTGAAAATAGAAGCATCAATATTATAAGATCGGTAAAAATGAACGATGAAAAAATGACAGATCGCCCAAAAGTAGATTACGAAAGTGCGTGGGACAGTTACGCCCAACAGTGGCAACCAACTAATCCCGAATTAGTTCATATTGGCGACGAATGGATCGGGAAAGCCGCCGGTGCCGCCAACTCTCTAGCAGAATACGAAGCCTTGATCGAACAGCAATTTATCGCACCATACATCCAAAAAGAACATACTGTTCTAGAGATTGGGATTGGCGGTGGCAAAACTGGTTCGTTGCTGCTTAAATATTGCGATCGACTAATTTGTGCCGACATTTCGAGTCAAATGCTACAAGCCACCCGATCGCGATTGGGGGACGATCGCGTTTCTTATGTCAAACTCGATGGTTTAACATTAGATGGTATCGCTCCAGCTTTGGCAGATGTCTGTTTCTGTTATGATACAATGGTACACGTAGAGCCAGTAGATATATTTAACTACCTAACTCGAATTCCGAAACTGCTGCGGGGCGATCGTATTTGCGTTTTTCACCACGGAAATATTCTCAGCGAATTGGGTTGGCAAAAATTTGTCACCGAATGGGATAAAAACTTGCTGGGAAACAGAGATGGTACTGCATTCTCAGTTATGACTGATACAATTATGGAAAAATTTCTCAACCATTTAAACTATGAAATCATCCTAAAAGACACATCTTCAGTACCGCGAGATTGCATCTGGATCTGCAAAGCACCAAGTTCGTAGTAAGGACTTTAGTCCTTCTTCCCTTTTCCATCCATCCGTTACATCCATTACATCCATTACAAAATCCGTTGCCGAACTTCCTTCCACAATGAAAGCATTATTTCTTCACCCCAACTTCCCCGCTCAATATCGGCATATTATCACCGCTTTAGGCGAAAATCCCAAAAATCAAATAGTTTTTGGAACCAAAAACGAGCGTCCCGAATGGACAATTCCCGGCGTTCGCAAAGCAGTTTTCACCCCCAGTCGCGAACCCAACGCGCAGACTCACCAATATGTTCGGCCTTTAGAAAGTGCCGTCATCTACGGACAAGCCGTATTTAGAATGGCCGAACAACTCAAAGCAGATGGTTTTGTACCCGATGTAATCTGCGGTCATTCTGGTTGGGGACCGACATTATTTGTCAAAGAAGCTTTTCCAAATACACCGCTTTTGTGTTACTTTGAGTGGTTTTATCATGCGATCGGTTCCGATGCAGATTTCGATCCGGCGGAACCTTTAACAGTTGACGACATGGCGAGAATTAGAATCAAAAATGCGCCAATTTTAATCGATTTATACTCTTGCGATTGGGGTTTATCGCCGACTTATTGGCAGCGATCGCAATTTCCGCCAGAATTACAAAAGAAATTGTCCGTACTCCACGATGGCGTAGATACCGATTATTTCAAACCCGATCCGGGCGCTAAACTAATTTTACCAAACTTAGACTTGTCGGGCGTTGATGAAATTGTCACCTATGTGTCGCGGGGAATGGAACCTTACCGAGGCTTTCCAGAGTTTATTGAGTCAATTGCCTACGTACAAGAACGCCGCCCTAATTGTCATGTAGTTGTTGTTGGTTCCGAAAGAGTGTGTTACGGTCGTTCTTTACCCAACGGCGAGTCTTACAAAGACTATATGCTGAAAAAAGTACCGCTAGATTTATCGCGAGTACACTTTGTCGGTCCGCTACCTTACGGATTATATTTAAAAGTAATTCAAGCATCGGATGTTCATGTTTATTTGACCCGACCTTTTGTGCTATCATGGTCAATGATTGAATCTTTATCAACTGGATGTTTAGTCATTGGTTCCGACACCGGACCAGTCAGAGAAGTAATTCGCGATGGAGAAAACGGTTTGTTAGTCGATTACTTCTCGCCCAAACAAGTAGCCGATCGCATTGATGAAGTTTTAGACCATCCTACCCGCATGGCAGAAGTGCGCGTCAAAGCCCGTCAAACAGCCTTAGAACGATATAGTTTAGTTAAAATGCTGCCGCAGCAGTTAGAACTAATTTATCAAATAGCAAATCGTTCCATGCCACCGACAGTTGGTATGGAACCAGAACGGGAATTAGCAGCATCTTTTGCAGTCAGAATTTAGATGCATCTACCTACCTGGTTTCTGAAGTCTTCCTGTGAGGTTGAGAAACCCGGTTTTTGGGAGTTGGTAAGTGGTAATGTGGAAATCCGCACTCAACTACGATGATTTTAATCCTGTCCGTCTCCAAATGTCACGCTAAATTAGATGTAGCAAACCTCAACCTTCAAAAAAGCTATGGAATATTTAATTCCCGCGATCGTCCTCGGAATGTTAATTTGGGCTGGATTCGAGATTGTCCAAACCATCCGTAATTGGGAAACCAATTCAGCAAAAACCACTGACAAAATTCAACCTGAAATGGTCAAAGAAACATATCGCCTTCAATGCGCCAGCGATGTAGTAGAGGTAGGGAGTCAAGCTGTCGGGAACGCTATCCATGCCAGTCACTGCGCCACTGAAGCAGCCTGCGAAGCAACCCCCACGATCGGTCATATTGTAGAAGGCTTGTTGCACGTGGTGCATCATTAAATGAGTTGGTGCTGGTAGGGTGCGTCAGGTTCGAGATTTTTAACAAGTAGGTCAATATAATTCTGACGCACCATTGCCAGCCGATTTAGGAGCGATCTTCTAATAGATAAGAAAGTTGACTATACTTTTACCAACTATTACATGATCTTAGGAACTTTAAAAAACTCCCCATCGCGATCGGGAGCTCCCTCCAAAATACTTTCTCCCTTAACAAACGGTTGCAAATCGTCCGATCGCATCACATTACTAACATCGATCGCCCGCGTTGTCGGCCGCACTTTACTGGTATCCAATTCGCTCAACTGCTCGAAATAATCCAAAATATCGTTAAGTTGACCAGTAAACTTTTCCTCTTCTTCAGGCGTTAGTTCCAATCTAGCTAAATTTGCTACTTTCCGAACTTCTTCTCTGTCAATCATAAAATTGGGAATTAGGAATTGAGAATTGGCAAATGGGCATTGCGAATGGGGAATTGAGAACTCCCCATTTTCATCAACAGTTAAAAATACACATCAATCTGCGATCGACCCGTTGTCTTCAGCCAATTTTGCACCTCAATGTAATTGTTTGGCGCCAAACGAATCGCCTCCTTCCAATAATCCGCAGCTTTATCAAACAGCCCTTCCGCTGCTTCCGCATTGCCAGCTTCTTTTTCCCTTTCCCCTTGATAGTGGTAAATCACAGCAATATTGTTCAGCGCTTGCGGCATTCTCGGATTAAGTTCCAGGGCTTCGCTGTAATAACCTAAAGCTTTGTCATGTTCGCCATTGCTAGTATGGATCAGTCCGATATTGTACAAAACATAACTGCGATCGTAAGGATCTTCCTCCAACTTTAGCGCTTCCTGATAATTGTCCAGCGCTTCCGCGTATTCGCCATCTGCTTGAGCCGACATACCATCCCGATAATAAGCAAAAGCTTCCTTCGCCTGCTTTTTGGCCGGCATAATCTTGAGGATGATATCAGCCATTACCGTGAAACTTTTGTCAATAAAGTTATCGTTGCGTTGAGTTCTGGGCATATGCGATTCTTTGGGTTAGTAGCTAATCAAAAAATTAGCCTGTAAAGTTTTCTCTTAATACTTGCACAGCCGTTTGAGTTGGCAGTCATGATGAGGGCGCTAAAAAGGCTTGTGACTGATATCAATACCGGCTGCGCCGGAATGATAGATGTGGATGATGTCAGTGCGAGCTTAAGAACTCGCGGCGTGGATCGCGAGCTCTTAAGCTCGCACTATATAATTCCAATACAACCGGAAACGATATCACAACTGCGAACCTTGAAATACGCGCTTGGGCGTGACATTCGCGCAAGTCCTATCTATTCTAGGTAACTATTGCAAGACTTGCAAAAAAAACAGATTTCTTTAACAGGACTTACGCAACTGGCAGATGTAGTAAGGTGCGTCAGATCCCTACATCCTCGATAATTATTCAATCACGGAGTCAGCAGCCCCCTACGAGTCGATCTCAACTTTTGGTCGCATAAACCCTTATCCTAGCCACGATGGGTTCATTGCCGTCTATCCAATTGGCTACAGGTATTATACAGTTCGTACTGCCCTTTTGCCGCCGCCTCGTACCTGCGATTCAGCATCGCCACAACTTGCGATCGATTCGGGACTTATTACCCATTACCCATTACCCCCATTCCCCGATTCCCCCCTTGGGGGGTGGGGCGAGGGGGATCTCCGGGTTTAAAGATACACAATAGGTTGAAAGCCGTAGGGTGCGTCGCATCAACAATCTACAAATAAAAGCGACAATTTCACAGCGACGCACCACACAATAGTCAGGTGCGTCGCCATCTAAAATCTGCAAATCCCATCGAAAATCTGACAGCGACGCACCCTACAATAACGGAAATCGATTGAAGCAAAGTTTCCATATTTTATGCTAGTAATTGTAGTCGTAGGGTGCTCAGCGATCTAGCGGACGTGATATTATATCACTTCCGGTTGCGCAAAAATCTCGGTAAAAGCCGGCCACTGAAGAAGGGGCTTGTATCCCATTTCGTTGGTCAGTCCGATCGTCCCCCAAGAGCGATCGTGGAGCGCGATCGCTTAAGCTCGCACTAGACAATTCATTGGTCACCGGATTTGATATATGTTATCTCTAGAAAACAAAAGCAGCCTTGACGAAATTTAAAGCCCCATGTTGAATGCGAACGGGAGCATATTGGCAGACAATCGATCGCCCGCGTCGCAGTGGGCGCAAGAAGCCTTAGGGCTTCGGGAAGTTCAGTTACAGGTACGGTTGCGGGGAAATCACCTGCACGTTCTGTGCGAAGCAGCACAGTGTCCGTCTCAGGAATTGGTGACGGCTAGATTCTCGGCAGCCCTGGAAAAGACCGATTTAACGAAACTGCTGCCCGATCGACCTAAAATTTATCAGTTGTTTCTGTGCGGTCGCAAACTCGGTGCGCGACAAAATGACTGGACAGTCCGGCTCGATTGCAGCAGCCCGCAGCAAAAGCAACCTCAGGCAACAGTTGCAAAAGTGCCACCGCCGACGAGTCCCCCTGAGGAACCGCCGATTACTGCTAAAAAACGCGGCATCTTTGGCAAATTCCAGAATGAAAATCGCAAACTTCAAACAGCTTCCCAGCCCGTAGAAACGCCCATCAGTGCGCCACAGGTGCGGGAAGAAATGGAATTTGACGCTGAAAGTTTGCCAATTGCTTCCCGGCTTCAATACCCAGAAGTTTTTGAAACTGCTCCCGTTACGATCGACACTTCGACAAGTTCGGCAAGTTCGGCGTTCAGTCCCCCCGTTGCCTTGCACGCGCCAGAAACATCCCCACAACAGAGATCTGCCCGTAGTGCGGCGACATTGGTTCAATCCCCGCCATCGGGTAGTATCGAAACCGAAAATGGCGGAACGCTGACGGTTTCGGCTGAAACTTTGGCTCGCCAGGGGTATCCAGATGCGATCGCCAGCTATCTGAGCGAAATCCTCGGGCCGATGGGAGTTTCGGTAAAAGTTAGCATCCGCGAAAAAGAACTAAAAAACAGCCCGGAAACTCTGCACCTGAATGGGGCAGAAAATGTTAAACCCAAGGAACGACGGCTGCTGGTGTTGTGCGAGTCAGCTTACAGCCCCGACCCCTCCCTGTTGGCAGAACCCATAGCCGGCAGGCTGCGGAAGCTGAAACTAGAGAATTTCCGGGATGCGGTGATTGCTAGCCAAGTGAGTGGCGAAGCGAAGCCGGACTGGATGCTGCGGGTAGACTTGACTGCGCCGGACAAAATTCTGAAGGAATGGGCTCGCTGGGGAGACGTACAGTCGATCGCCAAATTGCTGAACCAACACTTGGCTGCATCGAAAGTTGAAGTGCGGGCCACGCTCAAGGAAGCAACCTTGCACCTGTTTTGCAGCAAAGCAGTCAAAAAAGGGCAAAAGCTGAAAGGGCAAGAATATCCCCACAAACAAGAAACTGCCGATACGATCGCCCCTTTGTTAGCATCTTTCGCGCCCCAAGGCATCCGCGCCGCCACTCTCTACGGCGTAGAACCCGTCACCGACAGCAAAACTGAGCCGGATTCGCCCAGGTGGATCGAATGGGTGGACTTGCCGGCCGCCCACCACCCCAATTTAGCTCCCAACCCCAGAACGCTGGCGGCTGAGGGCGACCAGTTGGCCCTGACTTTTTTACTCGACAGATTGCTCAATCCCAATCTCAACCGCAAGCTGGAAACGGGAGGGATTCGCGCTGTCGCGCTGCACAAAGGCGATGTGCTGCACGTCATGACCGAAGCTCTGACTTGCCCTTCCCAGTCGAAGGTGGGGTCAACCGTCGCTAAATTCTTGCGACAGTTACAAATTCCGGGAGTGGCAGGGGTGCGGGTCTACGGCCGCCGTGCCGGTCAGAAACAGCCCCAGTGGCGCTACGGGCTCGATCTAAAAACTGCGGTGGGTGAGGAATCCATATCGGCTGCTAAACCGGTTGGCTCGAGGCAGGCTGTCTTGGAAAAAGAGGCAGTGCCGGAGTTTGCGCCATCTGCTGCCGATGGGAGTTTTTCAGGTCTGGGCGAAACTGGCGAAACTTTGGTGTTCGATCCGGATGCAATCGCCGAGGGCTGGCGACGTGGCTTCAAAATCGGATTCCCTGGCGAGAAGCTGGGCGAAGCAATAGTTCAAGCTTTGGTACAACCGCTTGTCGCTTCCGGTTTGTTTGTTCCTAACGATGGTTTGTCAACTCAGGTGGTGGGAGTTGGCGGCGTCAGAGCCGATCGAGCAGTCCGAATTGCCTTAATTTGGGCGATGGCTGGCTGTCTGCTAACTTTCAACACGGATTGGGTGCTGGGCCTGTTGCTCAAATCTGCTGCTGTCAGTCAAGTCTCTAGTACCCCCGAAGTTTGCAGCGGCCCGAATTGCCAACAAAATCAGCAGCCCGAACAGGCCCTGAGCGAGGTGCCAGACCAACTGCCGAGTCCCGAATCCTCGCCCTCCATCCCTCCGTCTCAGGAGGTGAATTTGCCTCAAATCCCGTTGCAGCCGGAAGGAAGTCAGGAAGAGGCTTTTAACGGATCTGGGTTTACGAAGCCGGGGAATACTAACGTTCCCGTTCCTGTAGCTGAGGTTTCTGTTGCACCTGTTTACCCGACTTTGAGGAGCGAGCAGCTTGACGAGCAGATAGCGCGCTATCAAGAGTACATTCGCCAGCAGAAAAAACCGCCGGATATCTTAATTGTGGGTAGTTCCAGGGCGCTGCGGGGAATCGATCCGACAGCTTTAGAAACGGCTTTGGCTTCCCAAGGCTATCCGGGGCTGAAAGTTTACAATTTTGGCGTGAACGGGGCTACGCTTCAGGTTGTAGATGCGATCGTCCGCCGGATTTTGCCACCGCAACAACTGCCGAAATTGATCGTGCTCGCAGACGGGGCTAGGGCTCTCAACAGCGGTAGGCCGGATCTCACTTTCAGCGCGATCGCTTCTTCGGAAGGTTACAGGCAATTAGCCCGCGGTAGTTTTCTGATCCGCACCGATCGATTAGAGGGCGAAGCACCAAAGGAAACGGCAAATAATCCAGTGGCGGCGGCCAGTGCAATAGCACAAAGCTTGGAGCAAAGTCAAGCGAATATTCAACAATTGTTGAGTCAAAAGTTGGTCGAAGGTTCTGCAACTTACAGAAAGCGCGATCGGCTTAAGGGATTTTTGCGATCGCTAGTGAATCCAGCAGCAGAAATTAACAGCCTCCAAACCTCTGCAACAGACCAAAAAACAGCCGAAAACACGCTAAAAACGGCTGAGAACCAAGAAATCAGGGAATTTCAACCAAACGGCTTTTTGCCAGTTGACGTGCGTTTCAATCCCGATATTTACTTCAAAAAGCACCCGAAAGTATCTGGCTATTACGATTCCGACTATCAAGATTTTAAGTTGACAGGGGAACAAACTGTAGCTCTGAAAAATCTAATAGAATTTAGTAGGGTTCGCAACATCAATCTCGTGTTTGTGAATATGCCTCTGACGGTCGATTATTTAGACCCAGTGCGGACAGCTTACGAACAGGAATTCCGGCAACATATGCAACAAATGGCTGCTCAAACCGGATTAATTTTCCGAGATCATAGTTTATTGTGGCCGACGGCGCGATCGTCTTTTTCTGACCCCAGCCACCTCAACCGCTACGGTGCGATCGAAGTTTCTAAGCGGTTAGCTCAAGATCCGATGATTCCCTGGCCGGTCAAGAAATAGTTTCCGATCGTGAGTTGGGAGTTATGGCGGTTTTTAGCTAGATGAGTTACAAAGGGGTAATGGTAATTGGGAATTCCATAACAACCAAAAAAAACTAACAAGCAATAACTAATAACTAATAACTTCTTCTTTGCCGTGGGTGGATACTGAACATGAAAAGATTGAGATTTCCTAAAAGCAGCAAAAATCAAGAAGTGAAAAATCAAAGAAAAAATCTTTCTTTGGTATTTTTTGTTTTATCTATAGCATTTTTTCTGTTTAGTTTGTATCAAGGTTTATTTTTACCCTATGCTTTATCGGCTTCGCCGGGAAAAGAACAAGGTGTAGAACATCAAGCTCTGGAACCATTTGAGGAAGTAGTCAAAGACGCGAAAAAGTTAGAGGGAATGTTTACCCTTTATCGCAATAAAGCAACTGATAAAGTTTATCTAGAAATTAAACCGCCACAACTGACCAAAAAGTTCCTGTGTTTTGTGACTTTGGCATCGGGCTTGGGAGAAGCAGGTATTTTGAGCGGAATGCCGATCGGAGATTTCTTATTTCAACTGCGGCGCGTCCAAAATACCGTACAGTTTGTGATTCCCAATATCAATTTTCGCACGCGTCCGGGCGACCCGCAAGCAGGTTCTGTGGAACGGGCATTTAGCGAATCGATTCTCTATTCTTTGCCAATCAAAAGCATTCATCCCGTCAGACAAACCCTACTGATCGATTTGGGCGATTTGCTGATGAGCGAACAGCGCGATTTGCCTGGAGTAAAATCGATTTTGCCGATGCTGTTGGGCGCGTCTTATTCGATCGATACTGACAAGTCTTATTTTAAAGATGTTAAAGCCTTTCCCTTGAATGTAGAGATTGCGTCTGTCTACGGTTTTTCCAGCGAAAATGATAGTTCTGTTAACTATTTACCCTCGGTTCCTGATAGTCGAGCTTTTAATCTGCGGATTCACTACAGTTTCTCGGAAGTGCCACTGAATAATGGCTATCGCCCCAGATTGGCAGACGAGCGAGTGGGCTATTTTCTGACAGCATATAAGGACTTTTCTGACAATATCAGCCGAGAGCCTTTTGTCCGCTATATCAATCGGTGGCATTTGCAAAAGCAAATCCCCACGGCGCCGATGTCGCCACCAGTGCAGCCGATCGTATTCTGGATTGAAAATAATGTGCCTCTCGAATACCGAAATGCCATTAGTGAAGGCGTTTTGATGTGGAATAAAGCTTTTGAAAAGGCAGGATTCACTGGGGCAATTCAGGTGAAACAAATGCCGGACAATGCGAAATGGGACCCGGCTGATGTCCGCTACAATACTATTCGCTGGTCGAGTTCCTTCCATCCAGAATTTGCAGGCCTCGGCCCGTCTCGCACTAACCCGCTGACAGGGGAAATATTGGATGCGGATATTTTGTTAGATGCTAATATTGTCCGGCAAGTTAAACAGGGCTATCGGTCTTTGGTGGAACAAAATCGATCGCTAGCTAGGAGTTTTCAAAGGCAAAACGGTTCTAACACTAATCCCTGTCAGTTCGGGATGTATTCGCGCTATTTGAAGGTGTTGGAAAATGGAGACTTAAAAACGGGAAGTTCCGAAGCTTTTCCCGGTGGAATTACTGACGATTTGCCGACATTAGTGGAAAGGTATCAACAGCAAAAACGCTCGTCTTTGTCGCAGTTGCTGTCGTCTTCGGATATGTGTTTTGGGTTGGAAGCGAGTAGGCAATTTGCGATCGGGGCGATGTCGCTGTCGTTGTTGGAAAATCCGACACCTAGCAGTCCAAATCTTGAGGATTATGTGAATCAATATATCCGGTTTTTGACAGTCCATGAAGTCGGTCATACATTGGGTTTGAGACACAATTTTCATGGCAGTACGATGCTGCAACCAGAGGATTTGAACAATACTCAGTTAACTCGCACGCAAGGCTTGGTAGCGTCGGTGATGGATTACTTGCCAATTAATTTGGCGCCTGCTGGTAGCGTGCAGGGCGACTATTTTTCGGCGCTGGTAGGGCCTTATGACGATTGGGCGATCGAATATGGCTACAAGGTGATTGGTGGTGGTTTAAATCCTCGCGGCGAGTTACCAGCGCTACAACAAATTGCCACTCGGGCTGGAGAAGCGCAATTAGCTTACGCACCCGATGAGGATACTGTTGACGATCTCGATCCGGGTGCGAATGCCTTCGATCTTAGTGGCAATATGCTCAAGTATTCCCAATGGCAATTGGAGAATTCTAAGACGATGTGGAAGCGTTTAGAAAAGCGAACTCCATTTGGAGAAGATGGTTATAACGAACTACGAGTGATGTTTGATTCGGTGTTCGGATATTATTTTCAGCAGGTAATGAACGCTACTTTGTATGTGGGGGGACAGTCGTTTAGCCGGATTCGCCCGGTTGATGCGAAGGGGAAATTGCCGTTTGTGCCGATCGAACTTTCTCAGCAGCGGGAAGCATTAGCAACACTAGAAAAGTACGTTTTTGCGCCGGATGCATTCAGTTTTGCACCAGAATTGTTGAACAAGCTGGCGCCTTCGCGCTGGGAACACTGGGGAAGTCCGGCTTTGGTGTTTCCTTTAGATTATCCGATCGGCGATCGAATTACTTTTTTGCAGCGGTTTGTGTTGCGGGTTTTGCTATCTCCGATGCGCTTGACGAGGCTGCGGGATGCGGAGTTGAAATCGTCGCCGGAAATTGCTTTGAAGTTGCCGGAAGTGTTGGATACTGTACAAAAGGATATTTGGAAAGAGGTTTTGCAGCCGGGAGACAAAAAGACGAATATTCCGACTTTTCGGCGTTCTTTGCAGCGGGAACATTTGGCGATTTTGATCGGAATGGTGTTGCGAAAAACGAGTGTTCCTGAGGATGCGCGGAGTTTGGCTTGGTACGAATTGCGGCAGTTACGGGAGGGTTTGAGTAAGAGTATTCGGAATTTGGATCGAAAGGCAGATGCTTATACGCGCGCTCATTTGGAAGAAACGCGCGATCGCATTTCTAAGGTTTTGAATTCACAGATTCAGTCTAATTAATAAATAATTGAGGATGTGCGATCGAATAACCATTATAGGTTTGTACTTAGGACTTTAGTCCTTATAGTTTTGGCTAATTCTGTTAGATACCCCACTTATATCAAATCCGGTAGCATCCCAATGTTAATCAAGATGGTAGAGAAAGAATACGCTAGCAATTGCCAGCACAATAAAAATTAGCATTTAAATGGGCCCAAGACAACAATATCCCGATTGTAACAGACATATCCCGATCGGTTTATCTTTGTCTACTCATTTACTTAAATGTGATTTCAATCGCCAGGTATTTCCATAATTATGCAAAATCCCCGCCAACTCGCATTTGTCGCACTCCGCGAAGTCCACCGCCACGGTGCATTTGCAGATGCTGCCCTCGATCGCACTTTTCGCAATAGTCAACTAAATGATCTCGATCGGCGTTTAGTCACAGAATTAGTTTACGGTAGTGTCAGGAGAATGCGATCGATCGACTTTATCATCGACAAACTAGCAACCAAGAAATCCTCTCAACAACCGCCAGAACTCCGTACCATCCTACATTTAGGCTTATATCAACTCCAATATCTCAACCACATTCCCCCCTCCGCCGCCGTCAACACCACAGTTCAATTAGCAAAAGAAAACGGCTTTTCAGGACTCAGCAGTTTTGTTAACGGTTTGTTGCGACAGTATACCCGTTTGAGCGATCCTAATTCCCCTCAACAACCAGAGACTGAAACTACCTCTACTTCTAACTCCCCCCCTTACCAAGCTATGCCTGGGGGGGGTTTCAATTCCCTAAAATTACCGAAAAACCCCATCCAACGCCTGGGAATTATCCACAGTTTCCCCGACTGGATCGTCGAATTATGGCTCGAACAAATAGGCGAAACCGAAACCGAACAACTCTGCGAATGGTTCGATCGATCCCCCACAATAGACCTCAGAATCAATCCCTTAAAAAGCTCGATCGACCAAATTGAAACCGCCTTCAAATCCCAAAACATCAGCGTTAGTAGAATCCCACAGTTGCCACAAGCCTTAAGGATAAATGGCAGCACTGGTGCAATTCAAAATCTCCCCGGATACAGTGAAGGTTGGTGGACAATCCAAGACAGCAGCGCTCAATTAGTCACCCATTTACTCGATCCTCAACCGGGAGAAATTATTATTGACGCCTGTGCCGCACCGGGAGGAAAAACCACCCATATTGCCGAATCAATGAAAGATATAGGTACTATTTATGCCTGCGACAAAACTGCAAACAGACTCAAAAGACTTAAAGAAAATACCGATCGACTTCAGATGCGATCGATCCAAATTCGTACCGGAGACAGTCGTCATTTCCCAGAGTTTATTAACCTAGCAGACAGAGTTTTATTAGACGCACCTTGTTCGGGACTCGGTACTCTCCACCGCCGCGCCGACGCCCGCTGGCACCAAACGCCGGAAAATATTCAAGCACAATCTCAATTGCAATCGGAATTATTAGCAAATGCAGCGAGATTTGTCAAGTCCGGCGGCGTTTTAGTTTACGCAACTTGCACGATTCATCCCTTGGAAAATGAAGCAGTTATTCAATCATTTTTAACAAATAATCCTCACTGGAAAATCGAACTGCCAACAATAGATTTACCCGTCCCACCATCACCGGAAGGATGGATAAAAGTTTGGCCACACCGAAATCAAATGGACGGCTTTTTTATGGTGCGCCTAAAAAAACAGCGACAATCTGAAGCGACGCACCTGACTATGCAACAGTAGCTGTAGGGTGCGTCGCCACCTGCCACTCCCAAAAAACAGCGACAATCTGAAGCGACGCACCTGACTTTAGTCCTTATTGTGCCGGTTCTTAATAATTCCCAGACTCCTCATGATATGATGGCTCTTGTGGTGCTGGTTCTTGATAAGCAGGTTCTTGATAAGCAGGCTCTTGATAAGCAGGTTCTTGTGGTGGATGATACTTAGGTTCAGGATTAGGATTGTAAGGGACGATCGCACCATCCTCATTCATAATCATCCCTCGAATAATCTCCTTCGGCTGTACCGGTTTCGCCTTGATACTGCCCTTGCGGCCATCTAAATTCGGCAACTTGGGAAACTCCTCAACCGGCATTCCCTTAACAGCTTGACTCATAAAATCGCGCCAATTGTAAGCAGCCGTACCGCTAGTTCCCCCCGTCGGATAGTTGTCATCATTCCCTAGCCAAACACCAGTCACAAGCTGTGGAATGTAACCGATAAACCACAAATCCCTGACTTTTTCCGAAGTACCAGTTTTGCCTGCTACAGCGCGATCGTTTAAAGCGGCAGGGCTACCAGTACCTCCCTGTACCACACCCTCCAACATCCAAGTAGTAATAGCAGCACTATCCTTATCCAAAACCCGCTTTGGTTTAAAATCAGCTTGATAAATCACGTCTCCTCGCTGATTGACTACCTTAGTAATGCCGTGGGCTTCAATAAAATTCCCCTGGGATGCTAAAGTACCGTAAGCATTAGTTAATTCCAGCAAATTTACCTCCGAAGAACCCAAAGCCAAGGAATAAATCGGACTTAATTTAGATTTAATTCCCATATCTTTGGCTAATTTCATCGCTGGTTCAAATCCGACATCCATCAACACCCTCACCGCCACCACATTCACCGAACTTGTCAAAGCATCAGAGATCGATCGCCAACCACTAAATTTTTTGCCATAATTATTTGGTTGATAGCCATCGATAATAATTGGTGCATCTTCATAGCTGTCGTAAGGCGAAAAACCAGCCGCCATCGCCGTCGCATAAACCAATCCTTTAAACGTCGATCCTGGTTGCCGCAAAGCCTGGGTAGCCCGATTAAATTGACTTTCCTTAAAATTTCCACCTCCTACCAGGGCCTTAACTTCCCCAGTCTTAGTGTCCATCGAAACTAAAGCGGCTTGTTCAAAACCCTGACGGCGGCCATCAACTTCGATCGCATCTTTAACCACCTGTTCCGCTATTTTCTGCCACTTCATATCCACCGTCGTCTCAACAGTCAAACCGCCAGCTTCCAAAGCATCCTGAGAAACATAGCGTGGCAATTCCTTCCGAATAAAACTAGCAAAATAAGGCGCCACCACTTGAAAACGCTTCGGCGGACTTTGTTTAACATTCAAAGGTTCCGCCATCGCTTGCTTTGCCTGAACCTCAGTAATTACCTTCGCTGTCTGCATTTGTTCCAGCACAAGATTGCGACGTTTCTTCGCAAAATCCGGATTTACCAAAGGCGAATATTCGCTTGGTGCCGGTGGTAAACCTGCCAAAGTTGCCATCTCTGCCAAAGTCAATTTATCGACGGTTTTGCTAAAAAAAACCCAAGCTGCATCCGCCACTCCGTAAGCATCAGAACCCAAGTAAACCAGATTTAAATAGCGCTCTAAAATTTGTTCTTTACTCAACTCTAGCTCAATTTTTCGAGCCAAAAGAGCCTCCCGAAGCTTCCGCTTAATACTTCTTTCTTGATTCAGGAAAACAACGCGAGCTAATTGTTGTGTAATTGTACTACCGCCCTGCACCAAATCTCTTGCCATCACATTAGAAACAATCGATCGAGCAACACCTTGAAAATCTACCCCGCGATGTTCGTAAAAACGGCGGTCTTCGATCGCAATAAAAGCTTTAATTAGTTGGTCGGGAATTTCGTTAAGTTTTAGCTTGTCTCTAGTTGCTGGCCCCGACTGCAACAAAATTGTCTTATCTGCCGCCTTAATTGTCAGCGTTCCATCCCGATTGAAGGCAGACAAATCGTTAACATCTGGCAAACTTTTGTCTAAGGTATACAAAATCCACAAACCATAGATTAAAGCGCCTCCACCAATACTGAGAACACCCAAACCTATCCAAAATCGAGGGCGACGGGAGATTTTTTTCCTAGTATTTTTCTGTACTTGGGTATTTGTTTGTAGTTCGGTATTTGCTTGTACTTGGGTATTTGTTTGTAGTTCGGTATTTGCTTGTAGTTCGGTATTTGGTTGTAGTTCGGTATTTGGTTGTAGTTCGGTATTTTCTGCTTTTTTGAGAGATTTAATTCCCAAAAAAGTTAACCCCGGCTGCAACAATTCTTTTCCCTTTGTTTGCAAGCTGGTAACTTGAGGTTCAATTTCCAACCAAGCAATTAAGCGCTTCAACCCTTCCCAATCGCGCTTGACTACTTGATAATTCTGATTTTCCCATTCTAATTCCGACTCTGACAGAGGTGGATGCGAAGGGTCTTCTACCACATACTCCGATCGCTCTGCGTCTGTTAGTGCAGACAATTTCGCCTCGGATTCCGGCAAATTCGGCCTGGTGCCGTTGCTAGCATTCGGCGATTTTTCACCAGAATTACCGCTTGCTGCGCTAGTGACTTTGCTCAACTTATCTTTGATATTTGAGAAAAATTCTGCCACGTTTAGACCTTCAAACCTCATCAATTAAAATTAAAAATTACTAATCAAAAAGTTATTTCTCTTCAATCTTTAATTTTTAATTTGACATTTTTTATTCAATCAAACGGTGGGAGTTTTGTGATTGTTTGAGTCTTGAATTATGTCTTTTTAATTCAAAACTCAAAACTCAAAACTATGCTTAACTATGACCTAGTGCTAAAGCTGCTACCAGCATACCCAATACCAGGAAAGGCTGAGCGCTTGCCTGATATTTAACATCATTTTCGAGAGGATTGCGCAAAAAATACATATCCTGAAAAGTGATTTGGGGAATTATCAGCAGCAAGAGAATGACAGCGTACAGGTTTTGGTGGATGCTAATCAAATAACCTGCAATCCCGGCTTGAAATATGTCGATCATCAACACGCAGATCCAGGCTGCTGTGGTGATGCCAAACATGACTGGCAAAGATTTTAACCCTAATTGTCGATCGCCCTCGACACTTTTGAAATCATTGACGATCGCAATTCCCAGCCCTGCCAAACTGTAAAACAAGGTCAAAATCATAATTGTTGGATCTAGTGTACCAAACAAAGCTTGACCAGCCCACCAAGGCAGGGCAATGTAACTAGCACCCAGGGCGTAATTTCCCAACCAGCCATTTTGCTTGAGTTTCAACGGGGGCGCGGAGTAGATGTAAGCCAAAAAAGCGCCGCCGAGAGTCAAAACAGTCATTATCGGGAATTCGTGACCCGCCCATAAGTCTAAAGCATAAGCGACGCCAATGCCTGCGGCTAATAATACCAAAATTTGCGCGACCACTTGGGGAATCGAGATGATACCGGAGGGAATCGGACGGTAGGGCTCGTTAATGGCATCGATGTCGCGATCGTAGAAATCGTTCAAAGTTTGAGTGTACCCGGCCAGTAGCGGACCTGACATCAACATACAAGCTGCGGCAATCGCAAAATTCTCTAGGTTCCAAGTATAGTGTCCAGAAGAAGCGGCCCCGCACACCACGCCCCAAATCAGGGGAATCCAAGTAATCGGTTTCATCAGTTGTAAGCGAATCTTCCAAATGGAAGTTTCCCCGCTAGCAGCCCCTTTCATGCCCAACATTTGCCGAGTTTTAGCACTGCGGTTTTCTGTAGCTTTATTGTCTGGCGAGGGTTCTGGGGAAATTTGGGAGGTCGGAGAGTCAGACATAAGTGTGATTTTAGCGGTACTCTACTATTGTGTCGATCGGCATGGCAATAATAATTCTGATAGAATAGCACCGATATTCCAGCATAGTAAGTAGACCCACCTCAAAAAAACACAACTACAGATCCCAACTTCTTAAAGAAATCCGGGATCTTAAGCGCGATTGCTAGATTTAATGTCGATTAAGCAGGTCGCTTCAAATTGAGATGTTGCACCATAAATAATCTCAATATAAATTATCCATCTGACAGAAAATCTGGCAAAAAGTTAGGATCTAGAACCTCAGCAGCAGTGTAGAGACATAATTGCGGAAACGTCTCTATAGACAATCCTGTTTCAGCACTTGCTTGTTCCATTGCATCCGAATAGCATTCAGAAAATACCGCTTCCAGATAGGGTTTGAGACTGGGAGAATCCTGGAGAGATTTGCGAATGCGTCTGCGGTGTTCGGCAATGCTACCTTTCCAACTACCACTTCTTTTATCTGGTTGAAATTGCCACTTTAGCAAGTGCATAAGAAGTACCACAAGATTACTCTCTAAACTGCGACGTTCACTTCGCCCCATGTCTTCTATTTCTTCAATCAGGTTTTCCCAGTCAATGTTTGAATAGTCACGAACCCGCAACTTTTCTAAAGTGGTTTCAATCCATTTCAGGTAGTCTGTTTCGTACAATTTATGTCGGCTAACATCTAGTTTTGTCGTCATAATATTTTTGAGGCGGAGGCGGGTTTACGAGATTATTGGTTTGAGGCAATTATTGTTGGTAAAAATCGCCCCCATAAGATCGGGTTGATTGCGATTTAAGGTTGGGTTGGGCGGGTTTTTTGAGATGGTTGATACTGATTATATATTGTTGCTAAAAACCCGCCATTATCAAGACTAGCAAACTAACAAATATGGCGGTAGGAATCAAAAGGTATCCCCGTGCGCCGCTTCACATCAATCACTGATTTATATTCGCCTTTGATCTGCCTTTCTCTAACTATTTTTTCTGCTACAACTCTGTCTAAACCGCTTTGGATTAACTCTTCCGGCGACAGTATATTTAAGCGTTTCCAAGTCAAACGTGCTTCTTTTTGATAATTGTAGCTCAAACAAATCATCGGGGCGATGCGTCTGACATGACTCTCAGGAACTCCGGCTATCTCTGACAACTCTTCGGCATGGGTAAAAATGTATCCTTCGTTTTGCAAAGATTCAATATCATTAGCATAGACGATCGGCAATCCCAAGATTCTGACCATATCGTCTTTGGTACACTCGTTAATATCGATTTTGCCACGCACGTTTGCCAACTCTTCTGCATTTGTCGCAGTTGCAGGAACCAGTAAACCTCTAGGTGCGGTTTTGATGAGATAGCGCTTTTTAAAAGAAAAGGCTGTGACAATTTGAGCGATCCAAATGATGGATGCAAAATTAGTAGAAGATAGGGCTAGTGCTGCTAAAGTCAAGCCGGCCCCCCACCCGATCCAACTGCGAATATTCGACTGGTGACCGGCATAACAAATTGCCAATCCACCGAAGCCTGGGATGAAGGAATACCACACCCAATTTGGAGTCTGACGCAACCAGTATAAATTTTGAGACACTTTAATTTTATCCTTAAGTAGCTTTTATTTTACTTACAGTTCTCGCAGCAGTTTTTGACGTTTCTCTTCATATTCTTCGGCTGTAATTGCTCCCATATCGTAAAGTCTTTTCAAATCCTCGATCGCCCCAGTCACATCTTTTGCCTGTCTGAGAAGGTATCCTCCCTGCTGTAACATACCCGGATTGTACTGTGCGTGAAAAGCTTGTTCCGACATCAGCAGCAAGCCCAGAAAATCAAAAAAAGCGATTAATGACGGAATTAAAGTCCAAGAAAACAGCAAGTATAATACTCCTGCTAAGTTATTTCCTAAATAAAATTTGTGACCTCCAAAGCCTCCGATAAAGAAAGCTATCACAACTGCTAGTGTTTTATCTTTCACCATTTTTCCCTCTTTGCTAGTTTTTAAAGTTCAGCTTTCTCGATCGCCCTAAACTATACTAATTTTGACCTATTTATTTTTGTTTGTGCGAAGCTTAGACATTGCAAAATATAGGAGAACTATACCTGCTTGAGCCTCGATAATTACCAAGTAGCCTCTCAAGAAATAATTAAGTTCGCTTGCTGAATTGAGAGAAAATATTAAAATACCAAGGGCTAGGTAGGGCGCGAAACGCATCCAACTAGGCGTTCCCTCTAACTTGCGGCTGTTGAAATTGCTCATTGAGATCGCCTGATCCTTCGTTAAAATTTACATAAAAATTGGCGGAATTGTCAAGTTGCGTCCAGTACGATCGCGCGAGCCAAAAAGAACTGGACAAGATCTAACTTCAATGTTAACGCGAGTTTTTCCGCCAAAGTTCAGGAATTGCGATCGGGATTGACGCAGAGGTGGTCAGAAACCGGGTTTTTTGCCGTTTCTACGGGCTGTACGAAGTATTCTCGCAAAAACCCGGTTTCTTTGGTTTTGATGCTTAAGTCCCGTTAACAATTATTCACAAGCACCCGAATTAATTAGCGCCGCTACCCAACAGAAACAGACTCAGGAGAGTGCCACTATTCCAAAGACTGTGCAGTAGCATGGGAGCTAGGAGATTGCGCGATCGCGTATAAACAAACCCCAAAACCGTCCCCAAAGTTGCCAAAGGCAAAACCTCAGACACGTTCAAGTGAGCCACAGCAAACAACAAAGCAGAAGTACCGATCGCCCCCCAAACAGGCAAATAGCGAGTCAGAGAAGGCAGTAGAAAGCCCCGAAACACGATTTCCTCAAAAACCGGAGCCGCGATCGCCGCAGTGGCGAAAAACACTCCTAAAGCCACTCTATCTCTACCTTCCAGGACGATCGGCAAAATCGGATTACTGCCCCCCTGTCCCTGCCAAAATTGTTGATTGATTAGCGATACCAAAACTACCAGTGGTAAAGCAACAAAATAGCCACCAAAACCCCACAAAAACCAATTTCCTCGCCAATTAATCCGAAACCAACCTTCAGGTAAAGGCAAAAAAGACTTGACAGAAAAATACAGTACCGAAAGTCCCCCAGCCGACAATAATAAATAAGTAGCCAAGATATAAAAAGCCTTGCTCCGCGGGTCAAAAATAGCAGGATTTAGCTTTAAAACAGCCAGAGAAATCGGCAAGAATAAAGGGATCAAGATTTGTCCCACAAAGAAAAAGCCGACTACCAGTACCTGCCAAACAATTTCCCCATCCCAAGGCACATCCCAAGTCAAACTCGCATTTCGCGCCAACACTGGCCCCGAATCTGCTGGCTCCAACCGCTGGCGCTGCAACAACCACTGCACAGTCAAACCAACCAGTAAAACCGTGCCAATACACAATCCGATACCCGGAATGCCAATCACAATTGCCAATTTTTTTACAGCTTTTTCTGCCGTTACTTGCTCGGTCGATCGCAGCGATAAAAGCTCCTTAGAACGTTCTTGTAACTTGTAAAGTTGAGCGAGAGCGCGATAGCGAAACCAGCCATCCAAATTCTTGTTAATTCGCGATTCTGCATCCGGCAACAATTGAGCTGGGTTGCTCCAGATTCCGGTTAAAACTTCAGCAGTTTTCTGTGATGCTTCTAAAGCAATTGAGTTATCGTCTCGCTCAATTAAATTTTGCCAAGTTTTGATAGCTGCTGATGTTTTTCCGTTATTTACCTGCAAAACACCTACTCGCACGTCAAGTTCAGCAATTAATTTGTCTAACTGATTAATAGATGCTTGTAACTGTTGGCGCTGAGGAGCTTTAATATCTGGGCTATCTTGCTCTTTTCTTTGGTTTTTGAGAGTAGTTTTAGCAGATTGGTGCATCTCTTGATACTGCATCAAAGCAGTCTCAAGAGGATTAGTTCCGACAATACTATTACGGGCAGAAGTTAAATTAGAACTAGAATTATTTTCCGATTTCCACTCCGAAGCATGAAGTAGTAGATTTGTCTGATAGAGTTCCAGCCGACTTTGAATTTGTGGTTCATTCCAACTAGCCAGTAAAGACAAACCAACCAAGCCGATCGCGATCGCCGTTAAAATACTTAAAAATATCCGCTTCACTGTCATCCTGGCTTTTCCGTCCCGCACGAATCTGTACCTAAGTCTTTTCCGTCTTTCATCATAGTAGGACTAAGACCCAAAAAAACCGATTTTTGAGCAAAATGGTGTCTCTGAAGGTTTTGACCGAAAGCCATTAGGTCACAAGCCCCGGATTCATCGGTGGGGTCAATTCTTCAATTCTTCAATTCTTCAATTCTAAAATCTAAAATCGAACGATCGTGTCCCCACAACTGGTAAAATTTTTACTGAGTCATCTTTGGAATCCTCGCAAGCCCCGGATTTATCCCCAGGTTAAATCTAAAATCTAAAATCTAAAATCTAAAATCGAATGACTACTCGCGTTATCCTAGTCCGTCACGGCAAAAGCACCTACAATCTCGAACGCCGCATCCAAGGCCGTTTAGATAAATCAATTTTGACAGAACCTGGCCGCGCCGCTGCCATTCTAGTCGGCGATACACTCAGCAGTATCACCTTTGATGCAGCTTACAGCAGTCCCCTGCAACGAGCTAAAGAAACAGCAGAAATCATCGTGTCGCGCTTGACAAATCCACCACAACTCCAGCCCACCGATAAATTGATGGAAATCGATTTGCCTCTGTGGGAAGGAATGCTTCGTCAAGAGGCGATCGACCAATTTCCAGAAGCATATCGCTGTTGGCAACAACAGCCCGACAAATTCTCCATGAAAGTGCCATCAAACGAAGGAGAAATCGAACATTTTCCAGTAGTTGCGCTGTTTGCTAACGCTCGATTTTTTTGGAAAGAGCTGTTATCTAGCCACAGTGGAGGCACAATTCTAGTAGTAGCCCACAATGGCATTAACCGCGCTCTGATCGCTACAGCGTTGGAAATTTCCCCCGCTTACTATCAATCTATTCAGCAGTCCAATTGCGGAATTAGCGTCATTAATTTTGGAACTTCCCCTTTGCAAGGAGGCACAGAAAAAGGAGTTGCTGTTCAGTTAGAATCGCTGAATTTAACAGCCCATACAGGGGAAATTTTACCGAAACCGAGAGATGGAAATCGCGGCCCGCGCTTGTTGTTGGTACGTCACGGCGAAACAGACTGGAACCGCGCCGGCAAATTTCAAGGACAAATTGACGTACCTCTCAACGATCGTGGTCGCGAACAGGCCCGTAAGGCGGCCAAATTTCTCAAAGATATAAATTTAGATTTTGCCATCAGCAGTTCGATGCTTCGTCCGAAAGAAACTGCCGAAATTATTCTCAAATATCACACCGATTTGAAATTGGAACTTCGCGATGAATTGAGAGAAATCAGTCATGGTTTGTGGGAAGGAAAGTTTGAATCAGAAATAGAAGCATCCTATCCGGGTTTGCTGGAAGAATGGAAAACATCTCCCGAAAATGTACAAATGCCCGAGGGGGAAAATTTACAGCAAGTTTGGCAAAGGGCGATCGCAGCTTGGCAAGACATTGTACGATCGGTTTCTGGTACTGGCATAGTTGTTGCCCACGATGCCATTAACAAAGCAATTCTCTGTCATTTGTTCGGTTTGGAACCGGAACATTTCTGGAAATTCAAACAAGGAAATGGTGCTGTGAGCGTCATTGACTATCCGCATGGTCCGGAAGGTTTGCCCGTATTGCAAGCGATGAATGTCACCACTCATTTGAGCGCCAGTGTTTTTGACCAAACAGCAGCAGGAGCACTTTAAATAGTTGAGAATTGACAACTTCTTCTCGTTAAGAGGCTCTGCCTCCAAATTTATGTCTTGTTTTAATCGAAGCAAAGCAAGAGTAAAAATCGAGATATAGCCTCTAGAAATGCGTTCCTAGGCTCTGCCTAGGAACGAGTCATACCAAATCCGGGTTTCCCATCCCCGTTATAATTGGTATGGTGCGTCGCTATGAGATCTCCCAATAGCAACGAGAGTTGTTCGTAGCGACGCACCCTACATTTACTACAGTTACGAGATTATAAAAGGGG
>JAAUPI010000332.1 GCA_012035135.1 Microcoleus sp. CSU_2_2
ATTGTCAACTGTCAACTGCTATAGCTTTATGCAAGTTCCACGGCTGCATCCCGAAACCATCGAAGAAGTCAAACAAAGAGCCGACATAGTAGATGTCATTTCTGGCCGCGTCGTCTTGCGGAAGCGGGGCAAAGAATTCGTCGGGTTGTGTCCATTTCACGATGAAAAATCTCCCAGCTTTACCGTTAGTCCAGCCAAACAAATGTACTATTGTTTTGGCTGTGGCGCTGGAGGAAATGCTTTTAAATTTTTGATGGAATTGGAGAAACGTCCTTTCAGCGAAGTCGTATTAGACTTAGCTAAAAATTACCAAGTACCCGTCAAAACTGTCGAACCCGAACACCGACAAGAATTAGAACGCCAGATTTCTCTGCGAGAACAACTTTATGAAATATCCGCCCTCACCGCCAAGTTTTACGAACACGCTTTAAGGCAACCTCAAGGACAAGAACCTCTAGCATATCTCAAATCCGATCGTCAACTTAGCGAAGAAACTATCCAACAATTTCAGTTAGGTTATGCGCCCCAAGGTTGGGAAACGCTTTACAGTTATTTGGTAGAACAAAAACACTATCCAGCTCAGTTAGTAGAAGCAGCAGGTTTAATTGTACCCCGAAAATCGGGAGGAAGTGGCTATTACGATCGCTTCCGCAATCGGATTATAATTCCGATTCGCGATACCCAAGGAAGAGTCATCGGTTTTGGTGGCAGAGCTCTCGGTGACGAACAACCGAAATATCTCAATTCTCCCGAAACTGAACTGTTTGACAAAGGCAAAACTTTATTTGGTTTAGACAAAGCCAAAACTGCTATTAGTAAAGAAGATAAAGCAGTTGTTGTCGAGGGGTATTTTGATGCGATCGCACTTCATGCCGCCGGTATTGCCAACGCCGTCGCTTCCCTCGGTACAGCCTTAAGTTTAGACCAAGTACGACAGTTGCTGCGCTATACTGAATCTAAACAAATCATCCTCAATTTCGATGCCGACAAAGCAGGCACCCAAGCAGCAGAAAGAGCGATCGGAGAAATCGAAAAACTCGCTTATCAAGGCGAAGTCCAACTGCGGGTACTCAACATTCCCGATGGTAAAGATGCCGATGAATTCCTCAAAACCTACTCTTCCGAACAATATCGAGAATTGCTGGCAAATGCTCCCCTCTGGCTAGACTGGCAACTGCAACAAATGCTGGTAAATCAAGACTTGAAACAAGCAGATACTTCCCAGCAAATCACTAAAAAAATTATCAATTTATTAACTAAGATCGCTGACGACAATCAACTCGCACATTATTTGCAGAAATGCGCAGAAATTCTCAGTAAAGGAGATTATAGGCTTACTAAAATGCTAGCCGAAAACTTACTCAATCAAGTAGTTAAGGATTGGGCAAAAAGGCTGAGTCAAGATGAATTTTTGACAATGCCTATGTTAATTAGAAATAAACTAAAGCCTAACAAAGCAGCAAGGCGACAGCGTAAAACTAGCGAAGAAACTAACTCAAAACCCGGCTTATCTGCTGTAGTCGATCGCACTCTTTTAGAAGAAGCCGAAGCGCAATTATTGAAGATTTATTTGCACTGTCCCACCTACCGACATGAGGTTAGAGAAACAGTAGCAGCCAGAGACATACAGTTTAGTCTTTCTCACCACAGATTTTTGTGGCATCAGATTTTGAATGCGGAGATATTGCACAAAATATCTTTACAAATTGCACCGTCTGAGTTAATATTGAAATTACAAGATAGCTTTATAGAATATCCCAATCAACTCAATCAAATTTCTCATTTATTTCACTTAAATGAAACATCAGAGAAGCATCTTGGTCGCGCACCTTTAGTTATTCGATCGGCAGTAGCTTGTATCGAACAAATTCTCAGCATAAAACGCCGTCGCATCGCTCTCAATATGTGGGAAAAAATAGATGCTGCTAGCAGCCCGGAAGAGGCTGAAGAATATCATCAACAATTCCTCGCCGAACAAGAATGGATACGGGAATTAGAGCGGCTGCGCCAAGTTAACTTTTACGATTTAATCTCAGTACCTTACATCCAGTAGGGTGCGTGACTTGAGGCACTCAACTGACATGATTAATCTTCTAAGTCACGCACCCTACAATACTCAATATGGTGCGTGAAGCGAAAATTCCTCAATTTACCGCCCTTAATCTTTCAATTCACGCACCATACTGGATTTTAATAATCGCAAAAAAGAGTTTCGCGAGTATCTCTACCCGTCACCGGATTAGTACCTTTTGCCACTTGACAAAGTTTTTCTATCATATCATCTCGCAGCAGTGCCTCAGTAAAATCAGCACCATCAATGACAGCTCCTTCCAGCCTAGTATTGTAAGCGAAAGCACCTTCAAGGATAGCATTAGTTAAATTTGCATTCCTCATGCGAGCCAAATCCAAAGTAGCACCGCTAAAATTAGCACCAGACAAATTTGCTTCTTCCATATTTGCAGCAAAAAAGCTGACTCCCCGCAAATCTGCATTAGTAAAATTGCTGTTGCGAAGATTAGCTTTATTAAAACTGTCGTCAGTCAGAACTTGCCCAGTAAAATCAGCGCCAACTAAGATTTCTTTGTCGTGATCTAAGGCGAAAGCAGGTGCGGGATTAATGCCGATCGCCCCAGCGGCAAAAGCTGCTAAAATAATTGCCAGCGCGATCGAGCAAGTATAAATATGTTGGCGAATTCGAGAAATCATACCAATAAAAGCTAATGGGAAGCCGTGACAGTTCAGAATTGAATTCTACCAGAAAGCGCGATCGACTCCCTCCCCATTCTGACTCGAATTCCCCGAGATCCCCAAACCCTCGCGCGATCGGCACTTTGGGAGAAAACTTCGTCGCCGAGTGGTTGCAACAACAAGGCTGGGAAATTCTGCACCGACAGTGGCACTGTCGTTGGGGAGAGATTGACATCATCGCACTCGGAACCGATGAAGACAGCAAAATCAACAGAGGTAACGAAAATTCCCGATTCCCGATTCTCGATTCCCAAACTTTGGCATTTGTAGAGGTCAAAACTCGCCGTCGGGGCAACTGGGATGCCGATGGAATGCTAGCTGTTAGTGCTACTAAACAAACAAAACTTTGGCAAACAGCCGAAATATTTTTAAGCGATCGTCCTGATCTAGCAAATAACCCTTGTCGGTTTGATGTCGCCCTCGTCAGGTGCGAATCGTATCGACCAAACACTCAGAAAATGTTACCATCAACCGTCGCCAACCATCAATCGGCACTTGCAGGAAGCTACCGTCTCACCCTGCAAGAATACATTCGATCGGCCTTCACCAATTAAAAATACCAATTCCCAATTTCCCATTTCCAATTCCTACTTCCCACTTCCCACTTTCCACTTCCGGAAATTGTTAATTTACCTAGGCAAGAGTTTCCGGACAGTATCCCAGACCCTTGACAAACTGCTGGCGAAACGCTTCAATTTCTTTACGATCGGGAATTCCGTGACAAACCACAGCCACTTGGTAGCGGCGCATCACGCTCAGCGGCGACTGTCCCGTTTCCAAACTCCAAAGTGCCATTTGTAACCGAATTTCAGGATCGTAAGGAATCCCGAGTTCATTCATAAAAGCTCGAAAATCTCCGTGCATCTTAGGAGTCAAATATTGGCTCATTTTCACCTTAACCACCCAACCGTCAATTTGGTGAATAACAGTGATAAATTGCAAAGGAAGATGACTAGCCGTGCGCAGGTAATCCACCACTCTGAGAGTGAGGCTAGTATTGGCGATGTAGTAGAGGTATTCCATAACTATCTTTCCGGCAAAGCTAACGCTATACCTCTATCTTCACGGACAATACCTGCCGCCACAAGGGGAAAAGCACCCGACTTTGGATGGGGGGTTCTACCCAATTTGTTACCAAGTTGACCAAAAAGTGAGGCGCTAGGCCCTAGTGGTAGACTTCAGGCTCGGCCGATCGGCAGCAGTCTTCCGTCTTGAATAAATGCAGGCTGAATCAGCAAAAACTGCACTGTTATTGGTCTAGAAGACCTCAACATATCTGGAA
>JAAUPI010000059.1 GCA_012035135.1 Microcoleus sp. CSU_2_2
TTACCCAATTCCCCCTTGGGGGGCGAGGGCAGGGTGGGGGTGAGGGGGGTTCCCATTACCCATTACCCATTACCCATTACCCATTACCCATTACCCATTACCCATTACCCATTACTAATGACTGTTGACTAATGACTAAGATTCTTTGAGTTGGGAAACTAAAGAATGAGCTAAACTCACGGCTTCCCAGAGCAGTTCTGGGACGGCTTCTAGCTGAGTTTGCCGAGGTATTTGAGCGGTGGCTGCTGACGACGAGACTGCGACAGGAATGGCCTTGGCTCGATCGATTTGCATTGTTTCTAATTTTTCTAAAATTGGCGACAGCAAAACACGGGCATAGCTGCCATAAGCTATACCTGAAATATATTGGGCATCAGGAATTAACAAATTTTTCCGATGCTCCTTCATCAGTTTAGTTGCCCTCAGCTTGCTGACAGTATGAGCATTAGTGCCGCCCGCAAGTTGCACGTATCCCGGCAAACCAGCGGCCAACACTTTTTGACCGAGTTTGACCGCGGCTCTAGTCGCTCCGGTTCCAATATCTCCACTCATTGGCCTACCGTCGGTTTGCCAAATTAGGGGACAAGGAAGGGGGGAAATTATTTGGTAGAGTGTCCGCAAGTAATCAATCAAACCGTCTCCATCGGGGCAACTAATTGCAATTAATTTGAGTTCACAAACCCAGGGAGCGATGCTTGACCAAAGTCGAGCAAAATCTGCCTCTCTGCCTACTTGCGTGTGAATTTCTACGGCATCAGCACCGGATTGTAAAATTAAAGGTGCGATCGCAGCGGGAGCGGACACGTAAGAACGAGTGTAGATTAGTTGGCTCGGACAAACAGGCAGACAGCGACCGCAACCATAGCAGCGCTCGTCTATCACCCCAGAAGAACCCTCGCCAGCACCCTGAAAAACTATTGCTTCCGCTGGACAAATTTTTTCGCACGGCCGCCAGCAGTCCGCCGGACACTCGGCTGGGTTGAATTCGGCCTTCCGAAAATGCGGGTCTTCCCCATCATTTAAACTCACCATCAGCCAGGGTAAACCTTTACCGCCAAACCTGCGGTTTTGGGTTTGAACCTGTATTTCGCTAGCAACCTGTAGGGCTTCTTTCGCTGCTGCGACGGCGGCCGGATCTGCCGCGACATCAATACAGTCAGCGCCTGCTAAGGTATAAGCCAAGGTCAGATTCCGCACCGCAGGCAGGTGTTGAAAGCTGGCCCCGCAGATCAGCTTGAACCAATGGCCCTGTTTTAATGAGTTTAGGGGATGATAATGTTCAATCACCCTTATATGGTAATCCTTTCAGCTAAAAATTACGATGTGTTAATTGCTACTTAATTCTAAGATTTAATGCGACCCAACCTCAAAACACTACTGATAGTAGTATGTGTGCCGATCTCAACTCTATATGTAGAGTATAGAGCTGAAATTTTTCATAAATTTAATTTTTTTGAGAACGCGATTTTAAACTGTAGCACTAAGTCTGAATTAGAGGAAGACTGTCTATAATATCATGTTTTGGCTATGGTTGCAAGATAAAGCAGGGTGAGATGTTTTTTTAAAGTTTGTGTAAAGTTGCAATTGACCTAAATCTCGATCGGGAGCATCCCATTTTTGTAAATAGATCCGTAGGGGCTCTCGCATTCGGGCAATAAACCTCTGCTTCTCAAAAAATGCAGATAAACATCGTCTTTAAGATCTCCGACTTCTTAGAGAAGTCGGGGATCTTAGTGTTCTGTTTTTTACCTAGTCTACCGATTACTTGCTCAGTCGCTTGTAAACCGTAGCCAAAGCATTGTTATCCCCCACATTTCCCGGAAACAAAACAACCGGTAAATTAGGAAATAGAGGATGATCTGCCTCGGTTTTGACCACAGAACAACCTGCGATAATTTGACCGATTTGCCTGACACTTTTTAGCGACAAACCCGTACTCAGAACATCATTGGATGTAATGCCACCTTTGCTAATTAAAAAACCGATATCCGCAGGCATTCCTCGCAGTATATCCATCAATAAAGTAGAAACAGCGGCTCCAAATTCTAACCTTAGTTCCGCATTGTCAAATGTTAGTTCTTGGCGGCTGGTATAAATTACAGGTGTTTTACCGTCTGCATGAGCAGTGCGGATTTTTTCTAGAGTTTCATCCAGTAGTTGAGTTCGACGATCGGGAGAATCTTCTAGCAAGTGAGATACATCTATTTCAATGCTAACTGTATTGGGTTCTTCTAACAAGCGTTTCAATTGATCTGTGGTTTTTTTAACGTGGGAACCAACTATTACGGCACCTGGTTTACCATCCCTGACGTATTTTGCCATGTCGTCGGCAGCTATTGGCTGGTGACCGAGGGCAGCTAAGGATGTTAAGATACTTGCTGCACTGCGGAATAAAAACCTTTTGCCTTGACTAACTGCATCTAGAATGTGGTGAGCAAAGTTGTCTAAATCGCCTTGGCTTTCGCCGTCAACAACTGCACATTGGTTGTCAGTCATGTCCATGAGTCGATCTAAACTTCCGTAGCGAATATCTGCGAGTAAAATTCGATCGACAGAATCACCATGGATGCGGCCTTGGGTTTTTTCTTCTACGTAGTCTGGCAGGTAACTGTGATGGTAGCCAAATACTGAATCTTTGGCAAACTCGGTTTCGTGCACTGGTGTTTCGACGCCGTTAACCATGAGGTAATGCACGCTGTTGCGGGTAATTCTGCCTCCTTCAAAAAAGGCAGGAATCAGAAAATGGGCGTCGAAGGGACCAAGTTCTTCGGTGATGACATCGGTTTCGATCGGATAGTGACCGCGCAGGGTAGAATCGGAACGGCTAACTATTAGAAAGTCATGAATTTCTTCGGCGGCGATCGCAACTTTAAGATTTTGACAGACTTCGCGGGTGACGGAAGCTGCGTTTTCGGGAGTTAGCGATCGAGTATTTGTGAGTATGAAGAAAATCGGGCACCGATCCCGCAGTCCCAAACGCAGGGTTTCTTCGTCCCAACGTGTCAGCAGCAAGCAACTATGGACGGTTTGAGAACCCGTCGGATCGTCATCGAGAACTATAATTTTGGGTTTGGTAGACATACAGACCTAGTTATAAACGTCATCTTTCTAACATATCCTGACCCCGTTACATCGCAGAAAAAAATTTACAATTATGCTTGTGTTTCTTAACAATTATTATAAGTGGACAATTGACAATTATCAACTGTCAACAGTCAACTGTCTAATGAGCCGAGTCTCGATTTTGTAACTTGTTCATTTCTGCTTGAACTCTCACGGCTAATTGCAAAGCTTCGTTGAGTAATCTACTTTGTTCGCTGGCTCGATCGCTAATTTGCAGCGCACTCAAAGTTTTCAAATTAGTGGCAAAGAGTTCGGAGTTAGTAGCCACAAATTTTTTGTTTTCCCTAAGAATTCTCTCGGTTTTCAAAGCTCGGACTAAATCGTCTCTGATTAGGTGCAACGCTTGAATGACTTTCGATCGATCGCCGATTTTGACTTGCGCATTGCCGACATCTTCTATTCGATCGTTAATTTCGATCGCTTCAATTATACCGTTATAGCGATCGACATCATCAAAAAGATTGATTAAATGTTTGTGTTGGTGGCTGCGCCTAATTTTCCAGACATCCTCAAAGATTAAACCGGCGATCGCAGTTAGGTGCAGGGCGAGCCAAAATAAGTAAACTCTGGGAAAGATCGCAACCAGCAGGAAACAACTGATTAGAATTAAAACAATTAATCCCAGAGTTTTTAAACCTTCGCGAGCAAACTTAGTCGCTGTTGCAGGTCGATATACGCGCGAAGACCCAGTGCCGGTCAGGTGCTTGAGTTCACCAGCAGTAATTTCTAATCCCTCGATGTCAGCTCGCATAAATCTTCATAAATATTTGTTAAATATAAAGTTTAGGTGTAGAACAAAACCCTCGTCTACAATAAATCTAACACCTTTTTGAACGAAATCTCCACTATGTCCGCACGTCCTATCTACCTCGACAATCACGCGACAACCCCGGTAGACAAACGGGTAGTTGATGCGATGCTACCGTATTTCACCGAACAATTCGGCAACGCAGCCAGCATCAACCACGTCTACGGCTGGGAAGCAGAAGCAGCGGTAAAAAAGTCACGACAAATTTTAGCAGATGCGATCAATGCCTCGCCGGAAGAAATTGTGTTTACCAGCGGTGCAACGGAGGCAAATAATTTAGCGATTAAAGGCATCGCCGAAGCTTATTTCAGCAAAGGAAAGCACATTATTACAGTAAGAACAGAACACAATGCAATTCTCGACCCCTGTACATATTTGGAAAAATTGGGATTTGACATTACTGTTTTACCAGTAAAAAGTGACGGATTGATTGATATTGGTGATTTGATAAAAGCGATTCGGGCAGAGACAATTTTAGTTTCAGTGATGACGGCGAATAACGAAATTGGCGTCATTCAACCCATTGGAGAAATTGCGGCAATATGTCGCGGAAATGACATTCTTTTCCACACAGATGCGGCACAGGCAATCGGGAAAATTCCCCTCGACGTAGAGGAGATGAATATCGATTTAATGTCTTTGACAGCCCACAAAATTTACGGGCCAAAAGGCATCGGTGCTCTCTACGTGCGCCGCCACAAACCGAGAGTGCAACTAGCGCCACAAATGCACGGAGGCGGCCACGAACGGGGAATGCGATCGGGTACACTGTATGCGCCGCAAATAGTCGGATTTGCCAAAGCCGTAGAATTAGCAATTGCGGAAATGGAGGTAGAAACAGAACGAGTTGTTAATTTGCGAGATCGTTTGTGGAAAAGTTTGGAAGATTTAGGCGATGTATATATTAACGGTCATGCGACTAAGAGATTGCCGGGGAATCTTAATATTAGTGTAGGTGGCGTTGACGGTCAAGCATTGTTGTTAGGCTTACAGCCCGCAGCGGCAGTTTCTTCCGGTTCTGCTTGTACTTCTGCGAAAATCTCTCCATCTCATGTTTTAGCAGCGATCGGGCGATCGGACAAATTAGCTTATGCTTCAATTCGGTTTGGGATTGGGCGGTTTAATACTGAAGCAGAAATAGATGCAGTTTCCGAACACGCGATCGCAACTATTACCTGTCTCCGACAAGCTCAAAAAGTAATGAATTGACCATCAGTAATGGGGAATGGGAATGTGGAAATGGCTAAGAATTAGTTGTTAGTATTTTTTCTACTAATAAATTACCCATTACCTATTACCCTTTACCCATTCCCAATCGTACCTGATTTTACTGAGACCTGCTATAGTTACTTTTGTCAAAAACAAACAATTAAACAACAGCGACAGTTTTCATCTCAAAAATTCGCTCGATCGCATCTTCCACAACCTTATCCGGCGTCGAAGCACCAGAAGTCACCCCCACCACAATTTTGCCTGCCGGCAACCAGCCTTCAGCTATTACTAAATCCCCCCCCAAAGGCTTGTGTTCGATGCGATTTCCTGGTAGAATACGCTCCGCACAGTCAATGTGATAAGACGGAATTGTTCGATCGACCGCAATCTCCTGTAAGTGGGTAGTATTAGAAGAATTAAAACCCCCAATTACCAACATTAAATCCAACTTTTCATCCACCAAACTCAACATCGCATCTTGTCGCTCTTGAGTCGCATCGCAGATAGTATTGAAACTCAAAAAATGCTCGTTCAACTTATCCGGTCCGAACTTCCGCATCATCGTCCGTTCCAACAACTTACCAATCTGCTCCGTCTCGCTTTTGAGCATAGTAGTTTGGTTAGCAATCCCAACTCTTTCTAAATCCCGATCCGGATCGAAACCATCAGAATAAGCCTTGCTAAATTTCAACAAAAACTCATCGCGATCGCCTCCATTTATGATATAATTGCTGACATATTCAGCCTGCTCCAAATTCAACACAACTAAATACTTGTCAGCAAAAGAACTCGTAGCAATAGTTTCTTCGTGACTGTACTTGCCGTGGATAATTGAAGTGCAATCCCTCTTCTTATGCTTCTCAACGGAATTCCAAACCTTAGAAACCCAAGGGCAAGTTGTATCAACAATTTTGCAGCCTTTATCGTTGAGCAACTGCATTTCTGGCACGCTCGCCCCGAAAGCGGGTAAAATTACCACATCGCCACGATCGACAACCGAAAAATCTTTCTGCCCCTTATCAACCGCAATAAAACCAACTTCCATATCCCGCAAATGCTGGTTGACTGACGGATTGTGAATAATCTCGTTAGTAATCCAAATCCGTTCAGTAGGGAAATGCTGGCGAGTTTCGTAGGCAATAGCCACAGCGCGTTCCACTCCCCAACAAAAACCAAAAGCCTCTGCCAGCCGAATCGTAACACCGTTGCGTTCCAGCTTGTAATTATTGTCCCGAATTTGCTGAATCAGAGTGCTTTGATAAGCCGTCTGCATCACATTCGCAACCTCAGCTTCGTGACCGAAACCTTTGCGGTGGTAGTTTTCTGATTGTTGGAGCGATCGCTTAAAAGCTTTAGTATCCATGCGGTGTCTATTTCAAATTTAGATTGATTCCTTTTGATTTTAGAACGGGATATGCTATGTTTGATGTCCAAATATAATCTTGGAAAATATTTGACATCTAACGGTGAAGTGCAGTGGCGGCAGCTTTTACTCGTCCGCTGCCACGCAGTGTTAGGTGGCTGTTGCTTCTACAAACTGCATAGCCAACGAGAAATAGATGCAACTTGGTTCTCCTCATTTAAGTTTGCAGCATTACTCAGCGTCCCGCTTTCTAATTGCTCCCAAATTTCACCAGCCATCCTTCTCTCAATCGCCGCCCCTACAAAAAATGTCAGTGGTGAATGACCAGCATCCGCGAATGCCTGTCGTATACGATTGAGTGCTGCTTGTGCCGTTTTCCAATGCTCGTCAGCACCGGCTGGATCAATTCCGCCCTTTAGTTCTCCCAATGCGATTGTGTAATGCTCAACTTCAATAGGTTCAATTTTGCTGGATTTATTAGCTGGCAGTGCATCTGGAGCAAGATCGAACAAGCAGAGATCTACATTACTTCTAACTAATGGAATATTTAGGTTATAGATAAGTGTACGCCTACCAAGATCGCTCTCCCAACTGAGTCCACGTAAAGATAATTCAATTTCTGCATCGTCGTTTGTCATTGCTATCCACTTTTTTGTCTTTGCATGCTGCCAATGATATCTTTGACCTGCAATTGTAAGAGTTGAAAGAATTGCACGAGTCAGTTTTCTTTGTGCCAAAGCCCCACCAACGTTACGCATTGAGCCACCAAGCGTATCACCACGAGTCAATAGAAATCTGAAGACTAATTCCTCTACAAAATTTGCACCTGCTGGCTCGAGAAAGTTTTTGATTAAACCGTTAATCGCATCAATTTTATTGCCTGGTGTCAAATGAGCAAGAGATTTGTCAGACAATCCTGCCGCAGTCAACAATCCCATCTTGATGCCATGAATGTTTAACAAATCAGCAGGACTTTTAGCTTGATTTGCTGCTGCTTGAAGCGCCCTTGCCTCTGCAACATAAGGGGTAGCCCGTCGATTCTTCTCAAGCGCAAGTGCCACAAAGCCCGCACGAGTCGCTTCATAGGTTGTGATAAGGTCGTCCCTAGACTGGAGATGATTACGATAAGCACTCATAGGATCGGGTTACTGTTTTTTCCATACGTAAACACACTTTCTCAAGGGATCGCGCCCATGATTTCCCATCTGCTGGCTACTGTTACCCTTATCGCTAGGTAAAACGAGAATATGCTCAACTATAAAGCCTAGTTTCTCTGCAAAGTCAGAGAGGATCGTATCCACTGAAATACTTACGCCAGAATAGCGCACATTGTCATTGACCATAAACAATAGCCCTCCAGGTTTGAGTACGCGAGAGCATTCTTGTATGACGCAAGCCATTTCATAAAAGTAACCTCTCACCATTCTGGGTATTCCGTTATTATTTAATACACCTTGGAGTTTCCGATCGTCTAAATAGCTCAAGATAGATTGCAATAGAGTTTGTGAATTTGCAGTCTCTAAAGCCAAGCTCCAGTTTGGATTGACAGTCAATAAATCTTTTGAGCGATTTTCAACTGTACAACTTAACATCTCCTGTCGGAGATCGATTAATCCCTTTTCAGAAACATCTAACAATGCCAGCTCTAATGCATAAGTACGAGTGTAGTCATATCGATTGCAATAGGGTGGAGACGTGATAACAGCATCATAAATTGCATCAGGAAAAGTCGGTAGCAGTTTGAGGCAAGACCCTTTGTAAAGCTGAATTGTACCTTGCGATTTCTTAACCGAAAAAAGCTCTAGCTGATGGGTAGGAGGTTCCAGATCGTTAATGATTTCTTCGATTTTATTGGTGATGGCATAATCGAAATCTAAGATTTCACCTTTATTGAAAGGCTTTTTCCCTTGCCCACGACCGGAACGATAATCCCAACGGAGATATTGCCCATCTTTGCGAGTATAGCTTATAGACTCTAAGACACAAAGTAAAGCAAAGAGCAAAACTTCTCTAACTCTTTCATTCTGCCGATCGCAAGCTCCAAGGTATTGCTCAATTGCTCTTTTGTTTTCTGTAGAATAAGCTCCTTTTGTAATCCTAAATTCTGGCAAAGAGAACTCTTTTTCAGTCTGTTTCCATATCTGCGAACTTAACCAAGTTTTGAGATGGACAAGATCGTCGGATATAAATTCGGTATCGAGAACCTTCTTCGTTTCAATAATTTGTTGACCAATGGGTAACAATTCAATACCATCAGCATCAATTCCCAAATCACTAGCAGCAAACAAAGCCGTTCCGCTACCTGCAAAAGGGTCTAATATCTTACCTTGATTCAACTCATATTTTTGAAGTAAAAGCTCAACAAGAGAAGCAGAGAAGGCCTCTTTATACTTGTACCACCGATAAATAGGTCTTGTTTTGTTAGCTTGAAAACTTACTAAAAGTCTAGTAAGTGCAGGCTGAACTAGGAACTTAGTTTGAAAATGATGTTGTAATTGTTTGTCAAGTTTATCAATTTCTCTAAGAGCACTATTTTGCACTTCAGGGGCGATGTCGGAGATGCTTGACAGACTTGCCACAAGTATTAGTTCCTATGAAACACGGATCTGCCTATTATATCAGGTCTACGGGAACTGCTTCGCTGAACGCGCCTAAGCGCTTCGCCAACGCGGTTCGTTAAAAAAACGCAATCAAAAAAACGGTTCGTTAAAAACCCCCCAAAAAAAGCCAAGAGACGCAGATACCTGCGTCTCTAAATAAATTCGATCGAACTTATCGAAAAAATTAGCTTTCAACCTTCTTCGGCGCAAAAGGAGAACTCGGATTGAATGCGCTAAAACCGCCTGCAAAATCCTCGCCGTAAGCCTCTTCACCGTGTTCGAGGATATCCAAACCTTGATCTTCAGCAGATGATAGCACTCGCAGTTCCATAAACTGCGCCAAAATTTTCAGGATGACAAAAGTGCCGACAGCAGCAAATACGTAAGTAGCTACAACGGTTATAAATTGAGTCACGAGTAGCCCAGGATTCCCGGCAAACAGCCCGTTATTTCCGAACTCGTTAACTGCTTTAGTCGCAAACACGCCAGTCAGCAACGCGCCTACAGTCCCACCAACGCCGTGAACCGGATAGGTATCCAAAGTATCATCAAATCCCAGTTTCACCCGCAAGCTAACGGCAAAGAAGCAGCAAACCGAAGTGATGGAACCAATCAGGATTGCGCCAATGGGAAGGACGAATCCAGCCGCAGGAGTGATACCTACAAGTCCTGCGAGGAAACCGCTAGCAATGCCTATTGCTGTTGGTTTGCCTCTGAGTACCCATTCTATGATTGTCCAAGTTAAGCCACCGGCTGCGGCAGAAATCATCGTAGTGACAAAAGCCACAGTTGCTAAAGCACCAGAACCCAGAGCACTACCGCCGTTGAAGCCAAACCAGCCGAACCATAGTAATCCAATGCCCAGCAAGACGTAGGGTACGTTGTGGGGGGTGTGGGGCTTGTTCAAATGGTCTTTGCGAGGTCCAATTACCCAAGCTGCGACTACGGCAGAAACACCAGAACTAATGTGAACGACGGTGCCACCGGCAAAGTCGAGAGCTCCCATTGCCCCCATCCAGCCTCTACCCCAAACCCAGTGGGCTAAAGGAGAGTAGATGAATGTAGACCACAGCAGCACGAACCAGAAATAGGTTTTAAATGTGACTCGTTCGACTATTGCCCCGGAAATCAACGCAGGAGTGATGATGGCGAACATCATCTGATACACCATGAATACTTGGTGCGGAATAGTCGCTGCGTAGCCGATCGGATCTGGTTTGTCGGCTGCGACGCCGTTCAAAAACATCCAGTCCAATCCGCCGATGAAAGTTTCGAGTCCTTTGGCAAAACCCTCTGATACGGGGGTAGTAACGTCAAAGGCTAAGCTGTAACCCCACAGCGTCCAGGTAACACCGATCATTCCCATCATCACCAGACTCATCATCATGGTGTTGAGGACGTTGCGCGATCGCACCAGTCCTCCATAAAAAAACGCTAGCCCTGGTGTCATTAACAGCACCAGTGCTGAGGAAACTAGCATCCAAGCCGTATCGCCGGTGTCGATCGGATTTGGTGCCGCAACAGCAGCAGAGGGAGTTTCTTGAGCTAAGGCATTCCCCATCAGTGGCCAGCTCAACAGCCATAGAGTGACTAGGGCGATCGTTAAACTTTTTTTGAACACGTTACTTTACCCTCTAATACTCAGTAATTTGCAGAGATGACCGAGCCGATTTTAGATGTGAGGATTTTAGATGCAATAATTATTTGGTTTTAAGCCCCTGTGTGAGAGGAACGAATCTTCAATAGATAGATAATTCCCAATCCTCAAGTTTGCGACTGCTTATAGGCAGACTCATCTAAAATCGTTAATCTCTAATCCCCAAATATAGTGACTTTTGGATTGCACCATTTGTGACCCAAGTTTTTCTGTATCTAGATATACAAAAAGTTATACTCTCATATTTTCTTAATCTACCCTGGGGTACTTGACATGACCCATGACTACGGAGTAATAACGGCAGGGAGAGTAGAAGAGTGGGCATTGGGCATTGTTTTTTCCTTCTTCCTTCTTCCCCCCTTGGGCAGGTTCTTCTTCCCCCTTGGGGGGGGTAGGGGGGGTTCTTCTTCCTTCTGACTAATTTTTCAACTGGATCTGACTGAACAATTGTAAGGCCGATCGCCAAACCAAATAGCCTTGCTCGTTGAGGTGCAAGCCGTCGGTGCTTAGTTGGGTTTGCAAGTTACCGTCAGCGTCGGTAAACATTGGGTACAAATCCAGATAAAAAGTATTTTCTCCATTAGCGATTTCTTTGAGTCGCCGATTAATCTCACGAATCCGACTGTTAGGAATCGCCAAAAGCCGATCGCGATTTTCCCAAGTAGCTTGTTCCCCGCTGTGGGGCAAAATCGACTGCACCACAATTTGGGCCTTGGGGTGGGCCCACCGCAAATCCCGAATAATTTGTCGCTGGTTGTCTACAATCCCTTCGTCGCTTGCCCCCTTGAGCAAGTCATTAATCCCGATCATCACAAAAATGACATCCGGCTGAGTGCGATCGAATAACTGCAACCTCTTGAGCAAACCCACCGAAGTCTCTCCCGAAATCCCCTGATTCAGCCACATTCGATCGGTCGGTAACAGCTTCGGCGGAAACCACATACTCAGAGAATCCCCAGCTAAAACAGTCAGCTTTGAAGGTCGATTTGCCGCCACTGCTTCAGCTTCCCGGCCCAACTGTGTTACCCACTGCTGGTAAGTCCATTTGTGTCGCTGTCCCGTCATGGGCTGGTCTGGCACTGCCCTTCTTGCAGACTTCGGCTGGGGAATTTGTTCCTCAACGCTAGCAGAAGTCACAGCAGCGCTAGCAAGGGAGCTTTCTGCCAAATTTTGTCCCCGGAACATGAGTTGAGAGACTGTGACGATCAACACTCCGTTAGTAACCAGAGATAGCCAAGCCCAAAACGGAATACTTTTCGATCGCTGGACATACACCCCCCCTAATAGGGAGCTGTTATATCTACTTCTACTACTTCCTCCAAACTTCTCCATAAACTCAGGCGACTTGCAGACACCACACTGAATAATTGGCACAAACACTGCATCAGATTTTGCCACTTAATTTTTGCCTAAACTCAGGTCAGAATCAAGCACTGTACTGTGTTTAGCGCGACGGCGATGCAAAACTTGGCTTTTTCGGAATACTTTACCACAAAAAATCTGCGTGCCAAAGTTTCTTAGTCAAAAATGGCATATGTAGCTATCACACTCCAGGGCAGGCGCAGAAGTGCCCGCCCTATCAGCAGATTTAACCCTAAAGTTTAGTAGTTCTCCCGCCAGAAGCCTCGCCAAAACTGCTGTGGGCACCCGACTCAGCTCGATTACCAAGATTAGTTTCCTTGACAAACCCGCTGTAGGCTTCCATGCCGTGTTCGCCAATATCCAAACCTTCCGCTTCTTCCACAGGACTGACTCGGATACCCAGTAAAACTTTGAGTGCCAACCAGAAAATCGTACTCAGCAATACGGTCATCCCCCCTACAGAAATAATGCCGATCAATTGCGGTATTAGTTGATCGAAACCTCCCCCTACCAGTAATCCCGCTTTCGGACCTGCGGTATAAATTCCTGTCGTCGGCCCATCAGCAAACAAGCCAACCGCTAGAGTTCCCCACACGCCGCAGACTAAGTGAACTGAGGTTGCCCCTACAGGGTCATCAATTTTTAAATTATCAAAGAAAGTTACTGCAAAAACTACCAGGATGCCAGCGACAATGCCGATAATCGCAGAATTCGGCACGTTTACCCAAGCGCAGCTAGCAGTAACTCCTACTAAGCCAGCTAGGATGCCATTAATAATCATCGACAGGTCGGGTTTACCAAGGTATAGCCAAGCGGTGAGGGTGGCAGCAACTCCCCCAAACGCACCGGCGGTATTGGTGGTAATCGCAATATGGGCGATCGCATTTGGATCTACGGCCATTGTCGAACCCGGATTGAACCCAAACCAGCCCAACCACAGAATCAGACAGCCCAAAGTAGCAATACTCATATTGTGTCCAGGCATCGCCACTGTATCGCCGTCCCGGTACTTGCCAATCCGCGGCCCCAAAAATGCCGCTCCCATCAAAGCAGCCCAACCGCCTACGGAGTGAACTACCGTCGAACCTGCAAAATCCCAGAATCCCACTTTTGCCAGCCAGCCACCGCCCCAAATCCAGTGTCCGGTAATCGGGTAAGCAATGCCTACTAACAACAAGCTAAAAATCAAGAAATCCAGGAATTTAATTCGCTCTGCAACCGCTCCAGAAACAATCGTGGCAGCAGTTCCCGCAAAAACTAATTGGAAAAAGAATTTAGCATTGAGAGGTACTCCCGTCCAATTTAGCGATTTGAAAATGCCTTGGTAAGCATCTCCTGTGGCAGGGCTGTTGTCAGCTATATTCCACAAGAAATATCCGCCGCTAGACCCGACGAAACCATTGCCGTCGCTGAACATTAAGGCAAAGCCGATCGCCCAAAAGGCAATAGTAGAAAGGGCAAAAACAACCAAGTTTTTTGCCAGCACGTTAACTGCATTTTTCTGGCGGCAAAAACCAGTTTCTAACATCCCAAAACCGGCGTTCATAAAAAACACCAGCATCCCAGTAACCATGACCCACATGGTATCCATGCCAACTTTCAGGCTGGCTAATTGTTCCTCGGTGGTTGGTGTAGGAGCTGTTTGGGCAACGGCTGCGTATCCCGAAACCAAGACGATGATTGCAGCTAAAGGTATGCAGGCTTGCCAAGTGGGACTGAGCCGCTTTATCGCTATTTGCAATTGACGCAAACTTCTGGTCATACCCAGCAAATTAGCTGGCAACCAAGTTGAAGACCTTTGCCTTATTTGTTTCAAGTTTTTCTGGTTGAGCATTAGTTTAGACATCTTCCGAAACTATTCAGCTATTGTTCTAAAATTCCACCAATTTTACTACAAAAGATTCTGTATCATTTGTTTCGTTCTAGATAAGATCTATAACCGAGTTCATCAAGCAGGGCTTGCTTTTCCATCACGAATTGGGATAAGCTTTGGCGGTAATGCTGGACTCGTTCTAGCAATTCAGGTTGGTAAACTGCTAGTATCTGTACTGCTAGCAAGCCAGCATTTTTAGCGTTGCCGATCGCTACTGTTGCTACGGGTATGCCGGCTGGCATTTGGACGATCGAGTACAGGGAATCTATTCCTTGCAAGTGGCGGCTGGCTACTGGCACGCCAATTACCGGCAAGGGTGTTAAAGATGCTACCATGCCCGGTAGGTGCGCGGCTCCGCCGGCACCTGCGATAATCACTTTCAAACCCCGTTGGTGTGCGTTTTGGGCGTATTCCACCATGCGCTGGGGGGTACGGTGGGCAGAGACGATCGCCACTTCGCAAGGTACGTTAAATTCTTCGCAAACTGCGATCGCATCTTTCATGGTTGGCAAATCGGAATCGCTACCCATGATAATTCCAACTGTCGGTTGATTCATGTAATTTTAAGATTTGAGATTTCCGATCGATGCTAGTAATAAATTAGTGCGCTAACTCAAATTGAGATCTTTTGTAACAAAACTACTGACGATCGAAAGCAATTTGACCGCAAACCACCGAAAGAGCGGCTGTGCAGAAAGCAAAAAGCCCCGCGTTCTTATCACAAGCCCCCGGATCGATCCGTTGCAGCAAATCTAAAATCTAAAATCTAAAATCGGATGACTGAAGCCATAACCCCAACTGCCGCCCCTACAGATATACTCAATGCGAGGCTACCCAGTTCCAAAGATTTGCAGATGCTTGCTGTTGATGCTGATGGCATCATTCAAGAAGTTTGCCCGATGGACAAAGTATTTAAACGAGTTTCTCCTCCTGATTTGTCAGTGCTTGATGTAGCAGGCGATTGGCTTTCGCTGGGCGGTGTTGACTTGCAGATTAACGGCACTCTAGGTTTTGCTTTTCCCGATTTAGAAAGCAAACATATTGAATTTTTACCGGAAATTTGTCAATTCTTGTGGAATCAGGGAGTTGATGCTTTTCTGCCAACTTTGGTGACAACTTCACTGCATAAGTTTAAACGATCGCTCTCAACCATTGCTAATTTTATCCACAGTACAAAAGCTGCTTCGACAACAGGTAAACTCAAAACTGCCGAAATTCTCGGCGTTCACCTCGAAGGCCCTTTTCTCAACCCGCAGAAACGAGGAGCTCACCCTATTGAATTTTTATTACCACTAACTATAGAAAATGTCAAGCAAGTTTTAGGAGATTGTGCCGATATTGTCAAATTAATTACTTTAGCGCCGGAGTTAGACAGCACTGGTGAAGTAATTCCCTATTTACAAAGTTTGGGAATTGCAGTGAGTCTCGGACATTCCCAAGCGACGGCAGAGCAAGCGCAGCAAGCATTTGCCCAGGGAGCATCAATGGTAACTCACGCTTTTAATGCTATGCCGAGTTTGCATCACCGAGAACCGGGCTTATTGGGAGCAGCGATCGTTGATCCGGGTGTTAAGTGTGGTTTAATTGCTGACGGAAAGCACGTTTCTCCGACAATGATTGATTTGCTACTACGCGCTGGCGGGTACGAAACAGGCATTTTTTTAGTTAGCGATGCTTTAGCTCCTTTGGGTTTACCTGACGGTGTTTATCCTTGGGATTTTCGCCAAATTGAGGTGAGAAAAGGTACGGCTTGGCTAAGATTAGATTACCATTCGCCACTGGAATCTTCTACTTTGGCAGGTACGACGCTGCCACTTTTGGCGGGAGTGCAAAATTTGGTAAAATGGGGAATTTGTGATGTGGAAAGTGCGATCGCCTTAGCCACTGAATCTCCCAGAAAGGCGATCGGACTTTCAGGAATTATCGGCAAATCTGCTACTCAATTATTGCGCTGGCATTTAAATGAACAGACAAAAGAATTGACTTGGCATCGGTTGTTTTAAGTATTTCCATTCAGATTTAAAGGTTTGTAGTGAGGACTTCAGTCCTGATGCTAAGCGCTGCTAATCGTGATGGTAAGGTGCGTCGCCTTCTATAATCTGCAATTTTAATCTAACATCTCACAGCGACGCACTCAACGCGAGAACGCACCTGACTTCACAAGAAATGTTAAATGCGAGTTTAAGAATCCCTCGTCAGAGCGTAGTTTGACACGGGAATATGTCAAAATGTCTAATCGTTGGCAATAACTCAGCAGCAGGCAGAAAGATGAATTTGGTAGACGACAAGACTGTTGTCAGACAGTATTTTAACTCGACGGGCTTCGATCGCTGGCAGCGAATTTACGGCGACGGCAAAGTCAATAAAGTGCAGCTAGACATCCGTACAGGACACCAGCAAACGGTGGATACAGTCATCGAATGGCTGCAAGCAGACGGCAATTTGCGCGGGCTTTCAGTCTGCGATGCCGGCTGCGGCGTAGGTTCTCTCAGCATTCCCCTGGCTGAATCTGGGGCAATTGTTTGCGCCAGCGATATCTCTGAAAAGATGGTAGCAGAAGCCTACGATCGAGCTACAGCCGTTCCGGGCAAGCTCTACAACATCTCCTTCGCAGCCCAAGATTTGGAAGCATTGAGTGGCAAATTTCACACCGTTATTTGCCTGGACGTACTAATCCACTATCCTCAAGATAAGGCTCAGGAAATGATTGCTCACCTAAGTTCGATCGCCCAATCCCGTCTAATTCTCAGTTTTGCCCCCAAAACTTTAGCCCTGACTGTACTTAAGAAAATTGGCGAGTTTTTCCCCGGGCCAAGCAAAACAACTCGCGCTTATCAGCACCGCGAAGCTGATATTATCAAAATCTTAGAAAGCAACGGTTTTGTGATTAATAGAACAGCCATGACTAGCACTAGTTTTTACTATTCTCGCTTGCTGGAAGCTGTTCGGAAATAGGGTAAAAATATCTGTAAATTATGAGGCTAGTTTACCTCATTTATTGGCGAGGTAGGGCGGGTTTCTATAATTTATTGGTGGCGTGGGGGCGAGTTTATATAATTTGTCGATCGCTCTCAACTATTTTGGCGAACCCGCCACTATCCTTTTTTGCAGTAAAATTTCAGAAAGTGGTAACTTTGTCTCGATCGCACATTTACTTATAAAAAGAGATGTCTTATTTTTTAACCGCTGCATTGTATAAATTCGTTGAACTCTCGGATTTTGCCGAACTCCGAGCACCGCTACTTGCCTGCTGCGAGGAAAACCAAGTTAAAGGTACTATTTTGCTGGCTCGAGAAGGTATCAATGGGACGATCGCAGGTATGCCCGAAAGCGTGTATGCAGTGCTGGCATTTCTGCGTCGCGACTCGCGTTTTGCTGATTTGGTACATAAAGAATCGCGATCGAAAAAAGCACCGTTTTACCGTCTAAAAGTCCGCTTGAAGCGCGAAATCGTGACGATGGGCGTACCGGATATTAACCCTAACTTGATGGCTGGCGAGTATGTCAAGCCGGAAGAATGGAACAAATTACTTGACGATCCAGATGTGGTTGTGGTAGATGTTCGTAACGACTACGAGGTCTCGATCGGCACTTTTCAAGGTGCTATTAATCCTCACACAAAAAGCTTTTCAGAATTACCTGAATGGGTGCGGCAAGAAACTGCTTTACGCGATAAGCCGAAGGTAGCAATGTTCTGCACGGGTGGCATTCGGTGTGAAAAATCTACAGCTTTTTTGCGCAGTCAAGGTTTTAATCAAGTTTATCACCTGGAAGGCGGGATTTTGAAGTATTTGGAAACAGTGCCGGAAGCCGAAAGTCGTTGGGAAGGCGAGTGTTTTGTGTTTGACGAGCGCGTTTCAGTCGTACATGGGTTAAAGCCCGGTGAATATGAACTTTGTCGAGCTTGTCGCAATCCGATTAGTCAGTCAGATAAGGCTTCGGAATTATTTGTACTTGGTGTGAGTTGTCCTCATTGTCATGACTCCAAAACCGAAGCGCAAAAGAAAGGTTTATCTGAGCGGCAACGTCAAATTGAGCTGGCTAAGAGTCGCAATCAATTACATATTGGTGCGCGCTACAATTCCCAGGAAAAATTAGATGATATATAGTAGTTGACAGTTGACCCTTCGACTACGCGAGCGGGTAGGGGCGGTGCCTGTGAGTGCGGGCCCTCTTAGTTGACAGTTGATTGTAGGGGGATCAAAATGATACAACAAGTTAATAGTATTTCACCATATCCAATTTTGTATTCTTTTCGTCGCTGTCCCTATGCGATGCGCGCGCGTTTGGCGTTGATTGCGAGTGGGGTAGTATGTGAGTTACGGGAAGTTGTGTTGCGCGATAAACCACAGGAAATGTTGGATGTCTCTCCGAAAGGTACGGTGCCAGTATTAATCGATATCAAGGGGCGCGTCATAGATGAAAGTATCGAGATTATGTTGTGGGCTTTGGCACAAAATGATCCTGAAAAATGGTTGATGCCAGAACAAGGTTCGGTTGTGGAAATGTTAGAATTAATTTCTGAATTTGATGATGGATTTAAATATCATCTCGATCGTTATAAGTATCCTAACCGTTATGAAGACACTGATGCTATTTTTCATAGAAAGGAAGGCTATTTATATCTCGAAAAACTCAATGGATTGTTAAGCGAGACAACCTATTTATTTGGTGATTCTGCGGCTTTGGCAGATCGGGCGATCGCACCTTTTGTTCGTCAATTCGCTCATGTCGATCGAATATGGTTCAACGAACAGTCATGGTCGCATTTACAAGCTTGGTTAGCTGCGTTTGTAGACTCGGAGATTTACAATTGTGCGATGCAGAAATACCCTATGTGGGAATCTGGTAATTTAGGGGTTGTTTTTCCTAAGTAACCAAGCCAACCTAAAAAACAGAATACCCAGTAATACCAAATCCGGGTTTGTTACCCCCTTTATAATCAGCAGTCTCGTAGGGTGCGTCGCCACGAATGATTTTCGGTATAAACCAATATTAAACGAGCGACGCACCATACAATTTATAACGGGGATGAATCAGCCGGATTTGGTATAATACCAAATCCAGTTGCATCGGAATTAATAAGCTGTTTTGCATCTAGATCGTCTATAGTATTAGAGGGGGAGAAGGTTTGACGATTGACTGATTCTAAATCAACGTTTTACTAACTGCAAAATTGCTGCGATCAGTTTATTGGGATCGATCGGCTTAGGAATGTGATTTTGAAAGCCGGCTGCGATCGCCCGGTCTTTGTCGCCGTCGCCCGCATAAGCAGTCAAGGCGATCGCAGGTAGAGTTTGACATTGCTTTAACGATCGCACAGTTGCGATCAAAGTATAGCCATCCATTCCCGGCATGCCGATATCGCTCAAAAGAATGTCTGGCAAAGCTTGTTTCAGGCTCTGCAAGGCTTCTGATGCCGATGCTGCGGCCCTCACCACTGCACCGCTTTCTTGCAGCAGAAATGCTACCAATTCGCGACTATCGCTATCATCATCGACTATCAGCGCCAGGTGACCCGCCAACGGTTTACCATCGATCGAGGAGGACTGAGAAACAGCGGTTTGGGGAGCAGATTCGGCACTTGCGAACAAGGGAATGCGAACAGTAAAAGTAGCGCCCCGATCGATCCCTTGACTGTCAGCCCAAATTCGGCCGCCGTGCATTTCCACAATTTGTCGGGCGATGGCTAACCCCAGCCCCAATCCGCCAAACTTGCGCGTGGTGGAGGCGTCTTCCTGGCGGAAATACTCAAATATGGAAGGTAAGAATTCGGGATTGATGCCTTTACCATTGTCGATCGCTTCAATTTGAACATCGCCCTCGACTTGAGTGAGGCGGATGGTAACTTGTCCCCCGATCGGCGTAAACTTGACTGCGTTCGAGAGCAAATTCCACACCACTTGTTGCAATCGCCCCGAATCGCCGAATACCCGATCGACCGTTGCATCCAGATCTGCGATCAGTTGAATGTTTTTGGCTTCGGCTGCGAGGCGAACGGTTTCGATCGCAGATGAAATCACAAAAGCTAAACTCACAGGAGCGGCATTCAGCGAGAGTTTGCCACCCATGATCATCGAGATATCGAGCAAGTCTTCGATCAGTTGCGCTTGCAGTTGGGCGTTGCGCTCGATCGTCGCGAGTGCTGTTTTGGTTCTGGTTTGATCAAATTTGCGGGTTTGCAAGAGCTTTACCCAGCCCAGGATGGGATTGAGGGGCGATCGCAGTTCGTGAGACAGCACCGCTAAAAACTCGTCCTTGATGCGGTTGGCACGTTCTGACTCTGCTCGTGCGAGGCGTTCGCGATCGAGTAACTGTTCACGCTCGATTTCCGCTTGTTTGCGATCGGTCACTTCTTGAACTACTACATTAATCCCGATCACTTGTCCATCTACGTCTGGCAACGGAAACCAATTTTCGAGCCACGTCCGGTAAACTCCAGGCTGTGCTGCTGTTTCACCCCTGACTTCTAAATCCAGAATCGGTTCGCCTGTTTCCAGAATCCGGTAAAATAGGGGTTCAACCTCGTCTGCAAGGTTGGGTAAGATTTCGCGAACGGTGCGCCCTAAATGAGCGTCTACAGAAATACCGTTAATTTCCGCCAATTTCGGATTGAGCCGCAGAAATCGCAGATCGCGATCGAGCACAGCCAAACCAATCGGTGCAGTCTGATAAATCAACTCAATCTCCATGAGTTGGCGAGCAATGGTTTCCCGGCTTTGTTGTAGGATGATTTCGGCAAATTTGCGATCGCTGGCATCAAACACAACACCAATGCATCGCGTCGCGAACCTGGCGTCATTGTCAAGAAAGCGTCCGAATGCTTTGAGCCAGCGAATTTCTCCCGTGTCGGCTCGGATAATTCGATATTCGGGACTGTAGAGCGATCGCGTATTTTGAGCAGACTCTAGCGTGTGCATCACGGCTTCGAGATCGTCGGGATGTACTCGATCGCGCCACATCTCAAACGTCGCTGCACCAGTTGAGACAGGCTCGTATCCCAGCAGCAAGAAATGGCTTTTTGACCAAACGCCTCTGCCTGTCTGCATATCAATGTCCCAAGTCGCCATACCCGCACTGTCGATCGCCAAACTCAAGCGTTCTTCGCTTTTTTGCAGGGCAATTTCGGCTCGTTTGCGCTCGGTAATATTCGTAAACAGAACGGCAAATTTGAGGCTGGAGGGCCCATCGACACGGAACACACTCACATCAAACCACTTATCCATAGCTTCAGAACCATTCTCAAACCTAGCTGGTTCCCCTGTCAGCGCCACTCTGCCATAGGTTTCAATCCAAAAAGCTTCGAGATTCGGCACTATTTCCAGCGCCGTTTTGCCGGCAGCGTCTTTAAGTTCCGTCATCTTTTCAAACATTGGATTGACTTCGAGGAAGCGGTAATCAATCGGTTCGCCATTCTCATTCAGCAAGATTTCGCAGAGGCAAAAACCTTGATCCATCGACTCAAATAACCTGCGATACCGATGGTTGCTTTCGCGCAGGGCTGCTTCAGCAAGTTTGCGATTGCTAATATTCCGAAAATAGATGCCCAACCCTGTCGCCGATGGATAAGCATGAACTTCAAACCAATCTCCTGTCGGCTGGTACTGAAATTCAAAATGCACCGCCACCTGTTCTGCGATTGCTCGTCGATATTCCCGATCGACAACTTCACCAACTCCCCAGGGAAAAGCCTCCCAAAGCGATTTGCCTAAGAATTCGTCAGCTTCTAGATTTGTCAACGAGCAAATCACTTCGACTCCTCGCTGATTTGCGTAGGTAATCCGCCACTCGCGATCGAGCGCCAAAAAACCGTCGGTCATTGATTCGAGAATTGTAGAGACTCGAGTTTCGCTCTCAAGCAGCGCTTGCGCAATGCGTTTGCGATCGGTAATCTCCTGCACCATCACATTTACGCCAATAACCATTCCATTGTCTTGATGCAGGGGAGATAAGTTGAGCAGCCAATCCCGATCGATTCCCGGTTGGGCACGATTGACACCTTGAAACTCGAAATTGAGTACGGGTTCCCCCGATGCGATTACCTGGCGATATATAGGCTCCAGAGCGTCGGCTTGTTCTGGCAACATCTCCTGCAGAGTACGCCCGATGTGGTCGCCGATCGCGAAACCATTGATGTCCGCCAACTGTTGATTGATGCGAACGAAGCGCAAATCGGTATCAATAAAACACAGCCCGATCGGAGCTGTAGTGTAGAGCGTTTCTAGTTCTATTTGGTAGGCAGGGTTAGGAAAATTATTCGCGGTCTGAGGTAAGGTTTTTTGCCCTTCTAACCCTGCTGCTGCTGTCAACTGCCGTTTTTGGTCTCTGACATCCCAAATCGTCGTCACGACGCCGTAGGGCGAGGTAGCGTTTGTGGCAAATAATGGTCGTGCATCCAGCTTCAGCCACACAAATTCTCCGTCAGGGCGATCGAATCCCACGATCGCATCTAACACCGGTTGTCCTGTTCGCAGCGCCACCATCGCCGGATCTTCTGACGAAAATGGCGAATCCGTTGGGGCAATTGCTTGCCTTGGCATATCCCACAACACTTTGCCCACTAACTGTTCGGTGCTGTAACCGAGGATTTCGGTGGCTATGGGATCGCAGGCTACGATCGTGCGATCGGCAAGTTGAAACACGATCCCGGCGGCACCAGTCATAAAAAAGCTCGGTAATATCATGTCCGGTCAATTAACCTTAAAGGTGAACTACCTACACCAACCGCTATGCGGTATGGAGTAGGCTTCCAGCTTCGCGGGGATGCGCCTTAGATACGGATGACTTACGCCTTCCAACCTTTGGACTTACCTTCCCTCCACTGGCAGTAGCGCTAGTCCCTAACGCTAATATCCTTAGTCCTTCATCTCGAATATTGATAGCGGCATTGAGATCTCGATCATGTTTCGTTTCGCAGTTTTGACACTGCCACGATCGCACATCCAACGCTAAGCTACTGACCCGATTGAGACAGACTGAGCAGGTTTTACTAGACGGGAAGAACCGATCAACCTCTTGATAGATCTTGCCATCTTGCCCTGCTTTATATTGGAGTATTCTGGTGAATTCTGACCAACTTGCATCGCTAATCGCTTTGGCTAAGTTGTGATTTTTCACCAGGTTTTTCACCGCTAAGTTCTCAACGCAGATCACTTGGTTTTCGTTGACCATTTTGCGCGATAGCTTATGCAGGAAATCTTTGCGAGTATTGGCGATTTTCTCATGAACTCTCGCCACAATCCTTCTTGCTTTCTTGCGAGTATTAGAACCTTTGACCTTGCGAGATAGCTTCTGTTGTTTGCGCTTGAGGTTCTTCGCCCGCTTCTTCAACACCCTTGGATTGTCAAATTTTGAGCCATCAGAGGTGATAGCGAAGTGAGTCAATCCTAAATCAATTCCAACCGCCTTCCCTTCGGTTGATACCTCCAAATCAGGTTCACCGTCATCAAACAACAATGAGGCAAAATACTTGCCTGATGGTGCGACAGAGACGGTAACAGTTTTGAGCTTGCCATCAAACACGCGATGTATTTTGGCTTTGATCACTCCCAACTTAGGAAGCTTCAAGCCCTCATCGGTGATTTTGACGTTTTGAGGGTATTGAATCGACTGCTTACCATTCTTCGACTTGAAGTTAGGGAACGCCGCCCGTCCCTCAAAGAAGTTGATAAACGCTCTCGACAGGTTCAGAGACACGCTTTGCAGTACTTGAGAATAAGGCTCAGCCAGCCATTCAAACTCTTTTTTGAGTCCTGGCAACCGGTCGTTCATTCCCTGCTGAGACAAGCCTTTACCCGTCTCTTTGTAGAGACGATTGGTTTGGGCCAATGAATTATTCCAAAACCAACGGGCACAGCCAAACGCCTTTGATAACGCGACTTGCTGCTCATCAGTTGGATAAATTCGTACCTTGACTGCGTGTTTCATGTCTATATCTTATAAGTGCGAAACGAGCGAGTCTGTTAGAGTCGATAGAGAAACGACCCTTCGACTATGAGGAAGCCAATAGCACGATCGGTTTTAACCGCCGTTAGTATTCGATCAAACTTATGGAAACCAGCATAATTATCAGCCAAAAGAAGCATAAAAATAATCTATCCTAAGGAAGATGCAACTAGGAATGTAGGGCTGATTTTTCCTACACCGTAGCAGCCCAATTTATTTCAAATCCGGTAGCATCGGCACGATAAGCGTGCGAGCGGGGACGCTCGCACCGATCTTATCGAAATATACTATTTCGTAAGAAAGGACTGAAGTCCAATGTCACTGAAAAAGTCTCGATCGCAAGGCCTGTTTACCTTTTAAGATAGAGCGAGGTTCCTGCATATGAGGATAGGGCTTTGGTCTGCGTTTCAACACCCTAGGTTCAGAACGATCGGGG
>JAAUPI010000060.1 GCA_012035135.1 Microcoleus sp. CSU_2_2
CAGTCACCTATTTAGTGGAGCATCATAAAATGTTGGGTCTGATTAAACAAGAGCGAAAGCGGCATCGGGACAATGCCGCGATCGAACAAGAAATTTGGGAGTCAACAGCTTAAGTTGACACCAATGGGCAGTACCCAAATAAGCACTGCCGTGTTTCTACCAAAGATATTCTAGTTTTTAGCCGCCCCAAACCTTCTTCAAAACATCTTGAGGAGAGATGTCCGCCATTTTGCCAGTAGGAGATTTAATCCCCAAAAAGCGATCGCTCTTGGGCAGCAATTTCGCCGGATCGGTCGGACCGAACAAAGCAATTGTATAAGTTTGAACCGCCACAGCTAAGTGCATCGGCGCACTGTCAGTACACATCATTAAATTAGCAGCAGCAATTGTCGCAGCTAATTTGCCAACATCATCCGGCGATGTAACTTTTACGTTCGGACATAACTTGATTAGTTCGGTCACAAAACCAGCATCTTCCGGCCCTTTAACCACAACAATTGGCAAATTTGGCTGTCGCTGCTGACAGTCTTCAATTATTTGCTTCCAATTGTCGATCGGGTAAATTTTGTCAATACCTTTAGACAGAGCTAACTGACTAGAACCGCCGTGAATTAAAATGTAACCGCTTTCTTTAATACCCAACCGTTGTTGTTCCGCTTCTGCCCACTGAATGTCCATTTTCGGTACATTAATTGCGATCGCCGGACACGGATTGTTAATGTTGAATCCTTGCAGCAAATCGTGGTACATTGAAGCTGCGTACTGGTCAGTTTTCAGCGGTACGGGATCGGTGAGAAATCGAGCGCCGTTGGTTCCCGAATACCCAACTCTTTGGGGAATGCCTGTCAGCCATAGCAAAAGTCCTACAGTCCAGCGCTGTCCGAGAGAAATTACTGCTTCGTATTCGCGATCGCGAATTACACCTAGTAAATTACCCCAATCTGCCATCGAATTACGGTCTTTGAAGTTGTAAGTTAAGACTTCTTTGACAGACTTGCAGACTCGGTAAGCACTTTTTGCCCTCGGTTCGACGATGACATCAATTTGAGCATCGGGATAAGACTGCTTGAGGTCATCAAGAGTGGGGAAAAATAAAATTTGGTCGCCAATCCCGCCAGGGACAAGTGCTAGTATTCGCATCATAACGATCGGCTATTATCTATCAAGGTAGCTCTCAGCGATCGGCTCTCAGCTATCAGCTTATAGTATTTCTAGACCTTAAAATCTATTGACTGACAGCTAAACAACTGACCCAAAAGTACAGGACGCTCTTAATATATACCTAGTTGGCTGAAAAAGGGTTAGTTAATGCACTTATTGATTCCTGCGGCGGGTTCGGGGCGACGGATGGGAAGTCAGCGGAACAAACTGCTGCTGACTTTGCTGGGAAAACCTTTGCTGAGTTGGACTTTGGCTGCTGCTGAGGCTTCGCAGCAGATTAGCTGGATTGGTATCATGGGCCAGCCAGAGGATTTTCCCGATTTTGAAGCGATTCTGAAGGATTTATCTCCGAAAAAGCCGATCGAACTGATTCAAGGTGGCACAACCAGGCAAGAGTCGGTTTACAACGGTTTGCAGGCTTTGCCGATTGGGGCCGATCGAGTCTTGATTCATGACGGCGCCCGATGTTTGGCAACTCCTGAATTGTTCGATCGATCTGCCGACGCACTTTTGGGCTGTCCGGGCTTGATTGTCGCCATCCCGGTCAAGGATACGATTAAAGTGGTGGATGAGGCTAGGATTGTGCGAGACACACCGGAAAGGAGCCATTTGTGGGCAGCCCAGACTCCGCAGGGATTTGAAGTGAAGTTATTAAAGCAGTGTCACGAAGCAGGCCGACTGAAGGGTTGGGAAGTTACCGACGATGCTGCTTTGTTTGAAAAATGCGGTTTGCCAGTAAGAATTGTGAAGGGAGAAGAGACGAATTTAAAAGTGACAACTCCCGTTGATTTAGCGCTAGCCGAATTTATTTTGCGGCAAAGAAGTTGACCCTTCGACTACGCGAGTGGGTTGGGGGCGATCGTATTCGAGAGTTAGAATAAACGCAGATTCCGCAACCCGGTTTCTCGATCGATAGTGGCGATTATTGCTCGATAACCCGAAAAGTCAAATTAATTCTGGGATGATTTGATTTAGCAGTTTTGGGAACGTGATGTTGCCAAAATTTTTGAGTATCACCCCCCATAACCAAAAAATCGCCATCACCTAAATTTAGTTCAATTTTGATTTGATGATTATCCCTACGTCTCAAGATAAAACGCCTGGTTTCTCCGAAGCTAAGAGAAGCGATTATCGCACCTTTGGCTAAGTTGTGCTCGTCATCACTATGCCAGCCCATATAATCTTGACCGTTGCGATATAAATTAAGCAGAACTCCATTAAACTGAGTATTAACTAAAGGTTCTATTTCTTGCTTGATTTGTAATAAAGGGGCATTCCAGGGTAATGGTTGCATGGTAACGCCGGAGTAAGTATAAGCCTGAGTTCCATAATAAGCAGTTAACCGAGGCTGAAGCACTGACTTGCCAAAGATTTTAATCGGCTCTTGTTTCCATTCTATTTGATTCAATAATTCGGTAAAAAGTTGATTACTTTTTTGCTGTTGAAATAGCTGAGGATAGAAAATAACTTCCGCATTGGGTAGTTCTAAGTTTTGACAAAAATCAGCCAAGGTACAAGCTCCCGGATTCATCCGTGGGGTAAATTCTTCAATTCTTCAATTCTAAAATCTATTGACTTGCTAATTGATCTTAGATCGTGTCGCCTTTTCTCGAACAAGAATTAAGTACGATCGGCTATTTTATGGCGAGCGACAATCAGGATTAGATAATTGTCAAATTGGAGAATAAAGCCAAGCTAAAATAGCAGTTAAATCTGTTTGCCTATCCAGCTTGACTTTTGTTTTATCTCTTGAATCTACAGCTTTTCCACGCGATTATGAACGCTAGGAGACAAAGAAATTAAATCTTCGATATTGCGCTTCATGGTAGCACAAATATTATCCAACGGTAGATCGTTAGGATCGTGACCAAAAGGATTTTCGATTTCAATGCCAATTTCTTCGATACCGAATAAAGCAAAACTCACTAAAGCTACGACTGGGGCTGTTCCCCAACTTAAATCTTTCACCATTTGAAATGGCAGCGCCAGACAATAAAGCAACAATAGCTGTTTCAGGTGAATCGCATAGGCTAATGGTATAGGAGTTCTTAAAATTCGCTCGCAACCACTCAATGCATCAACCATGCTATTTACTAACTGATTCATTGCAGTTAACCGATAGACATCAAGGTTATTTTGCTCGTGCTGTATGCTCAAGTAATCCCCAATCCAAAACGCAATTTCTAGTGGTGGATTATTCATTTTTTTGAGGCTTTCATACTGAGGTGCCAACACGAAAGGCTCGATTTCTGAGTTAATTGGCTCTTGCCGGAGATGCAATTTCATTGCTATAGCAAAAGCAACCAATAGTCGTAAAGCCGACTTTTTTTTCTCTAAATCTTCTGGCTGATTATCGCTAATAGATACCCAGATTTGACGAGCTAAATTACGGACTGCAATAATTAACGTTCCCCAACATCTCCTACCTTCCCAAAAGCGATCGTAAGCTGTATTTGTCCGAAAAACTAATAATAAGCCGAGAACAATGCTGGGTACAATGCTAGATAAGATTGGTAAAGATACTGGAATACCAAGATAGTACAGCAGCGAAATCAAAAATCCAAAAGCAGCGCACAGCATGACGCGCGGCAAAATAAAGGAAATGATCGACCCTCGGAACTGCAAGGCAACTTTAAACCAGGGCCGTTTTTCTGCCATCATGAAAATCTCCTCCTGTAGATAAAATCCAGCATCGGGGCGGTACAGTCTCTGCAAATGGTTGATATGGTTGCTTTTCGGCTTCGATCGAACTCTGAGAGCATAGCATTTGTACAAACAATTTTTGAATTTTACCCAAAAAACTCATCTTTATGGTAGTTTTCCAATCTAAAATTTAAAATCTCAAATGCCTTAATCCAGGGACTTAATTAGGTAAAATTAGCAGATGTATCTTTAAACGCAACCTTCCGTGCAAGATCTAACCACCTCTAATTCCTCGCATCTTCATCGGTTGCCGAACCAACGGTGGCAAATCTTTTCGCCTCAAGCACACCAAGCCGATCGATTTGCCGCAGAAATCGGCTTGTCGCCACTATTGGCCCAGGTACTGATTAATCGGGGCATCAATACCTTGACAGAAGTGCAAGGGTTTGTAGAACCGGAATCTCTGGTTTTGCCACCACCAATGGATGAGTTTCCCGATTTGCCTGCGAGTGTGAAATTGTTGCGGGAGGCGATTTATCAAGGACAAAAGATTGCGATTTGTGGCGATTATGATGCTGATGGGATGACGAGCACGGCTTTGTTGCTGCGAGCTCTCAGGGTTCTGGGTGCTAATGTGGATTATGCGATTCCGAGTCGGATGCGGGAAGGTTACGGAATTAACGATCGCATTGTAGAAGAATTTCACTCGGAAGGTGTCGCTCTCATCCTCACTGTAGATAACGGAATTGCCGCTTTTGGACCGATCGCAAGAGCGCGAGAATTGGGTGTCAAAGTTATTATTACAGACCATCACGACCTGCCGCCACAACTGCCACCGGCTGATGCGATTCTCAACCCGAAATTAATTGCTGCATCTTCGCCTTATCGCGGTTTGGCTGGAGTTGGTGTTGCTTATGTTTTGGCAATTACTTTGGCTCAAAGTTTGAATAAAGTTGGCGGGTTGGTGAATCCGCTGCTAGAGTTATTTACATTGGGGACGATCGCAGATTTAGCACCTTTGACTGGGGTGAATCGGCGGTGGGTAAAGCGGGGTTTGCGGCTGTTGCCTCACTCGCAATTGGCTGGAATTCAGGCTTTGATTCAGGTGGCTGGAGTTCAGCCGGGAAGTGCACAGACTCCCTTGATTCCCAACTCAAAGGCGGGCACGGAGGCACCACCCCTACTACCCCTGGGCGGGTACGGGGGCGCCGCCACTACAACTCAAAACTCGTTAAAACCTGAGGATATTGGTTTTCGACTGGGGCCGAGGATTAATGCTGTGGGACGGCTTGCAGATCCTCAAATTGTAATTGAATTGTTAACAACGGACGATCGCGACTTAGCTCTGGGAAGGGCGATTGAGTGCGAACAAATCAATCAGCGGCGGCAAGAGTTGTGTATTGAAATTGAACAAGAAGCTATTGCTTGGTGCGAGGAAAAGTCGCTTAATTTGCAGCAGGAACGGGTTTTAGTTGTCGTACAACCCGGTTGGCATCACGGGGTGATTGGGATTGTGGCTTCTCGGTTGGTGGAACGCTACGGTGTACCGGTGTTTATTGGTACTTTTGAAGATGCGGATGAAGATGAGGCAGAGCCTCAGGATTTGCATTCCCAGGAAGAGCCTGGGAACAAGTTTAAATCTGTAGGGGCGGTGCCCCAGTCCCCGCCCTCCTCCAGTTCTCCCTCTAAAATTGTGCGGGGTTCAGCGAGGGGAATTCCGGAGTTTAATGTATTTGAAGGTCTGCAATTTTGCGCGGATTTATTAACTAAATTTGGCGGGCATAAAGCAGCGGGCGGTTTTTCCATGCCTGCGGATCATCTGGAAAAATTCCGCAGTCAACTGTCCGTTTTTGCTAATCAATGTTTAGAGCCGGAACATTTAAAACCATTAGTTTTAGTTGATGTGCGAGCGGATTTATGTGATATTAATCTCGATCTTTATCGACAAATTGATGCTCTCGAACCTTGTGGCATTGAAAATAAGGCTCCGGTATTTTGGACGCCGAATGTTTGCATAACCGAACAGAAAATAGTTGGGAAAGGCAACCACGTTAAACTAACTGCAAGTCAAACTGGCAAAATCCCAGCCAGTTTAGGGGCGATTGCTTGGCGTTGGGGCGAGTATTTTCCTTTGCCTCGTCTGGTCGATATTGCTTATCGGTTGCGCGAAAATACCTTTAATGGTAAGACATCGGTGCAGTTAGAATTGTTGGGAATTAGGCTGCCAGCATTGTTGGCTAATTCTAGGCCACTAGTGTCGGGGAAAGCTGAGTTTAATTTTGCCGATCGCCCTTATGCTTGCAGTTTATCTCGATCGGGCGGAATTCAGGAACTAAGAATTCGCAACTCTCAAGGACAAGTTTTGGCTATTCAGCTTGGACAAAAAATTGGTTTATTGGGAAATAGCCGGGAAAATGCTCGAGAAGTTGATGTTTCTCGGCCTTTTTTCGAGAATTTGATTCAAACGGCTTTAAGGGCACTCAGTATTTGAGGGCATGGCAAATTGGCGATCGAGTTTTGGGAGCTCTGAATGGTCAGAAACTCAAAGATCCCAACTCTCGATCGCCCTGAACCGTGTTACAATTACAAGTCGCCGCCTCTAGCTGCGAGCAGAAAAATCACGATCGGACCCGAAAGCACGACTGCTGCGAGCAAAGCTACCTGAACAATGAGTTGGAAGTCGATACTGCCCACACCGCTGAAAAGATCTGTTATAAAGTCCACGTGTCCTCCTGACTGTAGTTAGTAAGTCTAGATTGTTGAATTAGAAAATCCGCTTCTGATTTTACCGGGCGATCGACCCTATTTTTTAAGGAAGTTTACAAATTTCAACAAAACGCAAACAAATATCGAGCCCCTACCGATCCCAAATCCGGCTTAAAAACCCCAATTTATTGAGAGGCAGGGTGAGGGAGTGGGGGAGTGGGGGAGAAGGGGAACCACAAGACGCTAAGATAGAAGTCCTGAGATAGCTAATGCTGGGATTCAAGTTGAAACTCCGTAAAATGCCTAAATCTTCCAATCTTCCAATCTAAAACCTAAAATCAAATTATGGCTACTTGGCGTTGCGTAAAGCAGTGTGGTGCTTGTTGTCACCTAGATCCAACAGAGCGCCCCGACTTAGAGGAGTATTTATCAAATGAGGAATTAGCACTCTACTTTAGCCTAGTAGGAGAGGACGGTTGGTGTATAAAATTTAACAAACAAACGCGAGAATGCGGAATTTATGCCGATCGACCGCGCTTTTGTCGGGTAGAACCGCAAGCATTTCAGGAGATGTACGGCATTGAACCGGAGGAGTTGAACGATTTTGCGATCGACTGCTGTTTAGAGCACATTGAAGACCTTTATGGCGATCGATCCTTGGAAATGATCCGTTTCAACCAAGAAGTTGGCATTCTTGCACATCCTGGCACTCGATCGAGCAATTAAATAAACGCACAACTGACGCAAAAGCAGAATCTCAGTGTCTTTAGACCTGAGATTGTCAACATATCTTTATTTGATGATTTTAGACTATACTAAAAATAGTAAATTTTTTCGTTGCAGTAAGGTTTGGCAATTTACATTCACCAATGTTACCAAGAGAAGAACTGTTAAAAGGAATCGAAAATCGCGACTGCATAGCGCGTGTAATTGACTGCGCCGAACAAGCAATTAAAACTTGGGAAGTTACTCAGACTGATTTTCTGTCGCCTCCGGAATTAGCAGAAGCTAAGGTAGTATTTAATCGATTAACTGACTTGGAGTTAGTGGCTTGGGGCGGATATCCTCAAGCTGAAAGACAAAGAATCGCGATCGCCCGATCGGAAATGCCGATCGACTCTGCTAGCGTTAACATTGCTGCGGTGGAAATCGCTGGCAATTTCCTGTTCGATACAGCCAGTCACCGCGACTTTTTGGGAGCAATGTTGGGTACGGGAATTGTCCGGGAAAAAACCGGCGATATAATTGTTTTGGGCGAACGCGGAGCGCAAGCAATTGTCATACCTGAGATGGTAGAGTATTTGGAGATGAGTTTGCAGCAAGTGCGATCGGTTCCGGTAAAAACTCGGCGTATAGAGCTCGGCGAACTCAAAATTAGAGAACCAAAAAAGAAAGAGTTAACCACAGTTGAAGCATCGATGAGATTGGATGCCGTTGCATCTGCTGGATTCGCCATGTCTCGCAGCAAAATGGTCGATTTAATTGACAGCGGTGACGTGCGAGTTAATTGGAAAGAAATCAGCCAAGCTAGTTATAACGTCAAGTCGGGAGATTTAATCGCTGTTAGTGGCAAAGGCAGATTGGAAATAGGGGAAGTGGCTGTTACTAAAAAAGAACGCTATCGAGTCCAGTTAACTCGGTATCTGTAAAAGGATAAATTGGCGTTGAAAAATCCGATCGCCAGTGAATTAGTTTATTCTTAATTAGAGAATACGCGGCGGAAAAAATCTGGCTGTTGCCGATCGCAGTGCCGACAAAAAAGATGATATTCTCAAGCTGGTGATTGCCTGCTACAAAATTTCAGGCGTTTCTTTCGATAGACTTTAGAGCCAGCTAAAATTTAACATTTCAAATTGCAGGAAATTTCGGGTGAAGGAAGTTATTCAAAATTTGTCAGAGTATGTAAGGCAGCGCCCGATCGCACCTTTGCTGTTATCTATTTTATGGCTGTGTGCGATCGTTTGGGTAGCTTTCGTGTGGAATCTGGGAAATATCGGTTTAGTTGACGAAACCGAACCGCTGTTTGCCGAAGCCGCCCGCCAAATGACGGTGACAGGAGATTTCATCACTCCATATTTCAACGGCGATACCAGGTTTGACAAGCCACCGTTGGTTTATTGGTTGATGGCAATAGCTTATCGTGCGATCGGCGTTAACGAATGGGCTGCGCGACTCCCTTCTGCTTTGTCCGCGATCGGTCTTACTTGTCTAGGATTCTATACCTTATCGAAGTCAGAAGGAAGGAGAACCCCCCCCTATCCCACTCCTCCTCTCTTTCTTTCTGCGGCTTGGATTGGTGCGACGCTAATCGCCTTAAATCCTCAAACTATTGCTTGGGGAAGGACTGGCGTTTCAGATATGCTATTAGTCGGCTGTATGTGTTCGGCACTATTCGCATTTTTCCTCGGTTATACCCTCGAAGAACAGAGAGAAAAAGCCAGACTTTCCGCAGTTTCCGCTTCTCGATTTCCGAATAAATGGTATCTGACTTTTTATGTACTCATTGCCTTAGCAATTCTGGCTAAGGGGCCTGTCGGAATTGTCATCCCAGGGCTGATTATTGGCTGCTTTGCGCTTTACTTGGGAAATTTTCGGCAACTTTGGCGAGAAATGAGTCCGGTGTCGGGAATTTTGATTATTTTGGCGATCGCACTACCTTGGTATATTCTAGTTATTTTAGCTAACGGTCAAACTTATATTGACAGCTTTTTTGGCTATCACAATTTCCAGCGTTTTACTGGAGTAGTCAACAAACATTCGGCGCCTTGGTATTTTTACTTTTTTGTAGTGCTACTTGGTTTTGCGCCTTGGTCAATTTATTTGCCAGTTGCGATCGCCCGTACCCGTTTTTGGCAGCGTACTTACTGGCGGCGTCAATCGCGATCGGCTCAATTAAGTTTATTTGCCTTATTTTGGTTTGCCTGTATTTTTGGATTTTTCACGATCGCCGTGACAAAATTGCCAAGTTATGTATTACCTTTACTGCCAGCAGCAGCGATTTTGGTAACGTTGCTATGGGGTGATATTATTGCAGGCAAAGAAACAGCAGGAAGCAAAGAAGGGCTGGTAAAAAAAGAGAATTATTTACCGCGATCGTTGTTAGTTACATTCATGGTTAATATCGTATTTTTATTGATTTTAGCCGGAGCAACTTTCTACTCCTACAACTGGCTGGGAGACGATCCAGCGATGCCGAATTTTCCCCAAGCACTGCAAGAGTCGGGAGTGTTAATTTACGGCGGTGCGATTTGGATAATTACGGCAGGGGCGATCGTACTTTTACTCTGGCAACGACAGCAGCGTTGGATTTTAACTGCTAACTTTATCGGATTAGTAGCATTTATCATCTTTGGTTTGACTCCGGCCTACAACTTAGTCGATATCAACCGTCAATTACCGCTGCGGCAATTAGCACAAACAGTTGTTCAACAGCAACTGCCAGGAGAAGAGTTGCTCATGATTGGTTTCCCCAAACCGAGTCTGGTTTTTTATACTCAAAGACCAGTAACTTACCGCCGAGCAATAACAGGAGCAAAAGAATACATTCGAGACTCTAAAAAAACAGATTTTTCTTCTATTTTGCTGCTGGGATATCCAGAAAAATTTGTGGAAATGGGATTGCAGGCAAATCAGTATCAACTGTTGGATCATCGCGGTGCTTACCAACTCGCAAGAGTTCCGAGACAAGCGTTTAGATTATAATGAGCAGGAGCGTAGGGTGCGTCGCCACGAACAACTCTCGTTGCTATTGGGAGATCTCATAGCGACGCACCCTACCAATTATAACGGGGATGGGAAACCCGGATTTGGTATTACCCGGTATGGAGTGCTTGTCGGTAATGGAGGTTTCAAAGGCTCGCCTGATGAGTCGGGAACTATTCGGAAGAAGGCAAGATATCGTTGAAATTTTTAAAATGCTCAGAGAAATTGATAAAGATATAGCGTTTCCCGATGTTATGAGGTACAAACTGAGCGATAAATCCTGTAGGGACTTAGGCTCAGCCCATTGGTGTCAACTTAAGCAGTTGACTCCCATATTTCTCGATCGAGACATTAGTGTCAACTTAATGTCAAACCTAGTGACAGATGGCTGTTCAGGAGTGCGATCGCTCTTTGGAGTGGTGAATAGTGAGTTCGGCTTCTGGAAAATTTGAGCCGCAATCCGATCGACCTTTACTTAAAATATTAAGAATTAATACCAATTGGCTGCGCTTGAGGAATCCATTGATCGGGCAATGTAGTACAAGCTATAATCAAAATTACTTTATTTTTAACGGAACTATGTAAATCCAATCATCTCAGCAGCAGCAAATTCATCAAATTATAACTTCTTCAAGAGGATGACTCTAACCTCAGGTTCATGACTCACAACAACAATCGAACGATAACAATCCGTTACCTTCTCATTACATCAGGTGTACTCGTGGTCGGTGGATTAGGCTATCTTGCTTATACCATGTTGCAAGAACAATCCAATGAAGTACGCTTCTACGAATCGGAACAGCAATGTATTGCAGATGCAATGAACCAAAAAAACGGGTTCACCAAACAGCAGTGTCAGACCCAGTTCCTATACGCAAAGCAGGAATACGATCGCATTACGCCGGTGTATAGCACCCAACAAGAATGCCAAGAAGACACAGCAAGCATTTGCTCGCAGATATCGAATTCCAGCGTTGCTACCACCGGATGGCGACCAGACTTCAGTGGCTTCTATTTCACCGATGATGTGGAGTTCTATTTCACCGATAATGTTAATGCCTCTCCAACGGTGGTAAACAGTGGCTCCAGTGGCTCCAGTAACTCCTACGCGGTGTATCATGTACAACCCGTTTACCGCTCCCACATCGGAATTGTAACTCCCGATCGAGCGCAGATTGCTCGTCCCCTACAGGGAGTGCCACTAGATTCTCCCTACTTTTCCCCTAGTAGGGACACCCCCTCTCGCCCCCAAGGCTATGCAGCTCAGGGTACCATCAAAGGACGAGGCAGCTTTGGTAATTTTGTCCGTTCCATTGCTCCTATCGGAAGCGGGGGTAAGTAATCGAATTGTTGGTGATTTGTAATTATTCCGATCTTCAGCCGATCGTAAATAATTCGCAATTCGTAATTAGTAATTTGCAATTAAAAATCATCAATTATAAACTCCGAATTAAGCTGCCAACTACCAACTACCCATTACCCCCTGGGGTGAGGGGAGTTCCCATTACCAATTACCAATTACCAATTACCATTAAGGTGTTCGATCGATGTATCCCTTTTTGTTTCAGCGACGGCGCAATTGGCAGCAGCACGTATTAGATAACGCCTACCAATGTCAGCCTCTTGCAGATATTAATCAACGTTATTGGGCAGAAGCCTTAAACCGTCCTTTTGGAGTGATGTTTTCGGGTCAGGAAGAGGTGAAGATCTGGGATGCTACTGAGGCTCTTTGGGATATGTGTCGGGAGTTTTTGGATTGGTTTTTCACCGCTGATGGTCTGGAAAATCGGATGAAAAAACTCGCTATTCCCCCTACTTTCTGGGAAGCAATTCAGGTTTCCTGGGATCGAGTTGACGACGACGAAGATCTGTCTCTCTATACCCGTTTCGATCTTGCTGTCACTGAAGATGGCAAAATTAGCTTGCTAGAAATCAACGGCGAAACTCCTCTTTTGGGCGCAGAAACAGTTTATCAATGGCTTTGGTTTAATGATCTGAAAAAACAAAGCCGAGATTTGCGATCGCTGCCCGACGATGCCGATCAGTTTAACAATTTTTGGGACGAAGTTGCGGGTCGATTCCGCACTCTCAGCCGTCAGTACGATCTCAAGCAGTTTGGCCTGAGCCTGTTAATTGACGAGCATCTGTCAGAAGATACCGAGATGGCCGGACAACTGGTAGAAATTATTCATCGAGAATTGGGGGACGATTGCTTTTTCACGCAACTTGTAGGACTGCGCAACCATCTTGGTGTGGATGAAGAAGGATTTTTTATCGATCAATTCAACAATCGGATTTTCCGAATGTGGAAGATTGTAGATTGGCTGGATTTGCAACTCGCCAGCGAATCCTTTAACGCAGGTGAAGCCCTAGCATCGCGCCTGCTGGCTGGGGATGTAAAAATCCTCGAACCGCTGTGGAAACAGATTTTAAGCAATAAAGGATCGATGGTGTGGATGTGGGAATTATTTGGCAAACACCCAGTGTATTCTCAATTCCTGCTGCCCACTTTCTTCACGGATACTATCTCGATCGAATCCACAGAGTTATTGACTCAAATGCACGTCAAAAAACCCCTCGCAGGTTTGGAAGGTGTTGGTGTTTCAATCGAAACAGGGGATATTGTTGCTGGGGTAGTGCATTCCCGCGAAGCAATGGGTTACGATCGCGAAGGATTCATTATTCAGTCCTATCGATGTTTGCCCGCATATTTCGGCTATCACTTTGTTGTCGGTTCCTGGATTGTCGGCGATACTCCATCCGGCATCGTATTACGCGGAGATACAAATCCCATCACTGGCAGACATTGTTTAATCGTTCCCCATATCGTAAGCGAATCTCTTTTAAATACTTAGGTTTTAATTAAGTCACCTGTCAACTGATTTCTACTTATGAAAATACAAACTCATGATATCCGGGGAATTCCGATTCTTAGCAGTGAGTGGAGTGTAGATGAATTTATTACCGATGAGTTCAAAATTCCGGAAGTCGCACCTACAATCCACGCTGGATTTATGGATCTCCTAAGTCGAGATGTCTTTTCTGAGGGAGATAGTCAGCCCCTCTACGAGCATCTGCTATCTCGTAGTTCGGAGTTTTCGTTAGAATTCATGAGGGCGATCGAACTTTGGTTGCAAGACGAATTGCGGCACTACCGCGCTTTGCGTAAAGTCTATCATATGATATCGGGTTTGTCCTTAGAAAAGATCGATCGACAAAACCAGAGTCGGGTGCATGAGTTGGAACCAATCTCGTTTCTGATTGAAAACGAATTCACCATCCTAGTTGGTTTAATGTTTGACGAAATGGGTTCTGTGTGGTCTTATCATCGGGATATCAAGGAATTCTATCAACACTATGGTAATGGCTTTGCTCGCGTAGGACATTTGGTAACGCAGGATGAGGGGCGACATTTTAGAAATGCTGCTACTCTGATCGAATATCGCCATCCTGACAAAATTGACCAGATCGAGCCCTTATTACAAAAGATTAGTGAGATGGAAGCTTGTCTTGCCTATTATCCCAAGACTTTCTTTCTCGATCACGCTCAGGAACGACACCGCTTTCCGAAAGATTTTAATAGCCAGGTGATTCAAAGAATTCTCTCCTGTTTTTAACATAATTTGAATAGATTTATAACCCACATTCCGCAGATATTTAAGCAGATTTAACGCAAAATTGTAAAAATTTTAGCCTGAAATCATTACAGCGGTAGAAGGTAGAAGACAGAAGGCAGAAGGCAGTTATTATAAACGGTTTGATTACCGTACTATGTAACTGTCTTCCCCCGTTGGGGGGTGTCATATCATGTCCGGTTGTATCGGTCGCATAGGGCGTGGGTGAAGCATTCGGATCTAAAACCTGTAATCGACCGCAGAGATGATCGCCCGAATGCTTCACCCCTACAAGTATAATCGTTTTTTAGTCTAAACTCCAGTAATTTAATATCCCCGGAGTAACAAAACAGAGGTTTAAACCAGAAGGAAATCTAACTGGGAAATCTGGTTGTTTGCGCCGATTAGTCTTGCTAAGACTTCGCCGGTAGCAGCAACTTGCAGCAAGGTGCTATCAGGTGTTTGGCTAATTTGTACTTGCTGCAAACTTAGGCCGCTGCTTAATACAAATTTGTCGATACCAACCTCGAAGTTAGTAATAGTATCGATGCCACTACTGGAACTTAACACGAAGCGATCGCTACCAGCACCGCCGTTGAGAGTATCTTCGCCTAAGTCACCAAATAGCCAGTCATCTCCTTCACCGCCAAATACTAGGTCATTATCTTTACCACCAGTTAAGGTATCGTTACCTGCATCGCCGGTGATGGTATCTTGACCTTCATTGCCGTTGATTAAGTCGTTGCCAGCGCCGCCATCGATACAATCTTGCTGCCCTGTGGTACCGACAGAAACAGAAGCGCCAATGTTATCGCCAAAAATTGTATCGTTGTCCTCGCCACCGCAGAGGGTGTCATTGCCGTTATCGCCGAACATTAAGTCAGCGCCACCGTCGCCATTAATAATGTCCGCTTGTTTGCCACCGTGGAGGGTATCGCCGTCTTGGCCACCGCTAATCGAGTCATCGGCTTCTTCTCCGTTGATGTAGTCAAAACCTGCATTGCCCAAGAGTAAGTCGGTTCCCTGGGCGTCTAGCATTAATGCACTACCAAGGCCACCGTAGATGGTATCGTTACCTTCGTCACCTGCGATCGAATCGGAACCAATTTCGCCCCAAATGAGGTCGTTTTGTTTGCCTCCGAAAACGCAGTCATTCTCTTTGCCAGCTTGAATGGTATCGTTGCCGTTGCCGCCTGCGATTACGTCATCGCCCCGATCGCCAAATATCCAGTCGGCTTGACCTACAATATTGGCGATGATGTTGCCGTAATCGCCGATAATCGTGTCTTTGCCTTCGCCGCCGTAGAGGATGTCAGCACCAAGTTCGCCATATATGCGATCGTTGTTTTTGCCTCCGTAGCCGAGATCGTTACCAGTACCGCCAACGAGAGTATCATCGCCTGCTTCGCCATTCAGGAAGTCGTTACCGCTGCTGCCGTACAGCCAATCATTGCCATCAAGCTTGCGCCCAGAGTCGTCGGCAAAGCCACCAAATAAGCTGTCGTTGCCTTCGTCGCCAACTAGAGTGTCGTTACCGACTTCGCCCCACATCAAGTCATTGTCTCGGCCACCGTAGTTGAGGTCATTGCCTTTGCCGGCCAAGATGGTATCGTTACCCTCGTTGCCGCCGATTAAGTCGTTGCCATCTTCGCCATATAGCCAGTCGCCATTGCCTTTACTATTGAGGGAGTTTTGGCTGTACTTGCCATTGTCACCGATGACCGTGTCATTACCGATATCGCCGAATAGGGTGTCGGATTCGGTATCTCCCAACACCCAGTCATTTCCTTTGCCGGCAAATGCCCAATCTCGGCCTTTGCCACTGTAAATAATGTCGTTATCCTTGTCAGCGGCGATAAAGTCGTTACCTTCTTTGGCGTAAATTAAGTCAGTACCGCCTTCGCCGAGGATGATGTCGTTGCCCTCAAGCCCGATGAATTTTTCATCTGCATCTCCCCCGGCAACCAAGTCGTTGCCATTGGTACCCGTGAAAATTTGCTGTACGGGAGTTTGTTCTGCCCCAGGCTTATCGAAGGATACTGATGGTTGTGGTAGGGGCTCCGAGAAGTTAGGCTGCGGTTTTTCGGGGAGGGTGGGGCAACCGCATTCTTCATCGGTTTGGGCAACGGGAGTTGGTAGCGTCAGCGGTGGTTCGCCTGTAAGTGTAGTTACGGGTACGGGGGCGGGAGCGCCTGTGACGTTGATAGTCGCAGTCCCGCGGCTGCTAGCACCTAGGTTATCAGTTGCACTATAGGTGAAGTTTGTACCTGCAAATTCGCCTGCTGACTGGAAGAAGAGTTGGCTGATTTGGTCTGGGGTAAGGGTTTGACCGGCGGTAACTGCGACTCCACCGTTTGCTGGATCTCCGAGGAAGAGGACGCCTTGGGCTACGGGAGGCAGAGTATCGATTGTATAAGATGCGATCGTCCCATCGGCGTCAGTGCCTCCAAGTCCGGTGAGTTGGAGAATGCTTCCTGGTGCTGTGTTGGCGTTGATGTCTTGCGTGACAGGCGGTTGGTTGCCGGAGATCGGATTTATGGTCGCGGTGGCAGCGCCAGGACTGAGTAAACCTTGGTTGTCAGTGGCGCGATAGGTAAAGTTGGCGCCACTGAAAGTGCCTGCTGACTGGAAGAATAGTTGGTTAATTTGTGCTGGAGTTAGAACTTGACCGGCGGTAACGGGGACTCCGCCAGAGGCTGGATCTCCGAGGAACAGGACGCCTTGGGTGGCAGGGGGCAGAGTATCGATTGTATAAGATGCGATCGTCCCGTCGGGGTCACTTCCTCCAAGTCCGGGGATAAGGACGATGCCGCCCTGCGCTACCAAGGCGTTGGCATTGTTGGCAACGGGAGGTTGATTAGTGACAGGTGAGGGATTTATAGTTGCCGTTCCGCGACCGCTAAAACCTCGATTGTCAGTGGCGCTGTAGGTAAAGTTAGCGCCACTGAAAGTGCCTGCTGATTCAAAGAACAACTGGCTAATTTGCGCTGGGGTCAGGGTTTGACCTGCGGTAATACGGACTCCGCCACTTGCTGGATCTCCGAGGAAGAGGACGCCTTGGGTTGCGGGGGGCAGTGTATTGATTGTATAAGATGCGATCGTCCCATCGGCGTCAGTGCCTCCAAGTCCAGGGATGGCGATAATGCTGTTGGGTGCTACCAGGGCGTTGGAATTGTTGGCAACAGGAGGTTGGTTGGGTGTTGCGCTGAGTGCGACAGTTGCTGGGGATGGGCTGGCTACGCCGAGATTGTCGATCGCAGTGTAGTTGAATTTGGCATCGGCAAAAGCAGTGGTCGATCGAAAGAACAATTGAGTGCTTTGGGCGGGAGTCAGCACTTGTCCAGGGGTAACGGGAACTCCGCCTTGTGCCGGATCTCCCAGGAACAGGACGCCTTGGTCTGCGGGGGGCAGAGTATCGATTGTATAAGCTGCGATCGTCCCGTCGGGGTCAGTGCCTCCTAAAGCTGCGATCGGAATCGCGCTTCCTGGTAGACCCAAAACATTGGCGTTGTTGGTCAGAGGCTGTTGGTTCGCTGCCGTGCTAGGGGCTAAATTTGCAGTGGCCGGACCGCTGGCGCCTCGGTTGTCAGTGGCGTTATAGGTGAAGTTTGCACCGCTAAATACACCCGTGGATTGGAAGAACAATTGACCAATTTGGGCCGGTGTTAGGGTTTGACCGGCGGTAACGGCGACTCCGCCACTTGTTGGATTTCCCAGAAACAGGACGCCTTGGGCTGCTGCTGGCAAAGTATTGATTGTATAAGATGCGATCGTCCCGTCAGGGTCACTTCCTCCAAGTCCGGTAATCGGGGCGATGCTGCCCGGTGCTAGTACCGTATTGGCGTTGTTGGCGACAGGCGGTAAGTTTGCAGGAGAAATTGCTGTCACCGTCCCTAATGCCGGACTTTTCAGCCCCAGATTGTCGGTAGCGCTATAGGTAAAGGTAGTACCTGTGAAAGTGCCTGTGGACTGGAAGAAGAGTTGACCGATTTGTGCTGGAGTTAGCACTTGGCCTGGGGTAACGGGGATGCCACCGCTGGCTGGATCTCCCAGGAATAGGATGCCTTGGGCGGCGGGGGGCAGAGTATCGATCGTATAAGATGCGATCGTCCCATCGGCGTCAGTGCCTCCGAGTCCGGTGATGGGAACAGCGCTACCCGGTTGTACTAAGGCATTGGCATTATTGACCAAAGGTGGTTGGTTGACGCCAGCGCTGGCGACTAAAGTCGCAGTGCCGGGACTGCTAGCGCCTCGGTTGTCAGTGGCGTTGTAGGTAAAGTTCGCACCGCTGAATACACCCGTGGATTGGAAGAACAATTGACCAATTTGGGCTGGTGTTAGGGTTTGACCGGCGGTGACAGCAACTCCGCCAGAAGCTGGATCTCCTAAAAATAAAACGCCTTGGGCTGCCGGTGGCAAAGTATTGATTGTATAAGAGGCGATCGTCCCGTCTGGATCTGTACCTCCGAGTCCGTCAATTTGGACGGTGCTGCCCGGTGCTACGAGATCGTTGACATTGTTTGCTATGGGGGGGCGATTCGCGATCGGATTTGCAGATACTGTGGCAGCGCCAGGACTGGCAAGACCGAGATTGTCAATAGCGCTGTAGGTAAAGTTGGTACCGGTGAATGTTCCCGTTGACTGGAAGAAGAGTTGACTGATTTGGGCTGGCGTTAGGCTTTGGCCTGGGGTGACAGCAACTCCGCCGTTGGCTGGATCTCCTAGGAAGAGGACGCCTTGGGCTGCGGGTGGCAGAGTATCGATCGTATAAGAGGCGATCGTCCCATCGGGGTCGCTGCCTCCGAGTCCAGGGACGGGTACAGTGCTGCCCGGTACTGCTGACAGGCTGGCATTGTTGGCGACAGGGGGTTGGTTGACAGCAGCGTTGGCTGTTAAAGTCACGGTGCCGGGGCTGCTAGCACCTCGGTCGTCCGTAGCGTTGTAGGTAAAGTTAGCACCGCTGAATGCACCTACCGATTGGAAGAACAACTGGCTAATTTGTGCCGGAGTCAGGGTTTGGCCTGCGGTGAGGGCGACTCCTCCCAAGGTTGGATCTCCCAGGAATAGGATGCCTTGGGCTGCGGGGGGCAAAGTATTAATTGTATAAGATGCGATCGTCCCGTCCGGATCTGTTCCTCCCAAACCTGCGATCGGAACGATGCTACCAGGTGCGATCGCAGCATTAGCATTGTTGGCGACAGGGGGTAGGTTGCCGATCAGACTTGCAGCGACTGTGGCAGCAGCAGGACTGCTAAGACCGAGATTGTCAGTAGCGCTGTAGGTAAAAGTGGTGCCAGTGAATGTTCCTGTTGACTGAAAGAACAGTTGACTGATTTGCGCCGGAGTCAGAACTTGACCGGCGGTGACAGCAACTCCGCCGTTTGCTGGATCTCCCAGGAACAGGACGCCTTGGGCTGCGGGTGGCAGAGTATTGATTGTATAAGATGCGATCGTCCCGTCGGGGTCATTTCCTCCAAGTCCGGGGACGGAAACAGTGCTGCCCGGTACTGCGGAAAGACTGGCATTGTTAGTTAAAGGGGGTCGGTTAGTTGTCGGAGAGACTGTAGCAGTGGCAGCGCTACTAGCGCCTCGGTTGTCCGTGGCGTTGTAGGTAAAATTGGCTCCAGTAAATGTAGCTGTCGATTGGAAGAAGAGTTGGGTAATTTGTACCGGAGTCAGGCTTTGGCCTGCGGTGATGGCGACTCCACCGTTTGCCGGATCTCCCAAAAATAGGACGGCTTGGGCTGCCGGTGGTAGGGTATTAATTGTATAAGAGGCGATCGTCCCATCGGAGTCAGTGGCCCCCAAATTTGCGATCGCAACGCTATTTCCTGGTATTACCGAAGCATTGCCATTGTTGGCGACAGGAGGTTGGTTTGCGGTAGCAGTTAAATTTACCGTCGCAGCGCCGGGACTGGCAAGACCAAGGTTGTCAGTAGTGCTGTAGGTAAAGGTAGTACCGCTGAAAGTACCTGCCGACTGGAAGAAGAGTTGACCGATTTGCCCCGGAGTCAGGCTTTGGCCGACGGTAACAGCAACTCCGCCAGTAGCCGGATCTCCTAAGAATAGGACGCCTTGAGCTGCGGGTGGTAGATTATTGATTGTATAAGAGGCGATCGTCCCATCGGAGTCAGTGCCTCCCAACCCGGGCACGGAAACAGTGCTGCTAGGTGCTGCTGCAACAGTCACATTGTTGGCTACGGGCGGGTCGTTGGGAAGACTATCGGGAGCTAAAGTCGCAGTTGCAGGACTGCTAGCACCTCGGTTATCAGTGGCGCTGTAGGTGAAGTTGGTTCCGGTAAATGTACCTGCGGACTGGAAGAATAGTTGGGTAATTTGTGCCGGAGTCAGGCTTTGACCGGCGGTGAGGGCGACTCCGCCACTTACTGGGTTTCCCAGAAATAGAACACCTTGGGTGGCCGGTGGTAGACCGCCGATTGTATAAGAGACGATCGTCCCGTCGGGGTCACTTCCTCCCAAAGTTGTTAGCGGCATAGTATTCCCTGGTACTACCGAGGAGTTGACATTATTGGCGATCGGTGGTTGGTTTGCAGTTGGAGAAAGGGCAGCCGTCGCAGCACTGGTAGCGCCTCGGTTATCGGTGGCGCTGTAATTAAAATTGGTACCGTTGAATGTACCTGTGGATTGGAAAAATAGTTGGCTAATTTGTGCCGGAGTCAAGCTTTGACCGGCGGTAACACCGACTCCGCCAGAGGCTGGATCTCCCAAAAATAGGACACCTTGGGCTACTGGTGGCAGAGTATTAATTGTATAAGAGGCGATCGTCCCATCTGGATCTGTACCTCCTAAACCTGTGATCGCGACAGTGCTGCCCGGTGCGATCGAGGTGTTAGTGTTGTTGGCTACGGGTGGTTGATTTTGTGTTGGGGATAGATCGACTGTCCCAGGACCACTGGCACCTCGGTTATCGATGGCGCTGTAGCTAAAGTTAGCACCGCTGAGCGCATTTGTGGATTGGAAAAATAATTGGCTGATTTGTGCCGGAGTCAGGCTTTGACCGGCGGTGACAGCAACTCCACCGCTTGCTGGGTTTCCGAGGAACAGTGTACCTTGAGCTACCGGTGGCAGAGTATTGATTGTATAAGAGGCGATCGTCCCATCTGGGTCATTTCCTCCCAAACCATTGAGTTGAACGGTGCTACCTGGTGGTAATGAACCGCTAATGTTGGTGGCGACAGGTGGTTGGTTGGCTGTCGGGGAGATGGTGGCAGTGCCAGCACTGCTAGCGCCTCGGTTATCCGTAGCGTTGTAGGTAAAGTTAGCGCCACTGAGTGCATTTGTGGATTGGAAAAATAGTTGGCTGATTTGTGCCGGAGTTAGGACTTGACCGGCGGTGACAGCAACTCCGCCACTGGCTGGATCTCCCAGGAACAGCACGCCTTCGGCTGCGGGTGGCAGAGTATTAATTGTATAAGAGGCGATCGTCCCGTCTGGGTCATTTCCTCCCAAACCTGCGATCGCAATAGTGCTGCCCGGTGCTACTGAACTGTTAGTGTTGTTGGCAACAGGTGGTTGGTTTGGTGTCACGGACAGGGTGCTGGTTGCAGCAGTCGTGGCACCTCGATTGTCGGTAGCGCCATAGGTGAAGTTGGTGCCGACAAATGCACCTGTGGATTGGAAAAATAGTTGGCTGATTTGTGCCGGAGTCAAGATTTGACCGGCGGTGACGGCGACTCCACCGCTGGCTGGATCTCCCAGGAACAGCACGCCTTCGGCTGCCGGTGGCAGAGTATTAATTGTATAAGAGGCGATCGTCCCGTCTGGGTCATTTCCTCCCAAACCTGTTAGCGGAACAGTATTGCCCGGTGTTACCGAGTTGTTAGCGTTGTTGGCTATAGGTGGTTGGTTTGGTGTCGGGGCAACGGAGGCCGTTCCCACACTTGTAGCACCTCGGTTGTCGGTAGCGCCGTAGGTGAAATTAGTACCAGCAAATGCACCTGTGGATTGGAAAAATAATTGGCTGATTTGTGCCGGAGTCAGGCTTTGACCGGTGGTAACAGCAACTCCGCCAGTAGCTGGATCTCCCAGGAACAGCACCCCTTCGGCTGCGGGTGGCAGAGTATTAATTGTATAAGAGGCGATCGTCCCATCTGGATCGCTGCCTCCTAAACCTGTCAGGGGCACAGTATTGCCCGGTACTACCAAGTCGTTAGTGTTGTTGGCTACAGGTGGTTGGTTTGGTGTCGGGGCGACGGAGGCTGTAGCGGGAGAGCTCGCACCTCCTCGATTATCAGTGGCGCTGTAGGTGAAATTCGTACCGTTGAATGCACCTGTGGATTGGAAAAATAGTTGGTTAATTTGTGCCGGAGTCAGGATTTGACCGGCAGTGACGGCGACTCCGGTAGTAGCAGGATCTCCCAAGAATAAAACACCTTGGGCTGCCGGGGGTAAAGTGTTGACGGTGTAGGATACGATCGTCCCATCGGCATCAGTTCCTCCTAAACCTGTCAGTGGGAGGGTGCTCCCCGGTGCTACCGAGTCATTGATGTTATTGGCTATGGGTGGTTGGTTTGGTGTCGGCGAGACGGTAGCTGTCGCCGGAGTGTTAGCGCCTCGGTTGTCGGTGGCACTGTAGGTGAAGTTGGTACCGTTGAACGTCCCTGTAGATTGGAAAAATAATTGACTAATTTGTGCCAGAGTCAAGATTTGACCGGGCGTGACGGCGACTCCGCCTTGGGTCGGATCTCCTAAAAATAGGACACCTTCTGTGGCTGGTGGCAGAGTATTGACAGTATAAGATGCGATCGTCCCGTCGGAGTCAGTTGCACCCAAACCTGTCAGCGGGATTGTACTCCCCGGTACTACCGAACTATTGGCATTATTTGTGACAGGGGGTTGATTTGGTGTGGGAGATATTGTTGTCGTACCCGGAGTCGTGCCACCTCGGTTGTCGGTAGCGCTGTAATTGAAGCTGGTACCGTTGAATGTTCCTGTGGATTGGAAAAATAATTGGCTAATTTGTGCCGGAGTTAAGATTTGACCGGCGGTGACGGGAACTCCGCCGTTTGCTGGATCTCCTAAAAATAACACGCCTTCTGTGGCTGGTGGCAGGGTGCTAACGGTGTAGGATGCGATCGTCCCGTCAGAGTCAGTTGCCTCCAAACCTGTTAGGGAAATACTGCTACCTGGTGTGACAGCAGCAGTGGGGCTGTTGGTGACAGGAGGTACGTTGGGTGTCGGAGATACTGTGGCTGTACCGGAAGTGCTGTCACCTCGGTTATCTGTAGCGCTGTAGGTGAAGTTGGTTCCTGTAAATGCACCTGTGGACTGCAAGAATACTTGGCTAATTTGTGCTGGCGTTAGCACTTGCCCAGCAGTGATGGGGACTCCGCCTTGAGTCGGATCTCCCAGAAATAGAACGCCTTCGGCTGCGGGGGGGAGAGTATTTATTGTATAAGAGGCGATCGTCCCGTCGGAGTCAGTTGCTCCCAAACCGGGGATTTGCACCGTGCTACCTGGTGTTACCGCAGCAGTGGCGTTGTTAGTAACAGGAGGTACGTTGGCAGTCAGTACGTCTGTGGTATCGCTGGCACTATTGTTGTTGGTAATGATGCGATCGGTAATCCCTTCTGGCGGAGTCGCTGTAGCTGTGTTGGTAATCGTGGTTCCCAGGGCTGAATTTGAGACAGTACCTGTCACGATATAGGTGGCAGTCGCTCCGCTATTGAGGTTGAGTTTGGTATTGATGGTATTGCCAGTACCAGATCCGTCGGCAGCGGTTGGGAAACTTCCTCCTCCGACGATCGCAGCCGTCCAAGTAATTCCCGTTAAGCTAGTCGGAATATTATCAACAAAGGATATGCCTTTTAAATCGCAATCACCATTGTTTTTGACCGTAATTGTATAGGTGAGGCTGCTGCCCGGTGTGGTGCTGGTTTGTCCGTCGGTTTTGGTGACTGCGAGATCGGTATCTGGGGACGGTGTGGGCAGGGTAGCAAAGTCATTAATCGCCGCGATCGTAACTTAGTGCTGTTCCCACTTGATTGCCAAATGTCGGGCCGACTGTGGTGTTAAGTCTCGCCAGTAAGCCAGTACCAGTACCCGCATAGAGAAATCCATCGGGCCCAAATGCCACACCGGGGGAACTTGGAAGCCCTGTTGTACCTGTAACCGGAGTAGCTGCGGGGCTGTTGATGTTGACTTTAAACAAGGTGCCGCCGTTGACGATATACAAGTCATTGGGGCTAGTCGGGTCAAAAGCCATATCTCCGCTGTTTGTAGCACCGGGAACTGTTGCTACCAAAGTCGTCGTGCCTGCTGCCGTCGCGTTAATTGCTTGGGCGGCGGCGTTAGTACCGCTGCCACTGCCGGTGCTGACGGTGTAAAGGTTGTTGCCAACCATTGCATACATGACACCGTTGTCTGCTTCGTAAAACTTACCCAAACTTAGCTAAAGCCGTCTTTAATTACAATTTGGTATTTACTTCCTGCGCTATTGAGTGGTCGGCCATCCCAAGGTAAGCAGGCTATCCCCCTCAAGCCAAGGGTT
>JAAUPI010000061.1 GCA_012035135.1 Microcoleus sp. CSU_2_2
TCTCACAAATCAGATCAATTCGGTCTGATCTTAATAATAACTACTGGGCCAAAGACTTTATTGCAGAACTTTCGGACAAGCCTTAGAAAAATCTCGGTTTGACACGTTAATGTTCCTGTAATTAATAGTGATCGATTATTCAGCAAGCCCTAATTATTGGACAGGGATACAGTACAATTGCCGGGATACCAGAAGCACAAGGAAGTTAGGCATTACCCCTACTTCATGAAAGAATTAGTAGTGGGTCTTCACCCATACTTCATCAAGCAGCTTCCCAACTTATGCATTGGACATTGCCTAACTTGAGAACTCCCGAACAATCACCAGCGGTGGAGCGATTTAATGCCATTGATGAGTTGGCAACTCTGGTTAGCCAGGGATTTAGTAGTCGAGAATATATTACCTTGGCAATCTGCTAGTATCAATTTAACTCCTGGACGTGTTGCCCAATCAATGTTGTCGGTTTTAGTTGACATTTGTACTCCCGCGAAACAGCCTAAACAGAGGGGAAAATCCCCTGGTTGAGAAACAGGAAATGTACGGACTAAAGCACCGTGCTATCCCACTGTGAAAAAACAGGTTTCTTTCCGCAAAAAATCTTCAAGATTAGCTATTTAATCTGATCCCTCTTGAGTTTTTGAGTAACAGATTGCCGGATCTTCAAAGGCAGCTACTTTTAGATGCGATCGTTTTTTAGTCTAAACTCCCGTAAATCAATTAGCGATGCAGCTTGGGATCAGTTTGCTCAATAGTTGCAATACTTTGGAAAAGTGTAAGGCAAAACAGTAGTTGCTGTGGCTCCTCAATACACTTCGCAAGATTGTTCAACCTGTAGCAATACTGTCAAAAAATCGCTATCAGTCAGAACTCATGTTTGCAGTTGCGGTGGGGTATTGGACCGCGACCATAATAATGCAGCGAAGAATATTTTGGGCGTTGCGGCTTGAGACAAGCAGGAATTAATTTAAATACGGTGGGGCACACCGAAATTAACGCTTGGGGAGAGACCGACCTCTACTCGTTGGTGGTGACATCAACTGGCAAGTCGACTGATTGAACCGAGAATCCCCACGCCTTTAGGCTAGGGAGTGTCAAATACTATAGTTCACGCGTTCACGGCTGCACCACTAATTGCCATTCTCCGGCTTTGTTATTCCAAGCTGGTGAGGCTGTCTCCCCGGTGACATAAGGCCCCCAGTAGCGGCGAGATCCATCCTGAGCGAAGACAACCAAAATATCTCCCTGTTTAACTTTTAGCTGACCTTCAGGAAGCGATAGCATCAGTCCCAACCCACCTCCTTCCCCCGGCGCAAAATCCCAGTGAGCAGGTCTACCGTAGGATTTCTCAGATTGTGGCTTTGTCAGCAAAGCTATGCGCACGGGGTGTTCGGTGCGGTTGCTGACGCGCAAAGTGCCAACGGCTTTGGCATTTGCCAATCTATTTACTGCTGGGTCTGTCGCGGCTATGGGAGAAATCAATTCTCCGTCTGGTTCTGAGGGGGTTGGTATTGGCTCGGATTTAAGACCTGTTGCTAGGTCTGTGGCACTCGTGGCTGTTGAAGAAATGGGGGGTATTGGGGGGAGTACGGTGGCTGGTTCGGGCAAATTGCTGGGCAAATTTGAACCGTTCGAGATAGTAATTTCAAAACGTCCCAGGAACAGCCCTGCTAGTAGGGCGATCGACACTCCAATTACGATCGGGTAAACTTTAAGTTTCATAAATTTTATGAATAAAGGATAGACTTTACACCTGCAATTAGTCATAACTATCTTTAATGTAGGCACAACCAGGGGCTATTGTGCCACAAGATCGACCTGGATCTCAGAATGCAGAAAATAGAAGAAAGTATTACTAATTACCAATTACCAATTCTCAATTACCAATTCCCGATTCCCAATTCCCGATTTTATGCAAAATACGCGAATTAACCGATTAATTGAGGTTCTGGGCGAGCAATTCGGCAACTGGCTGAGCAATCCTTGGCGACGGATTTCGCTGCTGGTAATTAGTTTGCTGTTCGGTACTTTTTTGGGAACAGCTATTTCGACGATCGCAGGACAATCAGCAGATTGGGATATTGTGGTAGCTGGGCTGTTGGTGCTGTTCACAGAGTTGGTGAATCGGCTGGTTTATGGCGGCAGGCGACAGGCGGTGCGTTTTTTGTGGGTAGATATGCTCAATGCTCTGAAAATTGGCATGACTTACAATTTATTTGTCGAAGCTTTAAAGCTCGGTTCTTAGACAGTTGATAGTTGATAAAAGTTAGGAGTTTTAAGAAGATGGCTCGATCGACTTTAACCCCCATGGCAATTTTAGAAGGATGGAAAGCTGGAAGTCGTCCGATCGATCCAGAATTCGAGCAGTTAGCTGTTTGGGAACTTACTAGCGATTTGCGATCGCGTGCTTTTGGTACTACTTCTGAAAATGCAGTCGATGTTGTTCGCACCAAAGCGGATTTATTCTTTTCTGTTATCGATCGACTGCACAATTTTCCCCTAAAGTCAACTACTTTTTTAGAAACTTTGTGGCATCTTTGGCTGCCGCTGGCAATGCAATTATCGGCCCAAAAACAAAGTTTAAAACGTCCTTTAATTCAAGGAATTTTAGGAGGGCAAGGAACGGGAAAAACTACTTTAGCCCAGGTTTTGAGGCTAATTCTCGGACAATTGGGATATTCTACTGTTAGCCTGTCTTTAGACGATCTTTACAAGACTTATGCCGATCGCCAAAAACTCCAAAAAGCAGACCCGCGTTTAATTTGGCGCGGCCCCCCCGGCACTCACGATCTAGAATTGGGAATAGCAGTTTTAGATCGATTACGATCTGCTCAAAATCATGAATTAAAATCCGTTGATAATTCTCAATCTGACTTTCTAGAAATTGGTAAAATTAAAAATATAGAAATTCCCAGATTTGACAAATCAGCCTGGGGAGGTGCGGGAGATAGAACCGATCCCGAAATTATTAGGGGAGTGGATATTGTACTGTTTGAAGGTTGGTTTGTCGGAGTAGAGTCGATCGCCACTCCGCAATTGAACGAGTTTTTGGCAGATGCACCGTTCCCAATTGTAACAGAGAGCGATCGGCAATTTGCTCGCGATATGAATGCTAAGCTCCACGACTATGTACCCTTATGGCAGCGCTTAGATAAATTAATAGTTTTGTATCCCCAAGATTATCGCATTTCTCAAGTGTGGCGCAATCAAGCGGAACGGGAAATGATGGCGGCGGGGAAGTCGGGAATGTCAGAGGGCGAAATTAATCGGTTTGTGGAATATTTCTGGAAAGCGCTACATCCGGAGTTATTTATCAAATCAACGCTTGAGGGCGATCGCGTGGATTTGGTAATTGAAATTTTGGGCGATCGCGCGATCGGAAAGATTTCTCAACCGCCGCTCAAATAAAGTGCTTTTACTTGTTATCACGCAAAGTGCCTGGGAACCAATTAATGAAGAGCGGCTGTTAAACTAACTCTTTCTGATTCTTCTATCACAGAATCTCCCAAAAATTTGTAGAATTGTACAACCTCTTCAACAAAATCTATCACTAAAAAACCCGGTTCATCCTCCTGCTTTAACGTACCCGCGTTTATGATAGTTAAGTTGCCAAAGTGTCGAACCATTTTGTAATGTGTATGACCATTGATGACATATCTGTATTTTTGTCCTTGAATTAAGTTTTGGAGATCTATGTTTGCCTCAATGGCATACCCATAATCATAGGGAGTTAGTCGAACCATATCATTTTTATCTAAGCCGTGGCACAAGAGTGCTAGACCCTGAGGTGTTGCGAATTCAATAGTTGAAGGCAGAGAGCTTAAAAACGACTGCGAAATAACCGAAAGGGAATCTAGCTGTGTAGCCTTTTTTAGACTTCGCATTTCATTGTTTAATAACCATCGATCGTGATTTCCTAAAACCACGAAAATCTCTTCTTTTCTCAAGATATTCAAGCATTCATTAGCATCACCTGAACCATCAACAATATCCCCAGCACAAAAAATACGATCAACTTTTTGGGATTTCAGAAAAGCTACGGTTTTAGACAACAATTTTTCTTCGGTGTGAATATCACCGATTACACCAATAGTAAGGATGCTCATCATTTATATAAATTATCTCCCCATCAATATACAGCTCGACTAACACATCAGTCTTTCGTTACAATACTCATCACAATTATATTTAATTGGTCGATCGCTAGCACCACAAATACAGAAAAACGGACACAGCAATGCTATGTCCCTACCTAAAAAACAGATTTACTGGTTCCCAGGCTTCAGCCTGAGAACCAGTTAAACAATGTTTTATGTCCCTACAGTATAGCAGCTTATCGTGCACTGAATTGAGAATTGCTAAATTAACTGCCGGGAGTACCGAGTTCGATCGCCTTTTGCACCAAATCATCAGTAACATTGCCCGGTGCACCTGTGGGGTTAACTTCCTTAGCCATCGACAGAAAATCATCGGGATTGCCCTTTGCATCCGCAGGCATTGGGATTTCTTGGGGGGCGGGAATCGCAAATTTAGGTGCAGTTGCAGCGGCTGCTGCTTCGGCGCCGGCACTCGTGCGATCGATTTCGCTAACACTGAATTCTTTTGAAGCCTCGTAGTCGGCTGATACGTCAACCTGCGGTAACTTTTGTTCTCCTGCTTCCACGTTTTCAGCTATTTGCTGAGCGTCAAATGTTTGAGAGTTATTTGATTCTGTACTTACTTCAGACATTACGTACTCCTTGCTAATTTGATTTTTTATTTTAATGTATTAATTGTGACTGAAATACCCGGTTTTTTTCATCTACCCCTAGGTGTATCAATCCTTTCTATCTGAAGGAAGATCGATTTTTCAGCCGTGGTTCGACATTACCTCTTGGGGAGGGTGACTTGTAGTGAAAAATATTGATATTCATATGCTGTTAACCTTTTCAACAAACTTATTTATGAACTCAGCAGCCACCTCAAAAAACACTCACGCTGTTTCGGATGATACTCAAACAATTGTTCGCACAATAGACGGGTTGAGCACGGATGAAAAACTGGCACTGCTCTACTTCGTGTATGAAAAAATGGGAGATTCAATTACCCCCGCTGCTCCCATAGCCGCCGAACCAGAATTAGCTCCCGTGCTCCTACATGATTTTTATCAGTTGTCCGATGACGAACAAGGCTGCTAATTTGAGCGAAGCTGATTTAGCCGGAGTCAATGCTAAGAGATCGATCGAACTTGATATTAAGCGTTACTTTGTGGAATTTGTCGAGGCAGTTCGATCCGAAATATTGAACCTTTTTGTATTTGACTTTCGGCGAATATTGTGCTAGTCATCATGTTGACTAAAGCAGCACTAATAGCTAGTCCTAAACCGGTGCCTGGATACTGACGGGTTGTAGTTTGGTCTGCTTGGCGGAACTTGTCAAAAATGTGTGGCAGATCGGTTTCAGAGATGCCAATTCCTGTATCGCTAACGGTAATAGCGATCCGATCGCTGGTTATTTCTCTCACTTCAATGGAAATGCTTCCTTCGTGGGTAAATTTAACGGCATTGGAAATAAGGTTGACCAAGATTTGCCGGAGTCGCGACTTGTCATTAACTATAAACTGATGCTGCAAATGCACGTTGACAGACATTGCTAAATTCTTTTCTGTAACTTGATGTCCAAATTCGAGAGCGACATCTATTACTAAATGCGCCAAATCAAATTCTTCAATCTCTAATTTTGTGCAGCCACTCTCGATTTTGGAGAAGTCGAGGATATCGTTAATTAGCAAGAGCAGGTTTTTGCCGTTATTAAAAATGCGTCCCACCATGTCTTTTTGCTGGGCAGTCAGCAGTTGTTGGTGCTGGCGCAGCAGCAATTGCGAAAAGCCGATAATCGCATTCATGGGTGTTCGCAATTCGTGGGAAATAGTATTCAAAAATTGCGATTTTAACTGTGCTGCTTCTAGCAGTTGCAAGTTTTGCTGTTGCAGACGGCGTCGTTGATTTTCTAGTTCTTCCTGCTGGCGAACTAGGAGTTCATTTTGCAAGTCTAAAAGTCGTTCCTGCTTTTTAACAGTTTCGATCGCCCGTGCGGTGTGAATCGCGATCGCAGTTTGGTTGCCCACAACCGCCAGCAGTTGCTGAGTTGCCCCGTCAATGGCTTTGCTATCTTGCCAGTTGCCGATCGCCAACACGCCCAAACGCCCTGTTTGCGGTGACTCGATCGCGACTGCACAAGCCGCCGCTGGTACATCGCTGCCAGAGTAGGGCCGCCACAATTGAAACTCCCCGGTGACAAACGCTTCCGACAGCAGCCTGTCTTGCAAGTGCAGGGTTCTGTCACTGAAATTTTCTATCCCTTTGACAGCAGTGAATTTGAGGCGGCTGCGATCGTGCTTGTCGGGGAGGGCAACCAGGCAAAATTGAGCGGCTGCGATCGTTTCAACAGTCGCGTCCGCGATCGCTTGCCAAAGCTCGCACAAGTTAGTTGCGCGCTGGCTCAAAAGATTTGTAAACCGATCGAGAGCTTCCAAATGCTGTTGCTGCGCCTCCCTGAGTGCGCTGGCTTCGCCCAGGTTTTCTGCTGTCTCCCTCGCTTTCGTTTCCGCTAACCGGTGCAAAAAATTTCGCTCTGCTTCGAGCCCCGCTGGATTTTGTTTGAGTACATCTATATCTGTATAAGTTCCCACGCACTCTAAAACTCCCTCGCTGTCTGCGTTTGTGGGCCATGCCATGGCTAGATTCCAGCGGTAAACACCCGATCGTGCGCGGAGACGAAATTCTATTTCGTAACTTTGCTGCTGGCTGACAATGGACTGCAATCGCGCCCGGAGGCGATCGCGATCGTCTGGGTGGACGTGGGCGAGATAGCCGAAATCCAAGGCTGCTGCTACTGGTATGCCGGTGTAATCCTCCCAGCGCTGGCTAAAATAAGTCGCACTACCTTCTGCATTTGCTTTCCAAACTATGTGAGGAATTGCATCCAACAGTCCACCTCGATCGTGATCGAAATCGCACACTCCCATTTCCGGATCTATTATTTCTGCTGCATCCAGTGATGTTTCTGCCTCCGAAAGATTCGATCGAACAAAATGGTTGCCGTAAGAGTGAGTCATACATTTTTATATAAATAAGCGTCCCACATTAGAGCTATCACCCGCTAAATAAGCGTACTGCTAGCTTTAGTGATTTTGACGACCAGAGTGCATCAAAAGTTTTTATACTCTAAATGTATCGAGGTAGTGGTATCTTTACCTCTATCAAGGGATGGACAGTGGGATAATTCGGTTAAACTGTTAAAACAATGAGAACGCACCTGTCTCGATCAGCCGAGCTAGGGATCGCTACCAAATAAATTTATACTTTAGTTGCAATAGCGCCCTTCCATGAGTATGCTTGAAAAAGATGTGCGACCTGTCAAACCCTTGCATCAGGACACATTCTCAAATCTCCTCAGTTAGACTGAGTTGGCTAGAGATATTTTTAAAATTTAGCGGGTTATTTGCAGAAAGATGAGTAAAATTCGCGTTGCTTTGATAGAAGACCACGATCTGACTAGAGTCGGCATTCGTACAGCTTTACAACAGCGTGACACGATAGAAGTTGTCGGGGATGCTGCCAATGCTACAGAGGGATTGAAACTGCTTCAGTCTTCAAAACCTGACGTGGCAATTGTAGATATTGGTTTACCGGATTTTGACGGAATTGAATTGACACAAAAGTTTAAAAAATCGATTGTCCCGGAGTCCGATCCCGACACCAAAGTGTTGATCCTAACTTTTCAGGATAATGAAGAGGAAGTGTTGGCCGCTTTTACCGCCGGAGCCGACTCTTACTGCATGAAAGATATCAGCTTCGATCAGTTGTTGGACGTGGTAAAAGTAACTTACGAAGGTAACTCTTGGATCGACCCCGCTATCGCTCGCATAGTCCTGAAACAAGCTCGGAAAAAGGAGTCTGCACCGGAAGAGCCGAAGGCTGAGGGGAAGAGAGTGACAATTAAGGCTGCTGAACCTGAATTCAGTCACATCATTGAAACTTACCCTTTAACGGAACGAGAATTAGAGGTTTTGGAGCTGATAGTGCAGGGTTACAGCAATGCTGCAATTGCAGAAAAGCTCTACATTACTGTCGGTACGGTTAAGACTCACGTCCGCAATATTTTGAACAAATTGTGCGCCGATGACCGCACTCAAGCGGCTGTTCTTGCTCTCCGTTCTGGGTTGGTTGGATAAAGAAAGAGTCAGCAGTTAGTAGTCAGTAGTCATTAGTTAGTAGGAGTCATTTTAACATCAAACCCAGTCAGAGATTGCTGTTTAACTATTAAACTTAGATCCCCCCCTAGCCCCCCTTAAGAAGGGGGGGACTGGAAGCGTCTTTAAGTCCCCCTTCTTTCCTCCCTTGGGGGCCAGGGGGGGGTGGGGAATTTAGGGGGATCTAGACTACGATGAAAACGAGATTTATTCAAGGTTTTAGGCTGAAGTTGAAATTAATGAATAATGCCGTACCACTAAAAATATAGTGCGTTGCAATTTCGCATCTATCGCAGTGAATAGATTTAAATTAATAGTTTAATAACTAAATATGTCTTCAGATAGATGCCGAATAATTTCTGATTTTACTAGAATTAATCGCTTCACAATAGCAAGTTAAATAAATTGCGGTCCCAATGCCGATTTTCTGTAAAATCAATTCACAAAGTGCCACCCCGGAAAAAAAACCTACTTGTAGGAATAGTCAAGCAGCTAACAAAATTATCTCTCTAGAATGAGGCATGAGTTCGCTTTATTTTGCGAGATTAAAAGTATCAAATGCTACTGAGACTTTTTGCAAAGAGGTATTATGGCAGCCGAAATAGAATTCAAATTATTTGCTCCCTACAATCAAGAAGCTAGCTTGATGGGGTGTTTTTCTAAATGGGAAGAGATCCCCATGCAAAAACAGGAAGACGGTTATTTTCGCACGCAAGTTGAATTAGAGGATGGCGTTTATCAATATAAATTTCGAGTGCGATCGAAAAGCTGGTTTGTGGAAGCACACCAATGGGTAGATGTTGTCGATCCTTACGCGACTGATATCGACGATCCCACTCAAAACGGCCTGATCCGGATCAAAGACGGCGATCGCATTGTCGATACGTATGTGTGGCGACACGATGACAAACCGCTACCAGCCGATCGAGAATTAGTGATCTACGAAATGCACGTTGCCGACTTTTCCGGTGGCGAAGCCGATCCCTTCGCCCGCGGTAAGTACGAGCACGTTATCGAAAAACTAGATTACCTAGTCGAACTTGGCGTCAACGCGATCGAACTCATGCCACTCAAAGAATATCCGGGCGATTACAGTTGGGGCTACAATCCCCGCTACTTCTTTGCTACCGAGTCCAGCTACGGCACCACAGCAGAGCTCAAAAACCTGATTGACGAGTGTCACGGGCGCGGGATTCGCATCATCATTGACGGGATTTATAACCACTCAGAATCGTCGAGTCCCCTGACTCAAATCGATCACGATTACTGGTATCACCACGCACCCCGCGATCCCGACAACAATTGGGGCCCAGAATTTAACTACGAATTTTACGATGAAAATTTAGAAACTTATCCCGCGCGCAAATTTATCGGCGATACAGTGCGTTTTTGGGTTCAAGAATACCATTTAGACGGCATTCGATTCGACGCCGCCCGACAAATTGGCAGCTACGATTTCATGCATTGGATAGTTCAAGAAGCCAAAAATGTCGCCGGGCCGAAACCGTTTTATACCATTGCCGAATACGTCCCCGAAGATACTAGCATCACGAATCTAGATGGGCCGATGGACGGCTGCTGGCACGATAGTTTCTATCACTGCATAATTCCACAATTGTGCGGCGAAACTTTTGATTTAGAACGCCTCAAAGATGTGATTGACGGCAAGCGCCAAGGTTTCATGGGTGCTACGAATGTAGTGAATTATTTGAGCAACCACGACCACAATCACGTGTTCGCTGAATTGGGCGATCGAGAGATTTTTGGGGAAGCAGCATTCAAGCGGGCGAAGTTAGGGGCAGTCATATTAATGACAGCAGTTGGCGTGCCGCTGATTTGGATGGGTGATGAATTTGGCGAGTACAAATTTAAAACGATCGAGCAAGCTAAAATCGACTGGACGCTGTTAGGAAATGACTCGAATAAAGGTTTATGGGAATACTATAAAGGTTTGATTCATCTCCGTAAAAATAACCAGGCACTTTACACGGAAAACATTGAGTTTTTCCACGAAGACCTCGAATCAAAAGTTTTTGCTTACATTCGTTGGAATGATGAAGGTTCGAGAGTTGTAGTTGTGGTGAATTGGTCGGAAAATTATCTGGCTGGCTACAGCGTTCCGCACTTTCCCGCAAATGGAACTTGGCACGAATGGACGGGAGATTACGATATTGAATCTGGCGATGACAATATTATGATTGACTTGCCAGAATACGAAGCGAAAGTGTTTGTTTGGCAGTAATATAGCGTCGATCTAAATCATAGCGACTATCTGGCAGCGACGCACCCTACAGATTATAAAGGGGGTATGATACCCGGATTTGGTATAATTCTGAATAATTCCGATGCCACCGGATGCGATCGATCGCACCCCCAAAAAATAAAAAACCCCCAACCGGAGGCCAGATAAATCTATTGTGGAGCAGGCAGGAGGACTGCCCGCTCAAAGCTCAAAGCACGTACAGCAGCACAAACAAAACAATCCAAACCACATCTACAAAGTGCCAGTAAATCTCACTGGCTTCTATCCCGAAATGATGTTCATTGGAATAGTGGCCTTGGACGCGCGATCGCCACACGACGCCGATCATTAGCAGCACTCCCAAAGTAACGTGCAAGCCGTGAAAAGCGGTCAAAACGTAAAAGCAACTGGTATACAAATTAGTAGTCAGGCCAAACTCTAAATGAGTGTATTCGTAAACCTGACCGACCAAGAAAACTGTGCCCATAGCAATAGTTACGAGCAACCAATTTCGCATTCCCGCCACATCATTCTTTTGATAGCAGTATCGGCATTGTGAGCAACAAAACTGCTAGCAATCAGAATCATTGTATTAATTCCCGGCAGCAATAACTCGCGATCGGGCGTACCTTCCGGCGGCCATACTGGAGCCATCGATCGATAAATCAAATAGGCCGCAAACATACCGAGAAATATCATGCCCTCAGCGCCCAGGAATACGATCACCCCTAAAATGCGGTGGTCGGGATGTTCTTCACCGTGCGCTTCTACTTCGGCGCTGTGGTGGTAATTGAGAGCTGTTTTTGCCGGATCGATCGCTGGAATTTGCATAATCAATTGGTAATGAAGAAGTCAGTTGACAGTTGACAGTTGACAGTTGACAGTTGGCAGTTGGCAGTTGGCATTAGTCATTAGTTAACAGTTAACAGTTAACAATGCCCAATGCCCAATGCCCAATTACCAATTACCATTAACTACTCGCCATCTCGATTTTCGTCAGGAGGAGCAACATCTGTCCCCGATTCAGGCTCGACTAAAGTTGCAGTGCCGCCAAAAAAAGTAGAAGCTTGAGCCTCAGCAACAGGAATACCCCGTTTCTGAGCATTGCGGGTGGCATTTTCCCTCAACTTCAGCCTGAGACGTTCCCCAGTTTGCTGAATTTTTTCCATGCCGTAATCGTAAGGGCCCGTTGCCAATACTGGCACTCCTTCAAAATTTTCGATCGGCGGTGGCGAAGTCGTCATCCATTCCAAACTCAAAGCTTGCCAAGGATTGTCGCCAGCTTTCGGGCCGTACCTCCAGCTCCAAATCACATTAATAATGAACGGGATTGTAGACACTGCCAGCATATAAGCGCCGATCGTACAAATCACATTAATTGTGGTAAATTTCGGGTCGTACATTGCCACCCGCCGAGGCATTCCTTGCATCCCCAAAGCGTGCATCGGCAAGAAAGTTACAGTAAAGCCAATATACGTTAAAGCAAAGTGAACTCGGCCCCAAAATTCATTGATCATCCGCCCCGTCATTTTCGGGAACCAGTGATAAAAAGCAGCGTAAATTCCAAACACTGAGCCGCCAAACAGCACGTAGTGTAAGTGAGCGACGATAAAATAAGTGTCGTGAACGTGAATGTCGAAAGGCACGGAAGCTACCATGATCCCGGTGATGCCGCCAACGACAAATGTTGAGATAAAACCCATCCCAAATAGCATCGCGCTGACGAGCCGGAGTTTGCCTCCCCAAATAGTTGCTAACCAGCTAAATATCTTAATCCCTGTTGGCACGGCGATGATCATAGTTGTGATCATAAAAAACATCCGCAGCCAGCCAGGAGTGCCGCTGGTAAACATATGGTGCGCCCATACAATCAAGCCCAAAAAGCTAATGGCTAAACTCGAATATGCGATCGCCAAATAACCGAAAATTGGCTTGCGCGAATGCACTGGCAAAACTTCTGAAATTACCCCAAAAAAGGGTAGAATCATGATGTAAACTGCGGGGTGCGAATAAAACCAGAATAAATGCTGGTAGACGATCGGATCGCCGTTGCCACTCGGGTTAAAAAATGCCGTTCCTGCTAACAAGTCAAAGGACAGCAAAATCAAAGCTGCTGCTAAAACAGGAGTAGCAATCAAAGTCAGCGCTGCTGTCGAAATCATCGCCCAGCAAAACAACGGCATTTGATTGAGACTCATTGTCGGTATCCGCATCGTAAAGATAGTAACCGCAAAATTCAGCGCCCCTAAAATCGAAGAAGTTCCCAGTAGCAAAACGCTGAGAATCCAAATTTCCTCCCCGGCTTGGGCAGTAATTAAGCTCAAAGGCGGATAGGAAGTCCAACCGGCTTGCGGTGCTCCTACCAAAAAGCTGCTTAATAGCAACACGCCGGCTACTGGAATTATCCAAAAAGCGACAGCATTCAGCCTGGGAAATGCCATGTCTTTTGCCCCAATCATCAAGGGAATCAAAAAGTTAGCAAATCCGGCGCCAGCAGGTACGATCCACAAGAATATCATCACCGTCGCGTGAACGGTAAATAAACTGTTGTAAAGTTCGGGAGCGACCAAATCTGAGTCGGGGGTGGCAAGTTCCGTGCGAACGATAGTTGCCATCACGCCGCCGATCAAATAAAAGATAAAAGTTGTAACCAGGTATTGAATACCGATTACTTTGTGGTCGGTACTAAAACCGAAGTAGTCTCGCCAATGTCTGTCGGCGGGTGCTATTCCGCGAGCATCAATGTTGGCAGTTTCTTGCAATTGTGCTTGGGTCATAAAAACAAAATAAAGATATCATTGTTTGTAGTCAGGACTTCAGTCCTTTAAAGCCTCTGGACTCTGAGGAATAAAGTCCTTACTACAAACCTTTGAGGTCGAAGGAGAAACTATTTGTGGTGATGAGTTGGGTGAAGTTGTTTGAGGTTTTCGGAGTTAATTCCCAACTCGCTGGTGTAGGGAGCTAAAAATTCTCCGTCTGACAATTCACCTGGGTTGACTGCAACTGCTTGCTCTAAGTTTTGGGTGCTAGCAACTTGCTGCTCTTGTAGCCAAGTGTCGAATTCTTCGGGCGGATGAACAACTGCTAAACCTTTCATCGCTCCGTGATAAGCGCCACACAATTCAGCGCAAACAATTCGGTATTCGCCGACTTTATTTGCTGTAAATCTCAGCTCGCTCGGCCGCCCCGGAATTGCATCTTGTTTCAGGCGAAATTCCGGCATCCAAAATGCGTGCAGCACGTCACTTGCTGAGATATTTAGCTGTATGTCGCGGTTTACTGGCATATGCAGTTCGCCTGAATTAACGCCGCTTTCTGGATAGTTGAAAATCCAGGCATACTGCAAGCCTGTGACATTTACAACTAAGTCTGGTGCTTTTTCTTCATTTTCTGGGGAAGCGCCAACACCTAGAGCAACAAGTTTTCTAGAGGGAATTTGAGGGGTTTTTTGCTCCATGTCCGAGAGCGTGGCCGCGATCGCACTTCCCCGCATTTTAGCCTGCATTTTCATTGTGCCGTGGTCGTGAGCGCCCATCGGATCGAGGCCTCCCATTGAGTTGTAAATCTCAAAACTGTAGACTCCGATACCTAAAATAATCACCGCTGGAAGAGCAGTCCAAAGAATTTCTAACGGTAAATTATCGTGCCAAGCTGGCCCGTCTGTATTGTCTCCTTTACGGCGGCGATATTTAATTGCAGCCACAATTATGATGCCCTGGACTAATATAAATAATCCAGTGGATATGGTCATCATTGTATTGAATAATCCGTCTATCTGGGATGCTTCATCAGAGGCAGCGACAGGCAACAAACCGTGATTTTGCCCGTACCAAAGGCTGATGACAGTCACTCCAATGCCAACAAGCATGGTGAGGATGGAGCTGGGAATGTTCACGCTAGTATCTCCTAGTAGCGACACTTCTTCGCTGGAACGATTAAGGAAGCGCCTCTGGGTTGTCAATTGTGATTGTAACAGGACTTAGCAAAAATCCCCGATCGACCGGGTTTTTCGCTGTTTTTTTTTATATATTCTTTAGATTTATTTCTTCATATATTCTTTATATTTGTGCTGCGAGCGATCGGATCTTGACATAGATACATCTCTTGCACCTTGACAAGATTTACGCGGAAGGGGGCAGAAAATGGATTTGCCGAATGCCTGCTACCGAAAGTCGATCGATTCTGCTTAGCGATCGACCTTGATTAAAAGATCGATCGACTTTCGGCAAAAAACAAAAGTCTATAATCAAGTATCTTAAATTTCTGACTTCTGTCCTTCCGATTCCTGCGTTACAGGTTCTGAATCTGGCTGCTTGAAATCAACTTTCGATAATTTGGGTTCGTCGATAGACTCAGCATGACGTTTAGAAAATCCCCAGACAAATATTAGAGCAATACTGGAAACTACCAGCCATTGTGGCGGAACTAAATTATCATTAATTACTTTCACTAGCAGCCGCAAGCCAACCAAACCAACGGTGACATAGCCAGCATCTTCAAGGTGAACAAACTCATCGAGCCACCGGATGAACAATCCTGCCATAAATCGCAGGGTAATAATTCCAATTGTCGCGCCAGTCAGGACGAGCCAAGTTTCATCAGAAATTGCGATCGCTGTAGTAACGCTATCCAAAGAAAACGCTAAATCTGTTAGAGCAATCACCGGAATAGCTTTCCATAAAGACGAAAATCGCGGCCCGTGATGTTCTCCGTCCGAGTCAGTATCTGAGGAAAAGTGCTGGAAAACTAGCCACAGCAGGTAGAGAGCTCCGAGTAGTTCAAACTGCCAGTATTGGATCACCCAAGTAGCTGTTAAAATTAGAGTAATCCGCAGTACAAAAGCAATTATCAAACCGAAGTTGAGAGCCTGTCGCTGTAGTTTTTCATCTTCCAAACCTTTGGAAATAGACGCCAGGGCGATCGCATTATCTGCCGACAGAACAGCTTCCAAAGCCACCAAAACCAACAATAATAAAAAGGCGTCAACTCCAAAATTGGGCGAAGCGTCGAGAAATTGATCTAGCATTAACTATTTTGTGCACCTAAGATTTGCAAATTTATAAAGAGCGCAGCACAAATCACTGGCTCGGTTTAAAATTAGTGTCACCTGCACTTATTTTAACCTAACCTGGCGGTTCTGTCCGAAAGAAGAGAACGAATTAGTAATTAGTCATTAGGCAGATTAAGGTCATACCCCCTGCCCCATGCCCAATTCCCCCTTCGCGATTCCCATTCACAATTCCCGATTTTCCCCCAGCTTTCCGACTATCGGGCTCTCCGACTATCGGGCTCTCCCACTCTCCCACTCCCCCCTAGAAGTGTTGCAAGTTGTAACAAATGATTCCCAAAAGCGCCAATTTATCTGAGATTAGTGAAAGCTCGTGCCCGTAAAAAGGAGTTTTCCTCATATGTCTTTAACAGATACCCAAGTCTACGTAGCGCTCGTAATTGCTTTGATTCCTGGAATCTTGGCGTTCCGGCTGTCAACTGAACTGTACAAGTAGTTTCAAGACGCCAGCTTGTAACCGTAAAGTGCCTGTTGTTGCAGTTAAATCTTGAGATAGCAGACAACTGCTACCGCAGTGGAGTAGATTGTTTGTTGTCATCAAGATCGGACTGCAAGGGCAGGCATTTTTATGTTTAAATTGCGCCGTCGTCTCCCGAGGCAGATTCGGTATTCCCATGCTTGGGGGGACGAGATCGCGATTTTCCAGAATTAAAGGCTCTCAAATTTCATCAGTCTAAGGTATCTGTAAAAAAAAATTATGCACGCGATTAAACCAACCGTTACCCCACTGCGATCTGTAAAAAACTCTCCTCGCGTTGCTGTTGCTCCTCGCCGCAGCATTAGCCAGCGTTCCAACCCTCATCAAACGCTCGCCACCGAAACAGGAGTAAAATTAGCAGTCAACATGGTACTTTCAGTCTGTGCGACTTCTGCTTTGATTCAGCTTTGGCCTCATTACCAAGCCGTGGAAGAAAAGTTGCAGGAAATTCAAGCTGAAGTCAATCTGACTCAAGGGCGAGTAAATCAGTCGCGATCGGACTTTAACCGCTACTTTGACCCCAACGAAGCTAAAAGTGTGATGCAAGAGCAAAGCAATCGGGTTGACCCGCAGCAGCGCCCGGTGATTTTGCAAGAATCGGAGACACCGGAGGCTGAGGAGTCAACTCAACAACCTGAGTCAAAGTTTTGAGCTTGCTGAGTTCGCAATTGATGCTCGCCACTTAAAATTTTGGCTCAGGCTGATTTTGCCATTACGGTTTGTTCTTTTAGTAGTTGGAGTGCGGCTTGATATTGCAAGTCGGCTTCGCTACCAATTTTCCCACGCGCGATCGAATCTAAAGGCACTACTCGATCGGGCGCAATCCCCAATTTGTTAATATCTGTGTGGTTCGGCGTCTCGTACTTAGCAACAGTCACTGCTAACCCCGAACCATCAGACAAGTCAAACAGTGATTGAATCAGCCCTTTACCAAAGGTCTTTTCGCCGACTAGTTGAGCTCTGCCGTTATCTTGCAGCGCACCGGCCAAAATTTCGCTAGCACTGGCTGTTCCCTTATTTACCAAAACAATCAACGGATCGTTAGTTAAGGCTCCTCCAGAGGCTTCAAAACTGCCGAGAATGCCTTGTCGGTTGACTGTGTAGACAATTGTGCCGGAATCGAGCCACAGGCGGGCAATTTCAATCCCTGCTTGCAGAAGCCCTCCAGGGTTATTGCGCAAATCCAGAATGTAGGCTGCGGCTCCTTCTTTTTCGAGTTTGTCGATCGCATGAGAGACTTCAGTAGTAGCATTGGCGCTGAATTGACTCAGGCGAATGTAGCCCAACGGTAAATTATCCGGCCCCGACTGTAATTCGGCGAAAACCGGATTAAGAGCAATTCGATCGCGGACTAACTCAATTTGCTCAGGAGATTCTCTCCCTTCGCGCCCCAAGGTGAGGGTGACAGGAGTACCGATGCGGCCGCGCATTCGAGTTGCAGCCTCGTCTAAACTCAATTCTGAGGTGGGAGTGCCATCAATTTTCAGAATTCGATCGAGAGGTTGGATACCGGCTTTATCTGCGGGTGAACCTGCTAAAGGAGCTACTACTGTCAGAGTATTACTTTCTGGGTCGATCGCAATTTGTAGTCCCACTCCCGTCAGTTCCCCAGAAGTGTTGACCTGCAAGCTGTGGTACTGTTCGGGCTTCAGCAGTCGAGTGAAAGGGTCGTCCAGATTTGCCAACATCCCCTGAATGGCAGTGTAAGTCTGCTGTCGATCGTTCAGCGGTTCCTTGACAGCCTGTTCGCGAATCGACCACCAATTTTTATGGTTGAAACTGTCGTCTACGTAAGAACGGTTAACAATTCGCCAAGCTTCGCTCAATAGCTGCTGTTCTGGAGTTAGGGCCGCCGCTGGCTGCACCCAAGAGCCGAAAACCAGGGCGAATGGGAGGACAAGTAAAATTGCAATCTGGAAAACTCGTCTGTGCATGATTGTTTTGCAAAATATTAAGTAATTATGCCATTTTCTGTATTTTATGGTTGCGGGCTGGGAATGCTGTTGCAGATTTGACTGGGCTGATTTTCAACGGGGAGTGTCAAACATAGACCTTGCTCCACCAAATATCCGAGAGAGCCGACATTTAGCAGCACTAAGGTCAAAGAAACCGGGTTTCTGTGAGAAATCTCAATGGGAACCGAAAACCTCGGAAGAAACCCGGTTTCTGATACCCGGTGATTAAGCCCTCGGCGGCCAAGCTGTTTTGCTGGCTTGTTGGCGGCTCAATATTTCGGCGGGATTGAAGGATTTGGCAGTTGCTGTGAAATTGTCGATTTTTATTCAGGGATTTTTAAGGGCGACACACCCTACAATTTTTTATCTTTGATTGGAGTCCTTCGCCGGACACGGCAGTGCCGTTTCCCTACGGGTGCGCTTTCAGAATCAAGTCTAATTGTTCGGGTTTCATAAAGCTATTCCCTCTTTACGAATGTTCCTCAACAAAGGGCCGTTGTAGTGCGTAAACCGATTTTCGTCCACAAACAAACAGCTAATCACTTCATCATTTTGGAGAGACAAGTCAGCCCGAATATGGCTGGTTCTTTTGATTTCTTCGCCGACTTGGACTTGTCCTTTGAGAACCACCAAAACATCAATATCTGAGTCGGGATCTGCGTCGCCCCGCGCTTGGGAACCGTAGAGTACCATTTGCGTGAGCCGATCGCCGTAAAGTTGCTCGAAGTGCGATCGTAACTCAGTTAAAATGGTCTTGAGTTTATCGTTAATTTTCATATTTTTGAAACCCCAGTCAGGTGTATTATGCCAAATTTAAATATGCCAATTTCAGTAAGGTCGATCGCCTTTATCGACACAGGCGTACTCGACTATCAGATTTTAGCAGACGGTGTTATCCCTGGAACTCAAGTAATTATATTGGATACCCATCGCAACGGCTTGGAACAGATAGCAGAAGCGCTGCGGGGAAGGAAATTTTCAGAAATTCACATCATCTCTCACGGTACACCGGGCAGCCTGCAATTAGGTAAAATTCAGTTAAGTTGGCAACAGTTGAACGATCGCCCTAATAATTTTGTCACAGCAATTAAAGAATGGGCGCGATCGCTAATACCTAATGCTGAAATTCTGCTTTACGGCTGCAATGTTGCTGAGGGAAATTTAGGTAAAGCATTTGTACGGCGTTTGAGTCAGCTAACTGGGGCTAGTGTTGCAGCTTCTGCCAAGCTGACAGGCAGTGTAGAAAAAGGTGGCGATTGGTTGCTAGAAGTAACAGCAGGGAAAATAGCAGCACCTTTAGCATTGCGATCGGAAATTATTGCAGCTTACAGCCACGTTTTCTCTAGCTTCAGTACGGCTGCTAACTTTAGTGCGGGCTTTGCTACAACTGCAACTCCTGTCAAGATAGATACGGGCGACTTTAACGGCGACGGTTTGCCCGATTTAGCCGTGGCAAACTTAGGATCGAGAGATATTTCTATATTATTGGGGACAGGTACGGGCAGCTTTAATACTGCTACCAACTTATCTAATCCCGGCAATGAGAATCCCTTTGCCATTGCCATCCGGGACTTGAATGGAGATGGCAAACTCGATTTAGCTGTAGCGAATCCTATCAGTGAGGGTAACGGCGGTTTTGTTTCCATCCGATTGGGGATAGGTAATGGCAATTTTAGCGATCCTAGCAACTTCGGTGAAGGGATAGATCCTAAGTCGATCGCGGCGGGGGATTTTAATGGAGATGGCAAGTTAGATTTAGCTACAGCAAGTGCGAATAGCAACAACCTTTCAATGCTTTTGGGAGATGGGATCGGTAGCTTTAGCACTCCCGTTAACATTATTAATTCAGGAGGATCTCTTGATGTTGCCACGGCCGACTTAAATGGCGACAACAAACTCGATTTAGTCTCGTCCAACGATGAATCTACTAACAACATCTCAGTTTTGTTAGGAGATGGTACGGGCAATTTTAGCACCCCCGTTAACTTTAGCGCGGGAACAGGGAATCACTTTATTAATGCAGGTGATTTAAATGACGACGGCAAACTCGATCTTGTCGCCGCATCAAACAGTATTTCTAACGAGAGTATCTCCGTTTTGTTGGGGGATGGTACGGGTAATTTTGGTATTGCTACCAACTTTAGTGTCGGGTTATCTCCCGAAGCTGTAATAACGGGCGACTTTAACAACGACGGCAAGATCGATTTAGCCGCGCCTAACGGCGGTTCTCACAATGTTTCAGTCTTGTTGGGAGACGGTACTGGCAGTTTTGGTACTGCCACCAATTTTAGTGTAGGGACATATCCTCGATCGATCGCTGCGGGAGATTTTAATGCTGATGGTAAATTGGATTTAGCGACACCTAATTTTACTTCTCAAGATGTCTCTATTCTGCTGAATATAGCGGCAAATTTTGGGGCGGCTAACTATAGCGCGATCGAAGGAAGCACCGATACGGTAGTTAACGTACCCGTAACTCTAAATGCTACTCCTGCTGTCGATTTTACAAGCGCGATCGTAATTAATCCCAGTAGTACAGCAACTCAAGATTTAGATTACACCTTTTCACCTACAACTATTAGTTTTCCCGCCGGAACTACTACTCTCACCCAAAACCTTCAAGTCACTATCAAAGCTGACAATATCCCAGAGAATAACGAAACAGTTGTTCTCAATTTGGGCAGCATTACAGGAGGTTCTACGGGTAAAATTCCTCAAACCACACTAACTATTAGTGACACTGCGCCGACGCCGACGCCGATACCTGTTACGCCGACACCGACACCTGTCACGCCGACGCCAACACCGACGCCAACGCCAGTCACGCCAACGCCAGTTACACCCGCGCCAACACCAGTTGAACCCGCGCCGACACCAGTTGAACCCACGTCTGCTGCTTCCATCGCCACACCAATTCTGCTGTGTGGCATAGAAACTGGATTGAATCAATTTCAGAAAATTCTTGACAACCAATTACAGGCGGTTAACCTACCCATTGTCGGTGCACTAAAAGACATTTCCCCAGATTTTATTAGCGACATCAAAACCAAGCTAATCGATACGATTAATAATCAAGGAAATCTAAGTTTGAGTCAGTTAGAAAGTAGCATCCGCAATGCACTTGGAGAAAACGTTGATTTTACTATAACTGGAACTTCCAATCCTGATGAAAGTACCTTGCTAATTACTCTTGGCAAGCAATATCAGTTTCCAGATCTCAATCTTGCTAAAAACTTAGGAGTGCCGGCATTAAGCTTAGATGTTGAGGGAAAAGCCCGATCGCAATTCAATTACAACTTGTCCCTAGCAGTTGGTGTTAGTAAAGAGTTTGGTTGCTACATAGATACTGACAAAACCAAGTTAACCGCCAACCTTGACTTAGGTTTAGATGACGAATTCAAAGGTAAAGGCAACTTAGGTTTTTTGCAAGTTGACCTGGCAAACGATACCAATAACCTTACTAAAGTCGGTGCTAACCTTGAAGTCAAATTCAATGATTTAGACAATGTGGGAGGCCGAGATGATGGATCTCGCCTCACTTTGCCAGAATTGGGAGGTAACTATCAGTTTAAAGACTTATTCCAAGCCAGTTTAAATAGCAATGCCAATCTCGGTCTCACAGCAAAAACCAGCATCAACGGCAATCCTGCATTCCCTTCCTATAACTTCGACTTAGCAGTTAATTGGCCGCTCCTAAATTACGCTAACGGTCAATTAACTGGACCGCAAAAGCCCACGGTTGCGTTTAACAATATGCAACTAGATTTGGGGACATTTGTTAATAATTTTGCAAAACCGATTTTGGGTAACATATCCGATGTCATTAAACCATTCCGACCAGTTATTGACTTTCTGAATACAGACACCCAGTTAATTTCTAAAATAGGTTTAACAGGGGAATTCGATCGCAATGGGGATGGCAAAGTCAGCGTACTAGAACTGGCAGCAAAACTGTCCGATCGCAATATCGATACTCGCTTTTTAGATGCAATTGGCAAGGTCGATCGAGTTATTACCTTAGTAGACAACTTAGCAACCTCCGATCGAATCGATTTGGGTTCTTACACGTTGCCAAATATAGATGTTTCCGAGCCAAATGCTAATCTTCAGAATGCTTCCCCGGTTCCCAAAAATGCTGTTCCGCAAAATACCAACCAACAAATTAACTCCAAAACAAGCGGCAAGACCAAGGAATTCTTAACTGCTTTACAAGATATTGAAGGATTCGATTTACCTCTGTTGACCAACCCGGAAACCGCAATAGATTTGCTGACAGGTAAGCCGGATGTTCCACTCTTCACCTATAAGATACCCAGACTGGGATTGGACTTCGATATTCATCAAGAATTTCCGATCTGGGGGCCAATTAAGGGTTTACTTCAAGGCAAATTTAGTGCTTCAGCTAGTCTAGGATTTGGGTACGACACCTACGGATTAAATGAGTGGAAAAACTCTAATTTTGCTATTAATTCTGCTGGCAAAGTTTTGGATGGATTTTATGTGAGCGATCGCCAAAATGCTGATGGCACAGGGCCAGATGTTGACGAACTCAGTCTTGACGCTAGTATTGCCGCAGGTGTTGGGGTGGATTTGATACTTGCTTCTGGTTATTTAAAAGGTGGAATAGAAGGAAAAGTCGGCATCGATTTGAGCGATGGTGGAGAATTCCAGCCCAAACAAGGTGGCGACGGAAAAATCCGAGGATCGGAAATCGCTTCCCGCATCAGCAAACCCTCGGAACTTTTTAATGTGTCAGGCCAAATCAATGCTTTCTTGGGTGCTGAATTTAAGGCTTTTGGGTTTACAGTTTACGATAATAACTTTGCCACATTTGAGTTAGCTAACTTTGCTCCTATGCGGCCTTTTATAGTGGAAAGACCTGTTGGTCCGGGGGGGGATTAGTCAACGTCCTCCTGATGTTGATAGCGAGCGTCCTAGGGTTATTAGGAATCCTGTTACTATTACTAACAGTTACATTACAGGTGCCAAAGTCTTCTTTGATGCTAATTTTAACGGCATTCAAGATGAAAAGGAACCGTTCACAATTAGTAACGTTGATGGTAGCTTTAGTTTAGATATCTCTCTTACGGATTTTGACAAAAATAACAGTGGCGAACTCGAACCGGATGAAGGTAGATTTGTAGGTACTGACGGTATTAATACCGCTACTTATTTGCCACAGCAAGTGCAGCTAACAGCAACACCAGATGCTACGATTGTGACGCCTTTAACTAACTTGATGGCTGAGTTGGTAGAGCAGGGTTTCGCTGCCGATCGCGCAGAATTTCTAGTAAAATCATCGCTGGGATTGCCGCCAATAATCGATTTGACAGGCTACGATCCGCTACAAGCAATCACCCAAAATGACTCTAACGGTTTGGCTGTTTATGCAGCGCATATTCAGGTACAAAATGCAATTGTTTTGACAACTGATTTGATTAGCGGTGGTTCCAATCTCGCTAAAAATGAAATTGCCGATCGCCTGATTACTACTATTGCTAACCAAATTCAATCCGGGCCTGTCGATTTAACCAATCCGGCACAATTACAAATTATCATTCAGTCTGCTGCAAATCAATTGCAAACACAAAAAGCGTCCGATCTTGCACCGGAAGTTGCTCAAATTATTGCAGGGGGAAATCAGCGGGTAGGGGCGATCGCCTCCAGCAACCTCCCGCTTTCAGATGCAGCAACTCAAATTGCCAAAGTACAACAAGTAGAACAAGGTGAAGTTGCCAAAGATTTGCAGCAAGTAGCAGCAGGAAGCAAGACAATTCAAGAGGCGATCGCCGAAAATATAGGCACATCCTTAGACGCCAAAATTCGATCGGCAACCGTCAATAATCCAACAATTCGCAAGAGTGTAAACAGTGACTCTACTCCTGTCCAACCTTCCCCCGACAGCGGCATAGAATTAGTCAACAATTCCCCAAATCAAAAAATCGGTACTGATGGCGATGATACTCTAGGCGGCGACAGCAGCGACGATGTTTTCAGCGGCAAAAAAGGCAATGATTTGATTTTCGGGTTTAACGGCAATGACTGGATTAATGCCAATCAAGACAATGACTCGATCGATGGCGGTTTTGGTGACGATACCCTTTACGGCGGCAAGGGAATTGATGCGATTACAGGTAGCGATGGTAGCGATATCATCTTTGGCAATCTAGGTGACGATATCCTAGACGGTAGCACTGGTAATGATAGTTTGCGCGGTGGCAAAGGCAACGATTTGTTAATTGGCGGTGATGGCGACGACTTCCTCAGCG
>JAAUPI010000333.1 GCA_012035135.1 Microcoleus sp. CSU_2_2
ACTCCCACACCGGCACCAACACCAACTCCCACACCAACACCTGCACCAACTCCCACACCCGCGCCAACTCCCACACCCGCAACAGATAATGCGATCGTCGAACCTCTAAATGCTCCCACACTCGAGCTAGGTAGCATTACCCCCAATCCCGCCCAACAAACCCTCAACGGCGGTGAAGGGCCCAATTTCATCATGGGTAGCAGCATCAACGAGTCAATTAACGGACTCGGTGGTAGCGATACTCTCTACGGCATGGGCGGCAACGACAACATCGACGGTGGTGCCGATAACGACTTACTTTTGGGTAATCAAGGCAATGATTTGCTCCAAGGTAGTACCGGTAACGATACCGTCTACGGTGGCAAAGATAACGACACCGTTGTCGGTGGAGACGGCGACGACTTTTTGAGGGGAGATAACGGCAAAGATACAGTTGCTGGCGGTATCGGAAACGATACGATTTTCGGTGGCAAAGAAGATGATATTTTGCTGGGCGAAGATGACGACGACTACATTGCAGGCAACTTAGGCAAAGACACAATTAATGCTGGAAATGGTAACGATATTGTGTTTGGCAATGAGGATGCTGACCTCATTTTTGGGAAAACCGGAAATGACACACTTTACGGAGGCAAAGATCACGACAGTCTCGGTGGTGGCGATGGCAATGATTTGCTGTTCGGCAACAATGAAAACGATTTACTTGAGGGTTACACGGGCAACGATACGCTTTACGGAGGTAAAGGAAATGATAGTCTCTTTGGTAATGCTGGCAACGATTTCCTGAGTGGAGATGTTGGCGACGATACTTTGATTGGTGGTTCGGGAAGTGACACATTTTTGCTCAGTCAAAGTTTGGGTAGCGACATCATTACCGATTTCGGCAAGGGCGAGGATTTAATTGGGTTGAATCCGGGTCTTAGCTTCGGCCAACTCAGTATTACTTCGAGCAACAATCAAACTTTGATTAGTGTGACTGATAGCAATCAATTGTTGGCGAAGTTGAATGGTGTTGCTCCGAATACTCTAACTGCTAGCGATTTCACTCAGGTGACAATTTAATCGCAGAATTTACGCATCAAAACCAAAGAAACCGGGTTTTTACCTAATCTGCCGGATGTAACGTAATATTCTCGAAAAAACCCCGGTTTCTGACCACTGGTGCATCAGATCATGTCCGGTCGATCTACCATAATATCCGACTAGGACGGGTTTATTGGATCTTCTATTTGTATTGGAGACATTGGTGAACCCGCCCCTACAGAAATCGCGGTCAATCTACCGGACTTGATATCATACTAATTCTCAAAAATCATGGATAGGTAGCTGTAGGGTGCGTCGCTATCTACAATCCTCAAAAAGAGCAACAATTTCACAGCGACGCACCTGAAAAAATAGTAGACATCTCCCAAAAAGGCTTTGAATAACAGGTAGGATGCCTGTTCCACAAGAATTATTGAAGAGGTCTAGTAGACATCTCCCAAAAAGCCTGTCAAGAACAGGCAAGATACCTGTTCCACAATTATGGGAGATGTCTAGTACATAGGACTTACGCATCACAACCAAAGAAACCGGGTTTTTGACCGTTTCTGCGGGTTGTAACGTGTATTCTCAGCAAAAAACCCGGTTTCTCACCACCGGTGCGTAAGTCCTATATAAGCTTTTTGAAAAATCAAAATTCGGTGTGTTGGGGATTATTCCAGAAGCTACTGAGCCTCAATGGAATAAACAAAAATGCGATGGCTTTGCTCAAGAAAAACACTTTCATAGGGTATACAAAATGAACTCAGTTTTTGCTAATTACGATACACAATCTGTGCTTAGAAATTCTCGTTCTAAGTCAATTGTTTTCATTGAATCCGATTTGGATGATTATCAAACTCTTACTTCCGGCGTGCTTCCCGGTGCAGAGACGATCGTTTTAGACAAAAATAGCAATGGCATCGAGCAAATTACTGCCGAACTGCAAAAAATCGCTGCTGCTGGCGAAACTGTAGACCAAGTTCACATTTTTTCTCATGGCAATTCTGGCAGCTTGCAGCTAGGTTCTGCGACTTTGAATTCTGATAATTTGCCACAATATGAAGGCCAGTTGCAAGAGTGGCGCAATGCACTGAGTGACAAAGCTGATATCGTGCTTTATGGCTGCGATGTGGCTGCGGGTGAAGGAGCTAATTTTGTTAATAAGCTTAGCGAGTTAACTGGGGCAGATATTGCAGCATCTACCGATCGCACTGGTCGCGGTGGTAACTGGAATTTGGAGTTTGCTAAAGGGGATATTGAAGCGCCTTTAGTCCTTTCTTCAGAAGCAATGACCGATTACCAAGGGACTTTAGCGACAATTACTGTTACCAATGCTAATGATAGCGGGCCTGGTTCCTTGAGAAGTGCGATCGGCTCCGCAGCGGCCGGCGATACAATTGAATTTGCATCGAGTCTTGCCAATCAAACAATTACTCTCACTTCCGGCGAACTGCTCATCAACAAAAACTTGACAATTGATGCAGTTGGTGCAGCCAATTTAACTATCAGCGGCAACAATGCTTCGCGAGTTATCCTCACCGAAGGTTCAACTAATGTTACTCTCAAAAACTTGATTGTTGCCAACGGCAAAGTTTCGGGAACCGATGCAAATAATGAGGCAGCTAGTGCCGGTGGTGGTATTCAAACAGGAGGTAACAGCACTTTAACTTTAGAGAATTGCCAAGTCAATAATAATGTTGCTGGTGTCGGCGGTGGCATTTACACTGGTTTTCGCAGCACTACTACTGTGATTAACAGCAAGTTTAGTGGCAATGATGGTTCTTTAGCTAATAATACCGAACGCGGAGGCGGCGCGATCGCCACTAAAAGCGGTGGTTCTCTCACGATTAGAGATAGCGAGTTTACCAACAACAAAGGTAGCTATGGCGGGGCTGTGAATAACCTGCTGGGCAGCATGACGATCGAAAACTCCAAATTCACCGCCAACCGCACAGACAAAGGCGCTGGCGGGGCAGTTTTCGTCGATGGTGCTAATGCTTCCGGCGCGAATGCAACCCCTGGGCCTGTTGCCGGAAATGTTGCTATCCGCAACAGTGTTTTTGATGGCAATGTTGGCACTGGAGAAGGAGGAGGAGCCTTTTTATTCGGCTATTTCCAAGACAAGTTTTCTTTAGAAAATAGCACATTTATCAACAATAAAGCTGTCAAAAATGCAGCAGGAAATGGAGGCTCTGGAGGTGGTGTTCGTCACGGAAATGTCGATTTAACCGTGACAAATACTACTTTTGCCAACAATACAGCCGATGATAATGGTGGCGGTTTGTGGTTGGGAGAAGATGGGAATGTCAGCATTGTCAACAGCACCTTTTCCGGCAACAGCGCTGCTAAGCAGGGCGGGGGAATTGTTGTCGGCAACAGAGATTCATTCTCAACTAATATCGTCAATTCGACTTTGGCTAAGAATACCGCTGGCGAATATTCTGGGGGAATTGCGACCTTTGGAAATCAGCCAATTACTGTGAAAAATTCGATTTTTGACAGCAATACTGCTGGTAATCCTTTTAAGGTGAAGCAGCAAACTGGACGAGAACTAATTGATGGAGGCAATAATCTTCAATTTCCGGCTAAACTGACGACGGGCGATCCTAATGACAATAATGTTACGGCAAGCGTGACGATCGCCGATCCGAAACTCGGCCCTTTGCAAAATATTAATGGCGCTTTTGTGCTGCCATTGCTAGTAGGAAGTCCGGCAATTGATACGGGTACTGGTGTGGGTGCGCCGACTAAGGATCAGCGCGGAGTGACTCGCCCTATTGATGGTGATGGTAACGGAAGTGCGATCGTTGATATCGGCGCTTACGAATTTAGCGCTAGTGTCGTACCAACTCCAACACCAACGCCAACTCCAACTCCAACTCCAACTCCCACACCAGCGCCAACTCCAACTCCAACTCCAACACCAGCGCCAACTCCCACACCAGCGCCAACTCCAACTCCA
>JAAUPI010000334.1 GCA_012035135.1 Microcoleus sp. CSU_2_2
ATGAGCAAGAGTCTGATCTGGCTCAATGTTTTGGTAATACCAGATGGTTGTGGAATTATATGCTTAATGCCACAACTACAACGTACAAAGAAACGGGAAAAGGTCTTTCTAAAGTTGCAATGGACAATGGGAAGCCTACACTCACCCGTTAGGGGAGTGTAGGTAGTTCACTTGGATCTCGATCGCTTCAAAATAGTCAACGACACCTGCGGCCACATTGCAGGCGACGAACTGCTACGACAAGTCAGCCAGGTATTTAAAAGTAAAATTCGCAAAACAGATATTTTGGCACGCCTTGGCGGCGACGAATTTGCCGTACTCATGTACCAATGTTCCGCCAAACAAGGATTGGAATTTGCTCAATTGCTGTTGCAATCGATCCAAGAATTTCGATTTGCGTGGCAGAACAAAACTTTTGCGATCGGCTTTAGTATCGGTTTGGTCGCAATTAATTCCCAGACTGCATCGGCATCTGCGATTTTGAGCGCGGCCGACGTGGCCTGCTACGCTGCTAAACATAAAGGCCGCAACCGGGTGCAGGTTTATCAAGCGGGCGATCGAGAATTGGCCAAACAACACGGTGAACAAGGGTGGGTAGTGCAAATTAATCAAGCCCTAGAAGATAATCTGTTTTGCTTGTATTCTCAGCCGATCGTACCTTTGGTCAATTCTCACACAACCAGCGCAGTACACTGCGAAATTCTCCTCCGCCTTCAACTCGAAAACGGTGAGTTGGTGTCACCAATGGCGTTTATTCCAGCGGCGGAACGATACAATTTAATGAATGCGATCGATCGTTGGGTAATTCGCACTTTATTTAGCAAATTGTCAAAAATCTTCACCGCCAATTCATCAGCTAATTCACCAATATATAACCCAGCAAGAGACAGCGATCGAAAAGATAAAATAGTTGCCTTGCCGGCTTTATCTCCCCTGCCGTTCTCCCAATCTTCAGTTGCCAATTATTCCAGCCTTTATGCTATCAATCTTTCTGGGGCTAGCATCAACGAAGAAAAGTTTATTGACTTTATTTACGAGCAGTTTTCCACCTCTAAAATCCCACCAGAAATCATCTGCTTTGAAATTACAGAAACCGTGGCGATCGCAAATCTCAGTAAAGCAGCCAGCCTGATTGGGAAACTCAAGCAACTCGGCTGTCAGTTTGCTTTAGACGATTTTGGCAGCGGGATGTCTTCCTTTGCTTACCTCAAAAACTTACCAGTTGATTTTATCAAAATTGATGGCAATTTTATTAAAAACATTGTTGACAATCCTATTGATGTAGCGATGGTAGAAGCTATTACAAAAATTGCTCACGTGATGGAGATTAAAACAATTGCCGAGTATGTGGAAAGTGCAGCAGTTATGGATAAACTCAAGGAGCTGGGAGTTGATTATGCTCAAGGTTACTATTTTGGCAAGCCTCAACCTTGTAATTTAGACTCTCCTATTTTAGAGGAAATATTGGGTGAATTAGCGGTAGATTTGGTGAATTTTGAAACCAAGCTAGCTTCTTAGGAACGAAAATTTAATAACTTAAACAGCTCCTACAGTCCTCTCTCCTACAAGCTGGTTCGTAAAAGGAGGCAGAGCCTCCGGATCTGCTCTGCCAGGCAGAGCGAAAGTAACAAGCAATATCAAAGAAACCGGGTTTTTGGCCGAATCTCGTAGTTCCAGCGCCTAATTTTGGTAAAAAACCCGGTTTCTGGCCACCCGTGCGTAAGTCCTATCAAAATGACTAATGACCAATGACCAATGACCAATGACTAATTAAGACTGAAGATAAGTATACTGGCTGAGACTCCGCTCGTAATTTTGCAGCAAAGTTGCGATTCCGAGAGAGTAATTTTATTTTGCTGCAACGCCGATTCTGTCTGACGGCGGATGCTTTCAACCAAACTTTCAGCATCGTACTGTACGTAGCTGAGAACTTCTTTCATAGTGTCGCCTTTGACAACGTGTTCGATATGATAACCAGCAGGCGTTAGCTGAATGTGAACTGCATTTGCATCGCCGAATAAGTTGTGAAGGTTGCCCATAATTTCTTGATAAGCACCTCCCAAAAATAGCGCCAAATAGTAAGGTTCTCCGGGTTTGAGAGAGTGCAATTCCAAAACAGACTTGACATCCCGTAAATCGATAAATTGGTCAATTTTGCCGTCGCTGTCACAGGTGAGATCGGCTAAAATTCCTCGCTGAGTTGGTTCTTCGTCGAGTCGGTTAATTGGCATAATTGGGAACAATTGGTTAATTGCCCAACTGTCAGGTACTGATTGGAAAACAGATAAGTTGATGTAATAAATAGACGCCATCACTTTTTCTAATTCTTCCAAATCGTCCGAGACATATTCTTTTTGTCGTGCGATCGACTGTATTTTATGGCAGCAAGCCCAGTACAACTGTTCGGTTTTAGCTCGTTCCGCAATTCCCAAGTAGCCTAAGTTAAATAAACTGATTGCTTCTTCCTTAAACTGAATAGCATCGTGATAGACTTCTTGGTAATTTTCCGGTCCGATCGACTGGTAGATTTCGTAGAGATTGCGGGGAATTTGGTGCGCGTTTTCGTCTACAGGTTCGGGTATTTCTCTGGGAACATCGCTAGTACCAAGTACATCAAACACTAACACTGATTGATGAGAAGCGATCGCCCGCCCGCTTTCGCTAATCAAAATTGGTACTGGCAATTTTCGCTCGTCGCAAGCATCCTTAACTCCCGCTACTACATCGTTAGCGTAGTTCTGCATATTGTAATTTTTGGAAGCGTGGAAGTTAGTTTTAGAGCCGTCGTAGTCAACGCCGAGTCCGCCACCTACGTCCAAATATTTCATATTAGCTCCCAATTTAGCCAATTCTACATAAATGTGACTGGCTTCTCGAATGGCTTCTTTAATGACGCTAATTGATGAAATTTGAGAGCCGATGTGGAAGTGCAATAATTGCAAACAATCCAGCATTCCTGCTTTTTGCAGTTCGCCTACAGCCTGGATAATTTCCGGAATAGTCAAGCCAAATTTTGCTCGATCGCCCGTCGAACCTCCCCAGCGGCCAACACCTTTAGTAGTGAGCTTTGCTCGCACTCCTAAAACAGGTTTAATTCCTAATGCTTTGCTAGCGACAATTGCCAGTTGCACTTCCTCAATTTGCTCCAACACAATTACGGAAGTTTGCCCCAGCCGCTGCGCTAAAATGGCGGTTTCCACATATTCTCGGTCTTTATAACCGTTGCAAATTAACAAAGCACCGGGCGTTTTTAAGGTTGCCAAAGCGATCATTAATTCCGGTTTCGATCCAGCTTCCAATCCGAAATGGTGAGGTTGACCGAAACGCACCAAATCTTGAATCAATTGTCGGTGCTGGTTGCATTTAACTGGAAAAACACCGCGATAGACATTTTTGTAATTGTAGCGAGCGATCGCCCTAGCAAAACAAGAATTTAGCCGTTCGATCCGGTCTTCCAAAATATCAGAAAATCGAATCAGCAGCGGCAGTGCCAAATTTCGCTGTTTGAGAGATTCTACCAGTTCGCACAAGTCGAGGGAACCGCCGCGATCGCCCTTGGGAGAAACTGTAACATGACCGGCGGCATTGATCGAGAAATATGGTTCGCCCCAACCTTGAATTCGGTACAGTTTCTCGCTATCTTCGATCGTCCAAGATTTCTGTGGAAGTTGAGTAGCCTTCGCAAAAGCAGCGTCTGATGTCGTCAAACTTGAGACTGTAGGCGCCTGAGTCGATAGCGGATCGATATCGGAGGGAACAGCGGTAGCAGGAGAACTCATCTTATCTGAAACCTCGAAGTGACTTGTCGAATAGTAGTTTATCGCAGATATCGGGTTTCTTGATGTACAGGAAAATTCACCTAGACCCCTAGCATACCCCCAGCACAGCACGATCGCGCTTTTTTGGTTAAGACTTTCCAATCCCAAAAACAGTTTTTAGCCACAACTTCCACAGCACTTGCACGT